>PLEM01000138.1 GCA_003137035.1 Bryobacterales bacterium | reverse complement strand
TTGGACCAGGCGCAGATGCGCCTGCTGGGCGTGTGGAAGGAAAAGCAACTGGTGGGTCGCCGCCTGCTGGCCTACGACACCACCAATTTCTACACCGGCGTCGCCGGCACCAACACGCGCAACCAACTGGCCCAACGGGGGCACAACAAGCAAGGGCGCCACGATCTCCGGCAGGTGGGATTGAGTTACGTCCTGGATGGCGAGCACGGCCTCAGCCTATGTCACCACGTCTATCCCGGCAACGTCGTCGATTCCGAGGAGCTGCCGGTGGCGCTGCCCCGCATCGCACCGCAACGGTGCTTTCCAAGCGGAGCCTGCCGCAACAGAGCCTGGCCGGCCTGTTCGGCCTGAATGAGCTGTGTAGTACCCACCGTTAGGTAATACCGACTCCCGCCCCCAACTCACTCAGAACCAAGCCACATCGGCCCGCGCTCACTCCCATCCCAGTAAAGTCCCGCTAGGGGCAATCGGGAGGGAAAACCCGCGACAGTACAGCCTGACCACGGCGGGACAAGGTGTACTGCCACGGGTTTCCGGGAAATCGGTGATTGAGTGTACTGTCACTGGTTTTGTAGGCGCCACCGGCCGAGAACACGCCGACCGCCGAGATGGAGGGTCGCTGCGGCGAAGCGAGCGTACCCTTGGTGCAATCTGTTTGTATGGAAATTGTCATAGAATGAGATTCCGGGACAGATTGGCAGGCAACTATGCGTACAGTAACGGTGTTGGTGGTTTTCGCGATCCTGATGGCGGCTTGCCAAGCCGCGTTTGCGCAGAAGAGGAGCGCCGACGACGAGGTTTACGATCGTGTGCGGCAGCGTCTGGCCGCCGACCGCGACGTGAAGGGCGGGGGCATCGACGTGGATGTGAAGGACGGCGTGGTGACTCTGCGCGGCACGGTCCGCGAAGACAAACAGAAGACCAGGGCCGAGCACATTGCCCGCAAGACCAAGGGCGTCAAGCAAGTGGTGAACCAGCTCGTGGTGGAACTGGTGCCGACCCACACGCCGGGATCGTAGCGGGACTGAAGTCCCGCGCGGGCTGAAGCCCGCCCTCCAGAAGCATACACAGTGGCAGTGGACGTGCTGTAGTGTGGGCGATGAGGCGCGGCGTTCAATATATTCGAACGGTGGCGTGTCAGATCTGGCACACGCGCGTGTCCCGGGTGGCACTGGCGGCGGTGGGGCTGGCGGCCATTCTGTGGGCGGGCTGGGCGCTGTTTCGGGCCTCGCGGGCGGTGAGCGAGTCGGCACGGCGCGGCGCGGCGGAGGAAGAAATCGCGTTTGTCTCGGCGCCACTGGACCGCCGAGGACCGTCCGGGCTGGAAGCGATTTCCGCGCCGGCGGTGTTTCGGGACGCGGCGTTGTATCGCGGCAGGCTATACGTCTGCGGGCCGGCGGGCCTGGTGGAGTACGATGCCGATGGCGGGGTAAAAGTGCGCTACCGCGTGGGGCTGGATCTGCCCGGGCCGCTGGTGAGCATTGCCTCGAGCGGGCCGGAATTGTTCATCGCCACGCAGGGAGAGGGGCTCCTCGCGTACAACGGGCGGGCGTTCCGGCAGGTTCGCCCGGAGGCGGCGGCGTACCGGACGCTGACGGCGGTGCTGCCGCTCGCCACCGGCCGGGTGTTGCTTGGCACCCCCAAGAAAGGGGTGCTGGTGTATGACGGGAAGCGGATCACGGCATTCCATCCAGCACTGTCCGACCTGGCGGTGACCGCGCTCGCGGGGGACGACTCCAGCGTCTGGGTGGGCACGGTGGACCGCGGGGTCCTGCACTGGCACGCGGGGGAGGTGGAGCGGTTCGGCGAGAGCGAGGGACTTCCCGATCCGCAGGTGTTGTCGCTGGCGGTGACCCCGGAGGCTGTTTACGCTGGCACGCCGATGGGAGTGGCGGAGTTCGTCGAGGGGAAGTTTCGGCGGGTGCTTGCCTCGGGCTTCTTTGCGCAATCGCTGCTGGTGCGCGGGGGAAAGCTGGCCATCGGCACGCTCGGGGAGGGCGTGGTAGAGGTTCCGCTCGCGGCGGGCCGACAGCGTCCGGCGCGGCAGAGCGGAGAAGCGCTGCCGGGCAAAGTGGAGCGGCTGCTGGAGATCGGCGGCGCGCTCTACGCGGTCTCGGAGAGCGGTTTATACGTGGTGGACGAAGGGCGGGGCGGGTTCCGGCGGGTGCTGGACCGGGAGGGCGCGCTGCTGGCCGACCGCAACGTCTCCGCGCTCGGTTTCGACGGCGCGGGGCGGCTGTGGGTAGGCTACTTCGATCGCGGGCTGGACATCCTGGAGGCGGGGGGAGACCGCGCCACGCACGTCGAAAACGATCACGTGTTCTGCGTCAACCGGATCGTCGAGGACCGGGAACGCGCGATCATGGCGGTGGCGACCGCCAACGGATTGGTGCTGTTCGACGCGGCGGGCAAGCAGCGGCAGGTGTTGGGACGGAACGAGGGGCTCATCTCGAACCACGTGACGGACGTGGTGCCGCGGGCGGGGGGCCTCACCATTGCGACGCCGGCGGGGCTTACCTTCGCGGACGCCGGAGGGATGCGCAGCCTGTACGCGTTCCACGGGCTGGTGAACAATCACGCGTACGCGCTGGCGGCGTCCGGCGAGCGATTGTTGGTGGGAACGCTGGGCGGGATGTCGGTGCTGGAGGGCGACGCGATCCGCGCGAATTACACGACGGCGAATTCGGGGCTGCGGCATAATTGGATCACGGCAATCGTGCCGGTGGGCGCGGAGTGGTTCGTGGGGACGTATGGGGCCGGCGTGCTGCGGTTCGACGCCGCGGGGCGGTGGCAGACGTTCCCGGATCTGCGCGCGCCATTTGAAGTGAACTCGAACGCGATGCTGGCGACGGACCGCAAGGTGTATGCGGGATCGCTTTCCGGCGGGCTGTACGTCTACGATCGCGCGGCGGGCCGGTGGAGCAACCTGACGGCGGGGTTGCCCTCCCGGAACGTGACCGCGCTCGCGGCGCATGGCGGCTATGTCTACGTGGGGACCGACAACGGGCTGGTCCGGTTTCCGGAGGTGTTATGAGGTTGGCGGCTGTACTGCTGTTGCTGACGGCGCTGGCATTCGGCGACGCCGGGGTGCTGATCCCATCGGATCGCGAGAAGCTGGACGCTTCGGTGCTGTCGCTGGAGGAGATGTCGATTGACGTGCGCATCGACAACGGCGACGCGCGGGTGGAGATCCGGCAAATCTTCTTGAGCCACCACAACGGAGTGCTGGAGGGCAACTACCTGTTCGCGCTGCCCGGGCGGGCCACGGTCTCGGACTTCGCGGTGTGGGACGACGTGACGCGCATCCCCGGAGTGATCTTGGAGCGGAAGCGGGCCGAGGAGTTGTACCGGGACATCAAGGCGCAGGCCATCGACCCCGGGCTGCTGCAGATGGGGGAGCGCGACGCGGACGAAGCGCGGCGCACGGCGGTGTTCAGCGCGCGCATCGTTCCCATTCCCGCGCACGGCACCAAGCGGCTGGAAATCGAGTATCACGAGACCATTCCGGTGGAGAAGCTGAAGTGCCTGTTCGCGGTGCCGCTGCGGCCGGACGCTTACCAGGCGCAGGTTGCGGGGCGGCTGCGCATCCAGTTCGAGCTGCGCTCGAAGCACCCGCTGACCGGCGTCGAGGTGGTGAGCAAGAGCTACCCAATGAAGATCGGCGAATCCACGCCGAATCTGGTGAAAGGATCGTTCGAGGGCCGCAACGTGACCTTCAACGAAGACTTCGCGGTGCGGTACTCGGTAGACGCAAAGGGCGCGGACCGCATGGAGGTGCTGACACACCGGGATGCGAACGAGCCGGGCTTCTTCGAGGCCTCGGCTCTGATCGCGCCGGGGCAGGCCAGCGGCGCGGGCGGCGGGCCGCGCACGGTGGTGGCGCTGTTCGACAACTCGCTTTCCATGCAGTGGGAAAAGCTGGAGCGGAACTTCCAGGCGCTGGACACGCTGCTGCACATGCTGCGTCCGGCGGACCGGTTCAACGTGGTGCTGTTCAACACCGAGGTGCAGCAGTTCGCGCCCGCGCCGGTGGGGGCGGACACGGCGGCGGTCGAAAAGGCGCTGGGGTTCGTGCGCGCCAGCCGGCTGCGCGGCGGCACGGATCTGGAGCGGGCGCTAGGGGCGGCGCTGGCGCAGTTCTCGGGGGGCGAATCGTACCTGGTGCTGTTGGCCGACGGTAGCCCGACGCGGGGAACGATCCGGAACGCCAAACTGGCATCGGGGTACGCCGCGAAATGGAAGCAGGCGCGGCCGCGCACCTATGTTTTCGCGGTGGGCGACGATGCGAACATGCCGCTGCTGAACATGCTGGGGCGCAACGATGGGATCGTCGAGTGGGTGCGCTCCACCGAGCCGGTGGAGTTCAAGCTCAACGCGTTTCTGGCAAAGATCGGGCAGCGGCCCATCGAACAGCTTCGGCTCGTGGCGGAACCGGCGGCGAACTTCGACATGGTCTACCGGCTGGGCAGCGAGACGTTCGCGGGGTCGGAGGCGGCCTGGGTCGGGCAGTACAAAAAGCCGCTGCAAGCGTCTTTCACGGCGCGAGGCGCGCGGGAGGGCCAGCCGCTGGAGCTGCGGGCCCAGGCGGCGCTTCCGGCGCTGAGCGCGGAGCATCCGCAGTTGCCGCGAACCTGGGCGCGGGCGCGGGTGGACGCCCTGCTCGAGAAGATCGAGCGGGATGGCGAGGACCGCGCGACCATCGACGAGATCATCCGGCTGGCGCGCAAGTACAAGTTCGTGACGCCCTATACGTCGTTCCTGGCGGCTCCGCGAGCGCTTTTGCGGCCGCGGCTGATCCGGCCGGGCGACCCGGTGCTGCGGGTGAAAACGGATCCGATGATCGCCTCGGTGGTGGCGCTGTTTCCGTTCGGGCTGGTGAAGGAGTTGCGGTACCTGAAAGAAGAAGACACCTGGCAGACGCGGTTTCTGGCGCCGGTGGACATGAACGACGGCACCTACCGGGTGCGGCTGATCCTGCGCGACCGGGCGGGGCACGTTTACCGCGAATCGAAGACGTTCGTGATCGCGAGCCAGCCGCCGGTGGTGCGGGTGCGGCTGGACAAGAAGCGGTTCCAGCGCGGAGAGTCTGTGCGAGTGCGGGCGAGCGCTTCGCGCACCACGCGGACGGTGTACGCGCGAATGTACGGGATCGCGCCGGTGAGCCTGCGGTGGAGCGCGCAGGAGGGCGCCAACGCCGGGGAGTTCACGGTGCCGGAGCATTTGGCGGCCGGCAAGTACGTCCTGACCGTAACGGCCGAGGATTTCGCGCACAACATCGGAACGCAGGAGGTGGCCCTTGAAGTCCTTCCGTAAGCGCCTATTGTTGCTGGCCGCCACGCTGATGGTGGCGGTGATCGCTGTTTACGCGGACCTGCCGGGGTGGCTACAAAACCTGCCGGACATCGCGCGGCTGGACGGTGTGTTTTTCTGCACGGCGCCGATGCCGGGGGGGCCGGTCACGGTTCGCCGCTCACCCCAGGAAAGCCGCGCGGCGCTCGGCCAGTTGATTGAGGCAACTCCCGCGGAAGCCGATCTGCGGGCGCTGCGCGCGCACGCGGCCGAGGAGCAGCTCGACTTCGCCGCGGCCGAGGAGGACTGGAAGAAGTTCGCGGAACTGGCCCCGGACAAAGGCGCGGGCCAACTCGCGCTGGCCGACTTCTACCATCGGCGGTTGCGGCCGCCGGACGAACTCGGCGCCCTGGATGCGGCGGGCGCGCAGGTGCTGGCGCCGTCGCAGGAGCGGCTCCAGCCGGTGAACCAGCAGCGGAGCTGGCACACCTTCGAGCGCGCGGTGGCGCTGGTGGAGGCGCAGGCGCTCCCGGTGGAGACGGGGATGGCGCAGTATCGCGCCTGGATCGCACGGTACCCGCGCGAACAGGCGGCGTACTCCAACTTCTTCGATTACCTGGTGGGGCACAAGCAGTTCGCGGTGGCTGGAGAGCTGACGACGGCATACGAGAAGGCGTTTCCGGAGGACACTGTGTTTCCGGTCGGAGCGCGGGCGCGCATCGAGGAGAGTCGCGGATCGGTGGAGCAGGCGCTGGGGGTCTACGACCGCGCGTTCCAGCCGCTGTGGCCGCCGGAACTGGTGAAGCAGTACTTCGGCCTGCTCGGGCGGACGCACAACCTGCGCCGCTTCCTGGAGAAGGCTCGCGGGGCGCAGGCCGCGAACCCGAACGATTTGAACGCGGCGGTGCGCATTTTCTACTACTACCAGCAGCAGGGGAACCTGCCGGCGGCGCAGCGGGCGCTGGTGGAGTTCCGGCTGAAGAAGCAGGCGCGCAAGTCACCGTGGCGCGCCGAGGAGTATTGGACGCTGGCGCGGTTGTTCGAGGAGACGCAGCAGTACGAGGAGGCGGTCCGGAACTACTACGAGCTTTACAAGGTGGCGGGCGGTGGGGCGGATGCGGAGCGGGCGCTGGCGGGAATCATCAGCGTGCTGTTCACCGCGCCCGAGCAGCGGATCCGGTTTGGAGCGGGCGACTTGTCGTTCTATAAAGACGTCGCCACCATGGACCCGTATCCCGGGTTCTTGAATGGCATCCTGTCGCTGCTGTTGAACTCGGCCGCCCCGCGGGAGCAGTACTCCGACGAGGACCAGGCTTCGGTGGCCTATTTCCACCGGGTGCGCGCCGCCGAGCTGATGGCGCTGTTCGACTCGCGGTTTCCGAATTCGCAGCGGCGCCCAGAGCTGCACGCGCGGTTGATCCAGGCCTACGCGACCTACGGGGACAGCGACGGAGTGATCCGTAGCGCTCGCAAGTTCCGCACGGCGTTTCCGCAGGCCGCGGAGCGTACCGAGGTCGCGCTCCTGATGGCGGATGCGTTCGCGCGCAAGCAGGACACGCAACAGGAATTCGCGACGTACGACGAGGTGCTGAAGGAACTGGCGGAGAAGGCCAACGGGATACCGTTGGGAGTGAAAGCAGGACCGCTCCCTGGCGGTCGCGGCTCGGAAAGGGCGGCGCAGAAGGGAGAGGGGACGGACGAGGGGGCGCCGGAGGGAGCGGAGGCGGAGACCGCCAAACCGGTGGTGCGGGCGGGCGATTACTCGAGCGTTCTGGAGCGTTACATCTCGCGGCTGGTGGTTCTGAAGCGGCCGCTGGACGCGCTCCGGCTGCTGCGGAGAGAACTCGACCGGAACCCGAACGATCCGGGGCTCTACGAGAGGCTGGCGGCGTTCATGCAGCAGAACCGCTTCGACGCGCAGACCGGGGAGGTGTACCGGCGGGCCATCGGCCAATTCGGGGGCACGTCCTGGTACGACAAGCTGGCGCGCTGGTATCTGCGGCGGAAGCAGGCGGCGGAGTTTGAGAAGCTGACGCACGAAGTGACCGGCATTTTCTCGGGGACCGATTTGGAGAAGTATTTCCAGAACGTGGTGAGCGCGGGGTCGAGCGGGGCGGCGATGCACTTGCAGCTCAATCTGTACGCGCATCAGCGCTTCCCGTACGACATGGTGTTCGTGAATAACCTGCTCTCGGCGTATCGGAGCACGCACACGTGGAATCCGGCGGCCTGGGAGAAGCTGCTGAGGAATTACTGGTACCACGACGACAAATTGCGCGCCAGGTTCTTTGAGATGCTGGCCAGTTCGAAGCGGCTCGGTCCGGAGATCGAGGCGGCGCGGGCGGCGGGCGCGGCGAATCCGGCCGCAGTGCGGTTCCTGGGCGAGGCGGAGACGTGGCGGTCGCACTTCGAGGAGGCCGCGGCGCCGCTCGCTACGGCGGCGGAGCAGGAGCCGGGCAACGCGCGGCTGGCGCACCGGGCGGCATCGCTGGACCGCTCGCTGGCGGCGTTCGACCCGCGGTTCACCGACAAAGCGATTGCGATCGTGGAGAAGCTGCACCAGTCGGAGCCGCGCGACCTGGCGGTACTGACCGAGCTGGGCGAGATTCATGCGGACCGGGAGATGTTCGCGCGCGCCCGGCCGTATTGGAACGGGCTCGCGGCGATCGAACCCGGCACACCCGGCGGCTACCTGGAAGCGGCTACGGTGTTCTGGGACTACTACTTGTTCGACGACGCGCTGAGGCTGATCGGAGAGGGGCGCAAGAAGCTGGGCAATGCGGCGCTGTACGCCTACGAGGCCGGAGCCATCTACGAGAACAAGCGCGACTACGCGCGGGCGGTGACGGAGTACATCAAGGGCGCCGAGGAGGAATCACCGGCGCGGGAGCGGCTGATCAAACTGTCGCGGCGGCCGGCGCAGCGGGCGATCGTCGAGAAGCTGACGATTGAACGGGCGGCGGGCGCGGAGCCGGGGGTGGCGGCGGTGTCGCTGCGCACGGCGCTGCTGGAGGCGCAGAACCGGCGCGCCGACCTGGTGCAGTTCCTGCTTGGGGTAGCCGGGCGGACGGCGTCCTTCGAGGTGCTGGAAAAGGTGCGGGAGACGGCGGACCGGCTGGGGCTCGACGAGGTGCTGGGGCGGTCGCTGGAACGCGAGATCGCGGTAGCGACCGACCCGGTGGAGCGGATGCGGCTGCGGCTGGCACTGATGCGGTATCACGAGGGAAAGCACGACATCCAGCGGGCGCGAGAGACGGTGGAGGCTTTGTACGCGCAGAATCCGGCCATCCTGGGCGTGGTGCGCGCGACGGCGGATTTCTACTGGCGGAACAAGCTGCAACGGCAGGCGGTGGACGTGCTGGTGGCCGCCGCTGGGGCCTCGAACGCCACTCTGCAGAAGGTGTTCACGCTGGAAGCGGCTATGAAATCGACGGGAACCGGCGACACCCAGCGCGCGCGGCAGTTGTTGGACGGGCTGCTGAAAGGCGATCCGCTAAAGCCCGAATACGTTTCTGCGATGGCGGACACTTACGTTCGCGAGGGCGACGACCGCGGGCTGCGCGATTTCTACACCGGCAAAATGCGCGAGGTCGGCGACGAGAAGCTGAAGCTGGTGTTGCGGCGCGGGCTGATCCCGGTGCTGACGCGGCAGAAGGATTACACGGCGGCGGTGGACCAGTATATCGAGATCGCGAAGGGTTATCCGGAAGACGAAGGGCTCACGCGAGAGGCGGCGACCTACGCGTCGGCGCACGGAGTGAAGGACCGGCTGCTGGCGTACTTCAAGAAAGCGGTGGCCGATTCGCCGCGCGACTACCGCTGGCCCATGGTGATGGCGCGGCTCGACACGTTCTTCGAGGACATTCCCGGAGCGATTGCGGCGTATTCGCAGGCCACCTCGATCCGGCCGGACCGGGTGGACCTGCACATGGCGCGGGCATCGCTCGAGGAGCGGCTGATGCGCTTCGACGAGGCGCTCGCGAGCTACGCCAAGCTCTACGAGCGGACCTACCACGATCCGCAGTGGATGCGGAAGGTGGCCGAAGTCTACGCGCGGAAGGGACAGACCGAGGCGGCGGTGAAGGCGCTCAATACGGCGCTGATCGAGGGCCGGCCGGAGCGGCCGCAACCGTTCTTCGAGGCGGCGCGGATCCTGGATTCCTGGAACATGCTGGAGCCCGCGCGACGGTTCGCCGAGCGCGGGGTCGAACTGGCCGGAAAGGACCTGATGGCGGACAGCGACTACCAGTCGGGCGCGCAGATTTACGTGCGCATCATGACCCGGCTGCGAATGTACGAGACGGCGCTGGGACGGCTGGAGAAACTGCCGTCCGATCCGGGTCCGTTCCAGTCCGTGCTCACGGAGGCGGGCGGGGTGGCCAAGGTGTACTACACACCCGAGGAGAAGTCCGCACTCGAGGCGTTCGTAGAAAAGCAAGACGCGCGGACCTACATTGGTTTGGCGCGCAGCGCGGGGCTGGCGGATCTGGAGGCGCGCTGGCTGTTCGGGTACATGATGCTGAATGCCGACAAGTCGTCGTCCGAGGAGCGGCGGTTCTCCGAGTTACAGTCGCGGCGGATGAAGTACGACGATCTGGCGATCAAGCTGCTGGCGCACTGGAACGCCCACCCGGTCTCGGGGCGGCCGGTCGAAGCGGCGGAGGCGTATCGCTCGGCGGGCAACGAGGCGGGGGAGATTGCGGCGCTCACGCTGGCGGACCAAAGCAGCGAGTTGTCCGGAGACACGCTGGCACGGTACCTGGAATTGTTGCTGAAGCGCGATCCGCAACGGCTGGTAGCGCTCGCCGCGAACGAACGGGAGAAAGAACGCGATGCAGCGGCCAATGCGGCGGTGGCGAGCGGCAACGTCGACCTGGCGCTGAAGGCGGTGGCTGCCCGAGGGCGCGGGTTGGATGCGGTGTGGACCAAGGCATACACCGGCCTGGTGGGCCTGCACTACGCGAGTGTGGCTCCGCCGACGGTGGAGGCGAGCTTCCTGGGCGCGCTGGGCGCGGGGACGATCGGCGAGCGGCTCGGGAAGAAAGACGACCGGAGCCAGCAGCTTGCCGGGGATGCCTGGTTCTATTACGGCACGGCCTACGGCGAGTACCTGGAGGCCAAGAAGAGCGGCGATCCGGAGGACTACTTGCCGGCGCTGGTCGAGGGCATGCCGGCCCATGCCGACGCGTACTACACGCTGGCCGAGTATTACCGCGAGGCGCACGATTTTCCTCGGGCGCTGGCGGACTACGGGCACACGCTGGAACTCGATGCGATGCGCGGCAACGCCGAGGACCGGATCGCGGAGGTGCTGTGGGAGCAAGGGAAGCGCGAGGAGGCCATCGGGCACTGGAAGGCGGCGTTTCAGGCGTTCCGCAAGGCCATGGACGCAGGGGTGCCGGAGACGTTCTGGGGCGACCTCGAGCACGCGCTCGGGAACATCGGGCGGCGCAAGCTGCTGCCCGAGGTACAGAAGGATGCCGACGCCGTGCTGCGGACTTACATCCGGCGCAGTGGGGCGTACCGGGTGGACACGCTCCTGGGCGCGGCATTTGCGGCGGCGGCGGACCCGGCGGCGGGAACGGTCTGGGTTCTGGACCTCTGCAACAGCGCGCAGAAGCGCTCGGAGCTGCTGAGCGTGGTGATTGAGGCGAAGTGGCTGCCCAAGGAGAATCGCGAGCCCGTGTACCGCCGTGTTCAAGAAGCGGCGGAGGCGGAAGCGGCGCAGTTCTCGATGCAGTCGTACCGGCGCGACGACGTGCGGCGCTGGCGGCTGAGCTGGATCGAGTACCTGCTGGATACAAAGCAGACCGAGGCGGCGCGAACGGAACTGGAGGCGCTTGCGGCGAAGCCCGGGGAGGAATTCGGGGAGTCGCTGGCTACGCTCGAGATCCGTATCGCGGCGCAAGGCGGCAGGATGGCGCAGCTCGTCGAGCGGTACCGGCGTGAGCCGGAGAAGGCGCCGGCGCTGGATTCGCTGCTGCGAATCGCCACCGGATTGGAACCGCGCGAAGAGGCGCGGCGCCTGCTCGAGTACGTGTATTCGCGCCAACTCGACGAGCGGAACTTCACCGCGGCGAACTTCCTGGGGCTGGCGGAACTGCGGCTCGAGGAGGGGAACACCGAGGCGGCGGTCACGCTGCTGCGGCGGATGACGGTGGTGGCGGACGAGCCGTTCCAGGACCTGGAGGCCGCGGCCGACCTGCTCAACAAGACGGGACACAAGGCGGAGGCGCGGCCGTTCCTGGAGGCGCGGGTGAAGGCCGTCCCGTGGGATTTCGGGGCGCGGGTAAAGCTGGGAGATGCATCGGTGGCGAGCGCGCCCGCGGCGGCTTACGATCTCCGCGCGCAGGCGGCCACGCTCAAGCCGGCCGGGAAGAGCGGCAGCGCCGAACTCGATCTGCTGGCGGGAGGAACAATCGTCCCCGCCGCGGCCGAGCAACCCTACTTCACTTACGCACGGGTAAAGGCGGCGGAGACGGCGGGCGACGCGGGGACGCGCATCCGGCTGCTGCTGGGCGCGATCGCGGTCGACCCGGACACCAATGCCGCGCGGCTTCCACTGGTGCGCTTGGCACTGGCGAACGCGCGGTATCAGTTGGCGCTATCCGCGATGGAGCCGGTGTTCGAATCCAGCGGTCTGAGGTACGTGCTCCGGGAGCGGGGCACGTCCGAGGCCACTGACGCAAGCTCCTACGCGCAGGGGTTTCCGTCGTCGAGCGGATTGCCCGTCCGGGAGCGCGCGGCGATTGCCGAGGGCTTGGCGCTGGCGTTCGAGAAGACCGGGGGGCCGGGCTCCGCGACGGTGATGTACCGGATCGCGCTGGCCATCGAGCCGACGGCGGAGGCTCGCGCCGGGCTCGAACGGCTGCTGGGGGAACAGAAGCGCCGGGAGGAGAACGCGTCGCGGCGGCCGGTGATCAAGGTGGGGCTGGAGCAGGAACACCTGGTTCGCGTGCGCATGGAGGGAGGCCGAGAGAAATGAAACTCCGCATTGCTCTTTCACTCGGGGTGGTGGCGCTGGCGATGTGGGCCCTGGTGCAGGCGCCCGCGCCGCGCAGCTTGGCAGGCTACGTTCCGGCCGGGCCGATCCTGTACCTGGAGGCCAGGGACTTCGGTGCGCTGATGCGCGACTGGAATGGATCGGCGGAGAAGAAGCTGTGGCTGGATAGCGCCAGCTACGCGGTGTTCTCGCGATCGCGGCTGTTTGAACGGCTGGCCGGAGCGCAGGCGCAGTACACGGCCGCGGCGGGGCTGCCGGCGGACATGCCGCTGGTGGAATCGGTGGCGGGTGGGGACTCGGCGCTGGCGATCTACGACATCGGGAAACTGGAGTTCCTGTACATCACCCGGCTCCCCTCGGCGCGGGCCATGGAGACTCTGCTATGGCGCACGCGCGGGAACTACGAGACGCGCAAGGCCGCCGGGACGGACTACTTCGTGCGCATGGACCCGGAGTCGCGGCGGGTGGCCGCGTTCGCCACAACCAGCGACTACCTGCTGGTAGCGACGCGCGAGGACCTGATGCCGGAGGCGCTCAAGCTGATCGCGGGGGCCGGCGGCAGCGCGGTGGCGAGCGAGGAATGGTTCGCCGCCGCGGCGCGCGCGGCAGGGGCGCGGGGCGACCTGCGGCTGGTGATGAACATGCCGGCGCTGGTTCGCAGCCCGCACTTCCGATCATACTGGGTGCAGCGAAACGTCTCCGAATTCCGGCAATACGGCGCGGGTATCGCGGACGTGTTTCGCTCACCGTCCGAGATTCGCGAGCAGCGCGTGCTGCTGCGATTCTCCCAGGCGGAGCCCGCCGCGCAAGGGGACGCACTGGGCCGGGCGCTGCGGCTGGCGCCGGAGGACGCAGGGCTGTATCGCGCCTGGGCGAATCCCACTCCGGAGGCGGCGCTGGAACTGGTGATGAGCAGAATACTGGCTCCGCAAGCGCAAGGCGGACGGGCATCGGAGGCGGCGCCTTCGACGCCGGTGGCCGCAACGGCGGGCAGCGAGGGGGACCTCGAGACGCGCATCGACGAGCCGCCGATCGAAGACACCGGGGGCGGCTTTGCGCCCGACGAACTGCGGAAGCTGATCGAGGGCGCGAAGCTGGAGGCGATGCTGGAGGTCGGCGGGACGCGCACGCACGCGGACGACGTGTTTGTGAACGTCGATTCGGTGGTGGTGCTGCTCGGGTCGGCGGACTGGAATGCGGAGGCGATGCGTGGCGCGCTGAGCACGGCCACGGAGACAGGCCCGTTGGGCCGGATCGCATTCGAGACCCAGGGCCGCGTGCTGGCCATCGCGAATTCGGTGGCGCTGCTCCACCGCGTGATGGCGCGCATTCCGAAAGCGCCGGTGAAGGGGGAGGGCGACTACGCGGCCGGATTCAGCCCGGCGCGGGAACGCGCGAACTTCGCCAAGATGACGCGGTTGATCGACTACGCGGCGGGAGGCGAGTCGCGCGAGCCGCGGTTCTTCTCGGAGAACATTGCGAGCCTGGGGCAGACGCTTTCGCGGTTCGGCTCGTCTTCGATTCTGGTGCGGGATAGCGGGCGCGCGGTGACCCAGACGGTGGTCTACCGTTTGGGGCCATGACGCAGCTCGCCGCACTGGTTTTGGTGGCGGGCTCGCTGTACGAGCAATCGCTGGTACGGCTGCTGAGGGAGCGTTTTCCGGAAGCACGCACTTCGTATCTGCTGGTGGAGGCGCGCACGGGCCGGCTGGTGGATTCCCGCTGGGAGAATGCGGAGCGGCCGGTTCCGGTGGGATCGCTGGTGAAGCCGTTCACGGCGCTGGCCTACGGCGAGGCGCACCAATACCGGTATCCCGAGTACCTCTGCCGTGGGAAGGCGAGCCGCTGCTGGCTCGCGCGCGGGCATGGGCGAATTGGGATCGGCGAGGCCGTGGCGCACTCCTGCAACGCCTACTTTCGCGCGCTGGCCGTGCAGGTTCGCGTGGAAGACGTGGCGAACCTGGCGCAGCGCTATGGGATGGAAGCGCCACCGGCGGGGTCGACGGCTCAAACGCTGATCGGGTTGGGCGGCGGGTGGAGGGTCGCTCCGCTCGCGCTGGCGCGCGCCTACTGTCGCTTGGTCGAGGAGCCGCGCGCGGCGGAGCTGGTGCGCGGCATGGCAATGAGCGCACGGTCGGGAACGGGGAAGGCCGCGCGAATGGGGCTGGTCAAGACCGGTACGGCGCCCTGCGTTCACCACCCGAAGGCGCCCGGCGACGGCTACGTGATGGCGCTCTATCCCGCGGAATCTCCGCGCTATGCGCTGCTGGTGCGGGTACACGGCGTGCCTGGCGCGGAGGCGGCGGTGGTGGCGGGACAGATGCTGCGCGCGATTCGGGACGGTAAGTGATGCTGGCGTCGATAGTGCTGGTCGGCGTGTTCGGGTTGTTCCGGCCCTCGGAGTTGGTGGTGCGGCCCGTGCCGGGCCAGGCGCTGGTGGTGGAAGCGGGCGCGTCGCGGATGGTGCTCGAGGGCGGGCGGACGTGGCGGGTGCGGGCGATCGATCTCGCGGAGTCGACCCCGCCAGCGCTGCACGCGGCTCCGCGCAGTGGAGGTGAGTTCCTGCTGAGCGTACCCGGGAAGATCGAGCGGCGATTCCGCGGGCAACTCGATATCACGGTCGAAGGGGGCGCGCTGGTGGCGGTGGTGGCGATGGACCGGGAGGTCGCGGTGGCGTCGGCGGTGGCGGCGGAAAGCCCTCCGGGCGCCTCGCTGGAGGCGCTGAAGGCGCAGGCCGTGGTGACGCGCTCGTATTACGCGGCGGCGCGCGGGCGCCACCACGGATTCGATTTTTGCGACACCACACACTGCCAGTTTCTGCGCGAGCCGCCTCCGCCGGATTCGCTGGCGGCGATTGCGGCCGAGCGCACTCGCGGCATGGTGCTCGGCTACCGCGGCGCAACGGTCGCCACGATGTTCTCCGCGAGTTGCGGCGGCCGCACGCGCGCGCTCGCGAATCCGGCGCCGGGCGAGTACCCATACTTCGCGGTGGACTGCGTGTACTGCCGGCGCGGCCCGCGGGTGCGGTGCTCGTACTGCGACCCGCGCGGCGAAGGCGCGGGACACGGATACGGCCTGTGCCAGACGGGGGCCAAGGGGATGGCCGCCGCCGGGGCGACGTTCCGCGAGATACTGCGACACTACTTTCCCAACGCGGAACTACGGTAGCTTTCGAGTTGGGTCGTCGGGGCCGGCTTCGCCGTCCTCCTCCAGCTTGTCTTTCTCCGCTTCCTTCTGCTCGAGGATGTATTCCATTTGGGGCTGCGCCAACTTTTGGAGCTCGAGGAAGGCGTTCCCGAGCGAGCCGTAGGTGGGCGGATCGCCCGTGTACATGATCCAACCGCGCCGGTCCATCCAAGCGAACATTCTTCTCAGGAAGAAGACCAGGAGGACGATGCCGACGAATATCGCCAATCCGAAAACCAACATTCCTGCACAGGCTTGTAGTGGGGACATGAGCTCGTTCCTTTCCACCGCTCCCTTACGGTCGCGGTTCGGTGCTGATGGGGGGAATCAGAAGGCGGGCGGGGCGCGGGAGGCCGCGGATTCGAGCAGCGGATCGAGTTCGGGGATCGGCGCTTCTTCGATGCGTGCGCGCCACGCGGCGGCGGCGGGCGGCAGAAGCGCGAAGCAGAACAGCGGCAGGAACAGGAGGCAGTCGGCGCGGCCGTCGTGGGCGGCGTTGAGGACCACCAGCGCCAGCAGCGCGACGGCAAGGATCGCAGCGAGCACTTGCCAAGCCGATGTCTTGCGGCGCCGCAGCATCGACTCCAGGATACAACACGCGCCTATAATCGGCGTATGGGGCTGGTGGATCTGCGAAGAGGCCAAGAGTGGAATGGCTTTCGGCCGACACCAGCCAGTCATGCCGGGCGCACCGGCAGAGACACCGGCGGCCAGACCGCCGGCGCTACCCAATGTAGAGACTCCAGGCGTCGCCAGGAGGGCGTGCGCCACTTCACCGAACCGCGATGGTGGCGGTGTTCGAGCGCACGCCATTGATCACGATGACTACGGGAACCGCTCCCGACGCGGTCTCCTGCGGGACCAGGACGTTCAGTTGCCAGAGACCGGCGAAGGAGGGCGCGAGGCCCGCGTAGCCGGGAATCACTGGGCGGCCGCCAACCTCGACCGTCACTGTGGCCGCCACGCGCGAGAGGGGGTCCGCTGGCGCGGGTTCTCCCGAAGCGACTGCGGGCGAGACGGCGCCCAGACCGGTGGCGAAGAGGATCACGATATCGCCTGGGGCGATGGGGCTCGCGTCGGAGTTCGCGGAAAGTCCTGGGTAGTTGACCGCCGCGGCGCGGATGCCGTCGGCGAGGGTGAAGATCGCGGGGCCCACTGCGGAGACGTGGACCGTCTGCGAAACAGACACCCCGGCGCGGGTGACGGAAACGGTGGCGTCGCCGGGCTCGGTTTCCCAGGGAAGCTGGGCGTTGATTTGCCCTGGCGAAACGTAGAGCAGCGGGGCGGGCCTTCCGTTTACCGAGACCGATGCGCCACTCATGGTCGCAGCGAGCGGGAAGAAGGGCACGGACCGGGTCTCATCGGCGAGCTCGGCGCCGTAAATCGAGAACAGCGCGCCCGGGCTCAACGCGGGCAGCGGATGCGCGGCGCTCACCACGCTGTTGGGCGGAAACGAGGGCTGGCGCATGTTCCAGACGAACGTCGCTACGGCACCGAACGGAAGCGAATGAGCGAACGCCTGGCCGTGCCACGCGACCGTGAACTGCCCTGCCGGGGAACCGTTGTTGAGCACGAACAGAACCACCGAGCCGTCGGGATTCTGGAACGCGACGTGAAAGAACGGTCCCGAGTCGCCGGGCTCCGAACCGATGCGGACGGCGCCTGGCCGGACGAATCTCGCCAGGTGTCCGAGGACGTAATACTCGACATTGCGCGAGACGGCGGGCGGCGAAACCGAGGAGTCGATGGTAACCACTCCGCGGCAGTTCGTGCAGCCGCCATTCTTGGGGCCGGAGTTCTGGTCCAGCGCGATATTCCACAGGATCACGCTGCGGGCCCAGTTGCGCGTCGCGCCGATGAGCAAGTTTCGCGCATTCCATATCAGGTCGCCGGCAAACTGCGATGTCACGGTGCCGGAGCATTCGGTGAACCAAACGTCCTTGCCGAAATGCGCGGCCTTGAAGGTGGATTGCGCCGAGGTGGTGTCAGGAGCGTAACAGTGAAACGCGGCGCCGGCTGCAAAGCGGTTGGCGTCAAAATCGTCGAGCACGGAGATCGGGTACTCGGGATGATCCCAGTTGTGGTCGTAAGCCAGGATCTTAGTTGCGCCGAAGCCAGCTTGTTGCAGGGCCGGGCCTAGGAACTTGCCGATGAAGGTGGCCTGATCGGCGGCCGCGACGAGGGCCGTGGGGTAGTTCGGCGTCGAGTATAGCGGCTCGTTCTGCATGGAGACGGCGTAAATCGGGAGCCCTTCGCGCTGGTAGGCCTGGAGGAACTTCACAAAGTAAAGCGCCAGCGCGGGGAACTGGTTCGTCAAGACGTTGCCGCCGTTCATGACTCCGCTGGACTTCATCCATCCGGGCGGACTCCAGGGCAGCGCCAGCAGGCGCAAGGAAGGGTTCGCGGCAATCGCCTCGCGCAACAGGGGCGTGGTGAATTGAAGATCCGGAGCGATGGAGAACTGGGTGAGGTCCGGATCGGGCTGGTCCGCATAGGAGTAATTCCCGCGCGAGGAGAAGTCGCTGGCCCCCATGGGCTGGCGCAGCAGGCTGATGCCCGCGCCGTAGGCAGGATCGAACAGCGACCGGAAGAGTGCGCGGCGCGCGGCGAGATCCAGCTTGTTGGCGATGAGCCAGCTCGACGAGTCGGTGAGCGAGGCGCCGAAGCCGTCCATGGTCTGGAAGCGGGAGGTCTCGTCTATGGTGATAGTGGAATCCGACGGAGCGCCCGACGGGGGAGCGAAGGCGAGGTCGGCGGATCGCCGTTCCAGCAGCTTCAAACGATCGCCGTAGGTCTCATAGACCTGGACGGACTGGGCCAGGCAGGGGACCACGACGAGCGCGGCGATCGAGAGAATCCGGTTCAAACCACCAGTGTAACGGAGTTCGGCCTGGAGTCCGAATGGCGCTAAAATCTACCCATGTCCACCAATCCCAGGCTCGTGTTGGTGCTAGCCGTCGCCGCCTTGTGCGGCTGCGACAAACCGGCCGGGAGCGCTACCGAGGTGGTGCGGCCGGCGCCGGAAGTCTACCGCGCCAGTTTCGCGACTTCGCGGGGCAGTTTCGTTGTCGAGGTGACCAGGAGTTGGGCGCCCGAGGGGGCGGAGCGCTTCTATCGGCTGCTCCAGGCAAGATTCTACGACGAGGCTCGGTTCTTTCGGGTGGTTCGGAACTTCGTGGTGCAGTTTGGGATCAACGGCGACCCAGCGGTCGAGGCGCGCTGGAGCAACCTGACGATTGCCGACGATCCGGTGAAACAGAGCAACCTGCGAGGGACGATCACGTTCGCCACCTCGGGACCGAATACGCGGACCACGCAGGTGTTCATCAATCTGAAGGACAATGCGCAGCTCGACCAGCGCGGCTTCGCGCCGTTCGGCAAGGTGGTCGAAGGCATGGAGGTGGTGGACCGGTTGTACAGTGGCTACGGAGATTCGCCGCCGCGCGGCGAGGGCCCGGACCAGAACCTGATCGAGACGCAGGGGAACGTGTACCTGGAAAGTAAGTTCCCGATGCTGAATTACATCAAGAGGGCGCGGATTCTCGAGACACCGAAGTAAGCACCCGCGCCAGGCCTTCGCGAAAGACCTCGGGCGGAGTCAACAGGCTGAGCACGAGGTAGGCTTCCGATTCGAAATCGTAGAAGAACCCCGGCTGGACCAGGACGTTTTCGCGTTCGAGGAGCAGGAGCGTCCACTCCTCCTCGGTGCGCGTGCGCGGAATGCGCAGCGTGGCGTACCAGCCGCCCTCGACGTCGAGGACCCGGCAAGCGGAATCGGCGCCGAGGGCCTGGCGCAGTAACTCGAGGTTGGATGCCGTGCGGCGGGCGATCTGCCGCTGAACGGCGGCGCCGGCCTCGATCAGGCGAGGCAGCGCGTTTTGCATCGGGGCGCTCACCGAGAGGTAGGTGTCCGCAATCAGTTCGAGACGCTCGACAGCGGGCCCTCCGGCGACGATCCAGCCGAGCTTCATCTGCGGCAGCCCGGCGATTTTCGACAGCCCGCTCAGGCAGAAAGCGAGCGGCGCCTCGACGTCCACCAGCGTCGAGACCCGGGCGGGGTCTTGACGCAACTCGTAATCGGAAAAGACCTCGTCGGAGATGAGCGGAATGCCCAGCGCAACCAGGCGTGCCAACTCGTCCCGCTTGAGAAACGAGCCGGTGGGATTGTTGGGATTCACCAGAACAATGGCGCGGGTGCGTGGGGTCAGACGGCTTTCGAGCGCCTCGAAATCCACCGACCATGCCCCGTCGTAGCGCAGCGGGTACTGCACGACGCGCACGGACTCCAGCGCGGCCAGGAACTCGAACAACGGATACGACGGGCGCGGCACGAGCACCTCGTCGCCGGGGTTGGCGAGCAGCTTGAAGAGCCAGGCGTAGGATTCGCTGGTGCTGGCGGTGATGAGGATGCGCTCCGGCGCGACGTCGTGGCCACGTGCGCGATAGTAGCCGGCGACGGCGGCGCGCGCCTCGACGGAGCCCGCCGGCAGCGGCTCATAAAGCAACGAGCGCGGATCGCGGATCGCCTCCAGGATCTGGGCGCCGGGATACTGGAAGCCGGCTCGCGTAGGGTTGGATTCGGTGAGATCGAGAACTGGCGCGCCCGCGCGGCGTTTGGCATCGAGCAAAATGGAGAGCTGGTTGGGGCGCAGGTCCCAATCGAGGCGCGAGGAAAACATCAATCTACCGCCAAACCTCTCCGTAAATGCTCTTGAGGAAACTCAATCCCTCGGTAGCCAGTTCTTCGGGAGAGTCAGCCAGTTTCCGCCAGATGCAGCACAGCTTTGCGATCTTTTCCATATTCGGGTCGAACGATTCGATGGTGATGCATCCGTCGTACTCGATGGCTTTCAGGGCGGTGAAGAACTCGATCCACGGGAACAGACCCGAGCCGGGAATGCCACGCTGGTTCTCGCACGCGTGAACGTACCCGAGATTCCCCTTCGTCGCCACAACTGCATCCCGGATGCTGTCCTCCTCCCGGATCATGTGGAACGTATCGAGATGCACTTTGACGTTCGGCAGGCCCACATCCTGGATAAAACGTAGCGCGTCCGCGGCGATGTTGATGAAGTGGGACTCGAAGCGGTTCACCGGCTCGATGCCGAGGATCAGATTCGAATTCTGGCAGGCGTAGGATGCAATCTGCCGGTACCCATCTACAGCCCACTTCCATTCCTCTTCGGTTCGCATCCGGCCACTCAGGTATCCCCAGCCGCAGTAGATCATGCCGCCGAACACGCGGGCGCCCGCCTCGTTGCTAAGATCGATCAGCTTCTTCGAGAACTCGATCCCGCTCCGGCGAACCTCGGGACTGGGCGAGATGATGTTGTATTCCAGAGGCATGCCGTATCCCGTGTTGATGGTGATGCCGAGATCGGCTGCCACGGCTCTGACCTTCCGGGCGGGAAAGTTGTCCGGGTCGAATGGGATGATTTCGACGGCGTCGAAGCCCATCCGTTTGCATTTCTCCAGGAGTGGCAGGTCCCTCTCGAGAAAGGTCTCGTTGAAAAGCAGCGTGTGAATTCCGAATTGCATGGGGCCTCCTTTCCAGTGTACCGAGGCGGGCCTGAAGTCCCGCGCGGACTGAAGTCCGCCCTCCGTGGGGCGCGGAAAGTTCAGCCGCCGGCCGGCAACTTGCTCAGAATGCGGTCGCGGATCCAGTGCTCGTCCCACCATTCGACTGGTGTAATCTGGACTCCATCCACCTGCATGGAGAAGTGGAGATGGTCGCCGCCAGCCAGGCCGGTGGCCCCGCTTCGGCCGAGAATCTGCCCCTTCTTCACCATGTCCCCGGGCTTGACCGCGATCTCGCTCAAGTGGCCGTAGATGGACTGCAAGCCGTAGCCGTGATCCACTACGACGCAGTTGCCGTAAATGCCCAGGGGATCGGCCCACATGACCTTGCCGTCGTTGGCGGCTTCGACCGGAACGTGCAGGACGTCGGCCAGGTCGAAGCCCAGGTGCGTTTGCTGGTCGATGGTCTTGCCCTGGTAGACGTAGTTGCGGGTGTCGGCGAACTCGGACTCGGTCTTGCCGTAGCGGCGAAACGGTCCGGACCACAGAACGCGCTGTTCGGTCTTCAGGCGAAGATCGGCGAGCGCCTGGTTGTTCTGGCGGCGCATGTCCCGGTTGATCTTGAGGAACCGCGTCACCAAGTCGCCGGAGCCGTTGGGATCGAGCTCGTCGGTCACCTTCTGAAGGAACGAATCCGGCACCTCGAGATCGCGCGTGCGGAAGTGTTTGGGAAAGACCTTGAACCAGAAATGCGCGGTGGCCTCGGCGCCGGAAGGGTTGCGGGCGTAAACCACGGGCACGGTGCTGGCGGGCGTGTTCCAGGGGAAGGCGAACAAAGAGAACCGTTCCTCCGCGGGGCGCCCGGGCATCGGGAAACTGCGGAAGGTGTACGGGCCCACGCGGACGCCGGCCTCGGTCCAGTAGCCGGAAACCGTGAAGGTGACGAGTTCGGCGCCGCCCTGGTTGATGTAGTGCTGGAAGCCGTCGGCGGCCACTCGGGGCGGACGCGTGTTCACCTCGACGTCGAGTTCCAGCCGCCCGGTGTTCGCGCGAAGGTCGTTACCCTCCGCTTCGATCCGCAGCGTAGCTTTGCCGTCGACGAGCGCAGGGGCCTGCTTCCGGCCGGCACCGAACTTCACCAACCGCGGTGGGTCGCTTCTTCCCAGGAAGAAGAAACGGTGCGCCGGCTGGGCGCTCTCAAAGACCTTGTACCGGTTGCCGTTCTGCTCGAGTTCCGCGGTGAAGCGGCGGATGCCGTGTGGATTGGTCACCCGCACCTGGATGGCAGTGTCGTTGCCGATGACCCGGACCGGCGGATCCAGCGTTACCGAGGTGTCGGAGGAAAGCAGGAACAAGAGCAACGGCGCGGCGAGGACCAGCGCGAGCAGGATCAGCAGAACTCTTTTCATGATCCCCGCCGCAGTCATGCTACCGCGCCATCCAGGCGCCGTCGACTACCAGCACGTGTCCGTGGACGTAATCGCTGGCGGCGGAAGCCAGGAACACGGCGGTTCCGGCCAGGTCCTGGGGCGTGCCCCATCGGCCGGCGGGAATTCGTTCGAGGATCTGGCGGCTGCGAACCGGATCGGCGCGCAGCGCGGCGGTGTTGTTGGTGGCCATGTAGCCCGGCGCGATGGCATTGACGTTGATGCCCTTGGAGGCCCACTCGTTGGCCAGCGCCTTGGTCAGTTGCGCGACACCGCCCTTGGCGGCGGCGTACGAGGGGACGGTAACTCCGCCTTGGAAGGCCAGCAGAGAGGCGATGTTGATGATCTTTCCGCTGCCCTGATTCAACATGCGGCGGCCGGCCAACTGGCACAGCCGGAAGACCGCGGTGAGGTTGACTTCCAGGACGTCCGCCCAGTCTTTCGCGGAGAACTCGGCGGCGGGCGCGCGCCGGATGATGCCCGCATTATTCACGAGGATGTCGATGGAGCCCAATTCGCGAACGGTGAACTCGACCAGGTCTTCGCAGGCCTGGGCGCTCGATACGTCGGCGATGATCCGCGCCGCGCGCGCCCCGGCGGCCTGAACGGCCGCGCACACGTCGTCGATGCCGTTGTTGTCTATTCCGTGGACCACTACGTTCGCGCCGGCCTGAGCGAAACCCACCGCGATCCCCGCGCCCAAGCCGACTTGAGAGCCGGTTACGAGCGCGTTCTTCCCTTTCAAACTAAACAAGTCGAATGCCATCCGTATCTCCTATCCAATAGTGTAGACGAGACGGGCCTGCGAAAAACAGTTCGGCCTGGAGGCCGAACGCGGGCGTGGACGCCCGCCCCACGTGTCAGCGCGGACGGCTGGCTGGCGGCACGATTCCGTTCATGCGGGCGTAGACCACCGCCTGGCCGTAATGATCGAAGCTGTGCCACACGGCGACGCTGGCCATGGAGACCCGCGGCGCTTTCCCGGAACCGAAGGCCGAGGGGACCAACTCCGTCAGGTTGGCGTCGGTAAGCTTCGCCATGGCCTTGTGGCCATAGGCGATCGCGTCCTTGAGGTACTTCACGATGTCGTCCTTGGTCTTCAAATTGGCCGGGCCGTTCTCGTCCTTGCCCATCTCCGATGGGTTCTTCTCCTCGAGCACGGAAGCCGAAACGGCGTAGATGACCGCGGCGGCGTGTGAGACCTGCTGGCCGAAGGTGCGAACGCCCTTGAATTCGCCGGCGGCAGGGGCGAAATCGAATTTGCCGGCGGGCATGGCCTCGGCCAGCGGCACGAACTCACGCTCGATCATGGAGAGTTGCTGATCGAAGATCTTGCCGACCGGCGGGGGCGCGGCGGGCTGGGCGGCGAGCAAAGTGGTGGCGGCAATCGCAAGTAACACAGGTTTCATGCTGGAAGGCTCCTCTCAACGATTGTAGCGATCCGGACACCTCAGCGGCAGGGCGCACTACGCTAGGATCCGGACTGCTGGAGAGATGCCGACCAGGCAGGCGCAGTGCGGGTGTCCACGTAATGCTCCAGCGCGAACGAGACCCGGTACACGCCAGCAAACGGCGCCCGAGCATATACCTCGCCCAACAAAACATGCCCTCGCAATTCCAGTATCAAGGGCTGACCCAGTTCGACAGCTTGTTCCACGAGGAGATCCAGTCCGCGCTCCGTCACTCCCGCCAGTCTGCAATAAGTGCCAATTCCATCGGCGCCCGGCAGAGTAACCCGCACCAGCTCGTTGATGTTAGCGGCGAGGCCGGGAACAATAGGAACCTCGGGTGGCGCAACGATCTCCTGTCGCTGGGACTCCTCGAAAGGAACTGACGGTCGATGAGTCATGCGGCGCCGATTCACTTTCCAGTGGATACCTGGAGGCAGAAAGCAGTATGCCACAGGAATACTCATGCGTCAATCCCATCCGCCGAGTCCTCTGGCTGGGGTTCGAGCCGGCGAAGAAAGCCGCCGCCGCGGCTCTCAAAAGAGTCCCCCCACCTGAGGGGGAGCGCTTGAGGCTCACCGAAGGGCGCTCATTCTGCAAACCCTGCCCCGAGTTAGAGACTGTTATCCGATAGTATAGACTGGATGGTGTCCTGCTCTTGCAGGGCCAGTGGCAGACTGGTGGCCGCAGGGTTCCGCTGCTGGGTGGTCTTTTCGACATTCTATGACTCCGATTGGCGCAGCAATTCGAAACACACGTAAGAGCCTTGGCAAGACCATGGCCGAGTTCGCCGAAATGATTGGTTGTAAGCAGAGCACCGTCAGCCGCTACGAGGCAGGCGGCCTGGCTCCCAGCCGCACCGTGCTGCTGCTGCTGCTCCAACTGGCAAAGGGCGCCGACAGAGATGCGATTCTGGAAGGCTTGGGAGTGGAGAACTCGAGCCGAGGCGAGTGGAGTGAGCGGGGTCTTCTGGATGCCCTCAAGACCTTTGAGGATTACCTGGCGATTCCCGGCAAGCGAGCCAAGGGCGTTGGAACCCGGTCTGCGCCGGCTTCGCGGCTGGCGGCCTTCGCCGACGCCGCCAAGCAAGTCCTGCTCGAACGCCCGGAACCCGAGCCCGCGCTGGTGACGATATTGGAGCACTGGATCAGGAACCGGGGGAATCCAAAAGCGCATCAATACTTCCGGCACGTGGCAGCGTACCTGGACGTGGAACTCAGCGTTCTGCAAGCCCGTGCGAAGGAAAATCCCAAGGCTGGAGAGGCTGCTCACTGAGCTTGGCAAGCCTGCCGGGGGTGCGATTCCGCGGCTAAGACGCGCTGGGGATTGGGTACCGGTTTGTCTGGCGGGAGCCGTCTGGCCCCTGCGACTTGGCACCGGCCGGGGTTGAGGGAGTAGAGGAGAGCGCTCCGCGCCGCGACAGGAACTCCACTACGCGCAGGTAGGAATCCAATACCCCCATTTGCGTCTCATGCAGAGCGCCAGATAAGACCCAGGAACCAAGGGTGAGGGGGGACCGTGATTGCGGCGGCTTGGCCATCTCCGTAGAATGTATGCCTGAGTAATGCTACCCGTTCCCTCTACACCGGAACGGCCATTTCTATACAATAGTATTCCAAGCCAGCCTTCCGTATCGCCAAAAGTGTATCGGACCCGATTATTTTTCTTTCACGCAACATGCAGCGAGGGTTCCTGTAAGTGTCTGTAAGTCGCCACCAAAATAGCCCCACCTTCGAGTGGTGCTCTGGGCTAATCCACCGGAAAATCCGGCCTGGCAATCGATGGAGCAGCGACTGAGTGGGTGGAAGCGCTTAAATTCCCGGCAGGATCGCACCAAAGTCCCTTGACTTCCCGATGCCCCGAGGCCGCTCGCCCCGCAGCGGCAGGCCGGCCTCGCAAGTCCCGGCGAAAAGGCTCATATCAAACGACCTTCGGATCGCAAGACCTTTAACTCCACTTGAGAGTGGCGCCTCCAGAGGCGGCCAGCGCCTGAGCCGTTGGAAGGCCCGATGGAGAAGTTGGCGAGGGCCGAAGCTGAAGAGCATCCAGGAGGACTGGCCACAACCTCGGCATCGCTGAGGAACACTACAGCGAACTCCAGCGGGAATCCGCGCACATCCCGATCCGATGCTCGCAAGGAAAGGCTCTCGGCGGCCCTCGCCGTCCGCATTCCGCCCGTCCGCTCCCTTACGGGACTGTGAGAGAATCGCCTTGGAGCGCCGAAGAGGACAAGCTGAAGCATGTCCCACGCGGNNAGCATCAACAGCTTGCAGCCTCACGTGGGGCACGCTTCAGCTTGCCCAGCGATTCTTCCACAGTCCCGTGTGGGAGCGGTCCCACCTAGCGGGTGCAACGCCGGCGCTCAACCAGCCGGGCGTCCGGAGGCCAGCGACGAGGGCTCGCCCGAAAAGCGCGACGCCACGTCGGTCAACACGCCCGCGAGCGTGCTTTCCGGTTGGAAGAAGACGACGGGGGAGCCGGCCTGGTTCGCCCGCGTGCAGAGTTCGACGGCCGGCGGGATCACCGCGAGGATCGCGCAGTCGATCTCCGTGGCGATTTCTTCCATGGGCATCGGAGTGTAGGTCGTGACCCGGTTCACAACAATGGCGCCGCTAACCAGTTGGGTGATGCCCCAGGCCCGCAGCAATCGCAGAACGATTTTCGCCGCGTGGACGCTCACCGGGTCGCGTTCCAGCACGATCAAGACGAAATCGCATTGCCTGGCTACGACCTGCGTCATGGGCATTGCCGCCGAGGGCAAGTCGATCACTACGCGCTCCGCCATTTTCGAGACTGTCTTTATCAAGGCCTCGGCCGCTCGCGGATCGATTTCTCCGAACTCCTCCGGCGCCTGCGGGCCGAACAACACCCGCAGCCCGAGCGGGAAATTGCACAGCCTGCTCGCGACGCCGGCGGCGTCAATTCCGGCGGCTCCCAACGCGCACAAGGAACTCAGGTTGGTGCCAGGAGTGTGCTTCAGTTGAAAGGAAAACGTCCCATAATCCGGCTTCAGTTCGACGGCGATGGTGCTCCGGTTCTGCTTGGCCATCGCCGCGGCGACGTTCAGCGCCACGGTGGTGGTTCCGGTTCCTCCCTTCACGCCGATGAAGCCCACCACGATGGGTCGCGTGCTCGTGGACCGTTCCTGCGCTTTCGCCTGGCGCCGCTCCACCGCATACCGAAGACGGCGGGCCAGAGCCGGCCCGGATACGTCACCCTTGACCAGGTATTCGTCGGCGCCCTCGCGCAACGCGGCGAAAGCGAGTTCTTCGTCCTCCGAAGCCGTCAGGACGATGAGCGCGACATCCCCCCGGTGCGCCCGCAGCTTGGAAAACGTCTCGATTCCCCGGCTGTCCGGAAGGTTCAGATCCAGCAGGATGGCATCGAAGGTCGTCTCCGCCAAACGGGCTAGAGCCTTCGCCAGGGTATCCACCCACTCCACCCGTATCGTCGTCGTCGCGGATTCCACGGGCGCGAGCATTCGCTGCACCAGGTCCGCAGCCTCGCGGTTGTCTTCGATCAGGAGGACTTCCAGTTTCTCTCGCATGTCCGCCTTCTCTCGCGTCCCGAGACGGCGGCCGACGGGATGGGCGCTCCGAAAGTCTTCGACGGCCGCCGAGAAAGGCCCAGGCGGGGGATCGCTTCCCGCGATACCCAGCGCCTGCCTTACAGTCTATCCGATCCGCAGATTCCCGGAAGGCCGCTGAAAGGGGTGGCGTCCTGGCGGCATATCCCTGGCAAGGAGAAGCAAAATGAGAACCACTGCAAGCTGCATCGCCGCTTTGGCGGCGTTCACTCTAACCGCGACGGGCGCCGAGCTGCGGCTCAGCGGCCCGTATACGCACGACAACCTCTCCATCTACCTGGTCCACGGGCAGGACCGGGTGCAGAAAAAATACCTGACGCTGTCCGAGGCCATCGAACAGCGCAAGGTGGTGATCTATGAGACCAGTAACGTGAACATCCTGCAAGTCGAGAACCTGTCCGCCGAGGATGTCTACATCCAGTCCGGCGAGATTGTGAAGGGCGGCAAGCAGGACCGGGTTCTGCAGGACGACATCATCGTGCCGAGTTCCTCGGGCAAGCTCAATGTCAGCGCGTTTTGCGTGGAGCATGGGCGCTGGACGGGGCGCGGTAACGAATCGGCGCGATCTTTCGCGGCCTCACCCAATGCGATCGCCTCGCCGGAGATGAAGCGGGCGGTCAAGCAGATGGGCAGCCAGGGCGAGGTCTGGGCGGAGGTTTCGGCGGCGCAAGATCGCCTCGCCAAGAATCTCGGCGCGCCGGTGGCGGCTACGGCGTCCCCCTCGAGCTACCAGTTGACTCTGGAGGCGCCCAAGGTGAAACAGACTGCGGAGGGCTTCAAGAAGGACCTGGCGGGACTGGCCGCCAAGTATCCCGACGCACTGGGCTACGTGGCGGCGGTGAACGGCAAGGTGACCGGCTCGGACGTGTACTCGACGCACGATCTGTTCCGCAGGATGTGGCCGAAGTTGCTGGACTCGGCGGCCGTTGAGGCCATGGCGGTAGCCAAGCCGGGTGACAAGATCTCCCCACCTCCCATGACGGACGTGCGGGCGGCAGCGACCGGCTACGGCGCGCGGGTTACCGATGACAAGCAGGTTAATCGGCGGACCAACAGTGTGAAGGCGGACCTGCCGCAGGGGCTGGTGTTCGAGACCAAGGACGCGGACGCGCCGGCCGGACCGGTACACCGGACCTATGTGACGAAGTAGCCGCTCACTGCACGCGCAAGATCACGCCTGGTTGCGTCTGCTGGCCGGCGACCGATGCCGCGACGGAAACGTCGCCGTGCGCGGTCGTCGGCACTCGCACGTTGATCTGGAACAGACCGGTGATCGAACCGGGTGAGAAGCCCGCGTAGTCCGGTGCGACCGTCTGCTCCCCCATGTTTACCGTCACGCCAGCGAGTTCGGTGGGAGCGGCGGCCAGGTCCCCGGCCTGTTCGGATGCGAGCCGGCCGAATCCCGTGCCCCAAAGGATGACCACCTCACCGGGCGCGGCGGGTATGGCGCCAGGCACAATCGACGGATCCGCCGCGGGGCTGTAGTCGAGGCCGTGCTGGGCGGCTGCGCTTCTCCCTCCCCAGGTGAAGAGCGCAGGCGCGCGCGGAGCCATCGCCACCGGGAACGGGGCGCTCCGCAGCTCGTTGGCGCGGCCGGGATTCGCGATCACCCGGACTTCGACCGGGCCATCGCCGGCCGATGCGGGCGCCTGCGCATTGATCTGCCCGGCATTGGCGAAGACCACCGGCGCGCGAACGCCACCGAATTCCACCGCAATGCAGCCCAACTCGAGCGGGAACCGCCGGTTCAGCACCTCGGCCCACTGCTCCTGGCCCGGCCGCTGAAACCCCGAGCCCCACAGCGTGACCATCGAGAGAGGCGCGATGGCGCCGGGGGCGAACGAGGCGCTGTTCACTACGGAGGCAACCGTGGGGATCGCAGCCAGGTTGCAGGCGCCATCGGCGATGTCGCCGTACACAACACCGCGGCCCATCGTGCCAACGTAAACACGGCCGTAGATCCGAGGGTCGCCTGTAATCACGCCGAGTTCGCCGTACTGATGAGCGTCGTCGTTGATGCGCGTCCAGGAAGCTCCGATGTCGTCGGAACGGAAGATGCCGGCGAGGCCGCTAACCGTCCCAACCACGTACAACGCTGGGTAGGAAGAGCCCGGGGCCGCCATCCCGAACCCGACTAATGGAGCGCTCTCGATGGTGCCAATCTTCGTGAAGCTGGCGCCGGAGTCGGTGGAATGGTACAGACCGTTCGACAACGGAAGCCAGACCTCGCCTTCCCGCCCCGGCACGGTTCTCGGCTGCGCCACGCTTGTCCAACTGGGGTTACCCTGATCCCGGGGCAATCCGCTAGCCCGCGAGACAAAAGTGGCGCCGCCGTCTGTGCTCGCGTACACCGTTCCGCTCGCGCCATAGAACCCATAGAACTTATTCGGATTGACACGATCCGATACCACCCGAAGCCCGGACGGGGCGCCTGTGGAAGGAATCCACGTAGCGCCACGGTCTCGGGAGTAGGACGGTCCGGCGGCTCCCGGCGCCCACACGAAGGTAGCGCCGTCGGCGGAGACCGCGATCATGCTGGCGGAACCGATGATGGCCGAATCTGTGGTTCCAGGGGGATTGCTGGCAAACTGCGTCCAATTGGCGCCGCCATCCGACGAGTACGCGCCGGCGGAGGTTGCGTTGTAGTCGAGCAAGCCCACGCGAGCCACCAGCGCCGGGTCCAACCCCGCAAAATCCAGGGACGGGACTTCCGTCATGAGGGGATGCAGGAACGCGGGCGGGGAGACCCCGAGGTCGCCGTGCCGAAAACCGCCCTCATCCCCCACCCCGCTTAACAGGTGGGCGCCGGAGGGCGGGCTGATCAGCGCGCGGACTACGGTTTCTTCGATCCCGTCCGCTCCCACGTACCAGTGGGTGGTCTTCTGAGAATCCACGTTGGTCAGGTCGTTTGTGGCCCACAGAGTGTTGCCGCCGACATAGATGGCGCGATCGGAATCGGTCGGATCGATTTCCAGCGATGCAATCCAGACTCCGAATGCCGCCTCGCTGGTTCCGTAGTACACATACGGGGCCAGGGAGCCGTCGCGCGCGGAATGCTCCCTCAGACCGGTCCACGTAGCGCCGCCGTCGGTGCTCCGGTAGATGTCGTCCCCCATCCACCAGCGGTTCCAGGTGGCCACCATGACGGTCCCATTGCGCCGGGCGTCCACGCTAACGGCGCAGAATCCATACCACAAGTTGGTTGCCCCGTTGGGGGCCGGTGGAGTGATGTTGGTCCAGTTTCCGTCGTTGGTGTTGAGCTTGTAGACCGCTCCGTTGCTTATGCCGTTGAAGTCCGCCGAGTTGGCATAGGTCACGTAGAGCATGCCATCGGGGCCGAGCGCGCTGCGCAAGGGCCGCAGAACCTCGCGGTTGGGCAGAGCGGTGGGCTGGCCGGGCACGACCGCCCAGGTACCGCCGCCATCCGAGCTGCGGTATAGGCCGCCAGTGTACGCCGCGGCATAGACCGTCCCGCTGTGCTTGGGGTCGAACCGGACGAACATGACGCCAAGCTGGTCGGAGGAAGCGGTTATAGGGAAGCTGGCCAACTGGTTCCAGGTGGCGCCGTGATCGATGCTCCTCCACAATCCGTTGGCCCGCGAGCCGAGATAGAGTTCCTCGGGCTTGAACGGATTCACGGCGAGACGCTCGCCGGCCATGTGACCGATGTCGTTGCCGCCCAATTTGAACGGCAGGTTGGAACGCCCGAAGCTCTTGCCCCGGTCGCTGGAAGCGAAGATGGCTCCGTTGGAGGAGTACGGCTGATCGGGGAAGGTGCCCGCCGCGAGATAGACGCGGTTGGGGTCCGTCGGGTCGAGGGCGATGCTCTCGATTCCCAGCAGGCTCCAGTCCGCCGCGCCGAGGAAGTCCGTCAGGGGGATCCACAACTGGCTGGCCGCGTCCCAGCGATAGGCCCCGCCGACGTCGCCCCGGATGTACATGAGTCCCGGCTCGGTGGGGTGGGTGACGATGCCAGGCATCTCTCCCCCGTCGACAATTTTGACGTTCTTCCAGACGTATGGCTGGGTGTTCGCAAGAGGCGTCGTCGCGCCTGCTGCCACCAGGCAGGCAAGCAGGAAGCCAGAAAGAACCGTGGACACCGTTCCAGCGTACACCAAGCCGGCTTCCTCCCTGCTGGACACGGGCCTTACTGCTTTGCGCCCAGGTCCGCTCCCTCGCGGTCGCGGTTCAGTGCTGGGCGGCTTGGACGGTCCCGGGATAGCGTATACTACAGGCTTTGGTATTCGCAGACCCGGAGGTTGCCATGGCAGCCGTGAATTCTCTGGATTTATCCCGGGTCAGCCGGTTGTCGCCGGAAAAGCCGGATCCCGACGCCGAGCTGGCCCAAAAAGCGCTGTACTACATGTCGTTGATGCGGGAGATGGAAGACCGCATCTATTACAAGCTCTACCGGCAGGGCAAGATCGTCGGCGGCGTATACGTCGGCCGCGGGCAGGAAGCGATTTGCGTGGGCGCCGGGCTCACCACGGAACCGGAAGACGTGTTGTTCCCGTGTCACCGGGACATGGGGCTGTTCTTCATCCGGGGATTCACGCCGCAGGAGATCCTGGCCCAGTACATGGGGCGCGCCGGCGGGGTGACCCACGGCAAAGACGGCAACATGCACATGGGCGACATGCGGCGCCGGATCGTGGCCATCATCAGCGCCCTGGCGACCTCGGTGCCGGTGGCGGTGGGGGCGGCGCTGGCGCTGAAGTACCAGGGCAGCCGCAACGTCGCATACGTGTTCTTCGGCGACGGAGCCACCAGCCGCGGCGACTGGCACGAGGGCGTGAACTTCGCGGCCGTGCAGAAGCTTCCGCTGGTGCTGATCTGCAATAACAACGCCTACGCCTATTCCACTCCACTCGACAAACAGATGGCCTGCGCCAATGTAGCCGACCGCGGGCCGGCCTACGGGATACCCGCCGAGATCGTGGATGGCAACGACGTTTTCGAGGTGTACCGGGCAACCGAACGGGCCAAAGCGCACGCACGCGAGGGACTGGGCCCGTACCTGGTCGAGTGCAAGACCTTCCGCATGACCGGGCACGCCGCGCACGACGCGGCCGAGTACGTTCCCAAGCACCTGTTTGCGGAGTGGGCGGAAAAGGACCCGATCAAGAGGCTGGAGCGGCTGATGCTGGCTAAGGGGTTCGCCTCGCGGGAGGAGATCGACGCCGCCAGCGCCCGCGTCCTCGAAGAGGTCGACGAGGCCCAGGCGTGGGCCGAGCAGAGCCCCTACCCGGACGCTTCCGAGGCGCTCAAAGACGTTTACGAGCAGGGGTGAGCCATGACTACGACTTACCTGGAAGCCATCCGGCAGGGCATTTGGGAGGAGATGGAGCGCGACCCGAACGTGTTCCTCCTGGGCGAGGACATCGGCATCTTCGGAGGCGCCTTCAAAGTAACGGCCGGCATGTTCGAGGCCTTCGGCGAGCGCCGGGTGATCGACACGCCGGTGGCGGAATCGGCCATCGTCGGGGCAGCCATCGGGGCCAGCTTGATGGGGCTGCGGCCGGTGGCCGAGATGCAGTTCGCCGATTTCATCACCTGCGGGTTCGACCAGGTGGTGAACTTCGCGGCCAAGTGCCGCTACCGCTGGGGCGCCGCGGTGCCGCTGGTGGTTCGAGCGCCTTCCGGGGGCGGGATTCACGGCGGGCCGTTCCACTCGCAGAACCCGGAAGCGTGGTTCGCGCACGTGCCGGGCTTGAAGGTGGTGACGCCGGCGACGGCATACGACGCCAAGGGGCTGATCAAGTCGGCCATCCGGGACAACGATCCGGTGGTCTTTTTCGAGCATAAGTCGCTGTACCGGAGAATTAAGGAAGACTTACCCGGGGAAGAGTACACGGTTCCTATCGGGAAAGCCAAGGTATTTCGCCGGGGAACGGACCTATCGATTATCACTTAC
>PLEM01000528.1 GCA_003137035.1 Bryobacterales bacterium | reverse complement strand
CATGGCGGCGCCACTGTTGGGGCCAGTGCTGGCCTGCGGCTGTGGGTGGCGGGGAGCGGTCGTCGCCGCGGGAGCCACGGGTTTCGTGTGGCTGGCGTTCTGGTTGAAGAGCTACGCCAAGCCGGAGGAGCACCCCAAGGTATCCTCTGGCGAGTTGGAGCTGATCCTGAGCGATCCGGTCCAGCGTGTCGAGAGCGTGCCGTGGGCCCGGCTGTTTCCGTGTAAAGAGACCTGGGCCTTCGCGCTCGCGAAGTTCTTCACCGACCCGGTCTGGTGGCTCTACACTTTCTGGCTGCCCAGGATGGTACAGGGAACTTTCGGGCTGACACCCGGGCAGTCCGCCTTCCCGGTGGCGATGGCGTTTGCGGCGTCGATGATCGGAAGCGTGGGCGGCGGGTGGATCTCCTCGGCCATGCTGAAGCGCGGGCGGAGCGTGAACGTCTCGCGCAAGGCCGCGATGTTGCTCTGCGCGATTTGCGTGGTGCCGGTAATGTACGCGCCCTTCTCGAAGAACCTATGGGTAATGGTGGCGCTGGTGGGGCTGGCAGCGGCGGCGCACCAGGGTTGGTCGGCGAACCTGTTCACGCTGGTTTCTGACATGTTCCCGAAGGCGGCGATAGGCAGCGTGGTGGGGATCGGTGGCACGGTGGGGGCGATTGGCGGCGTGCTGACGCAGGTGGCGGCCGGATACGTGGTAAAGGCGACCAACAGCTACACTCCGCTGTTCCTGACCGCTGGTACGGCCTACCTGGTGGCGCTGGCCATCATCCAAGCGCTGGCGCCGAAGCTGGCTCCGGCGAAGGTCGACTAGCGCGCCGACTGTGTGATGATGTGCTTTTGTGGGGCATGCTTCAGCTTGCCCAGGAACTTCTTCAGCAGCCTGTAGGCTCGGGCCGAACGAAAAGCTTACGGTCGGGGCCGAGGGTGAGGTGAAGGACGCCGGCGGCGGAAGCGTTGCCGTCGAGCGCTACGCCGAGGGCGCGCGTGGCCTCGATCAGCAGCAGCGAGCCCAGGGGGGAGAAGTCTCGGCCGTTGTAGAGGCGGCGCAAGCGGCGATGGAATGTGGTGACGAATCGGGCGGAGAACTGGGCAAGGTTTTGGATGGCCTGGCCGGGTTCGCGAGGCAGTGCTTCGATGAATTCGTGGCCCTGGACGCCGAGGGTCACCAGGCTGTCGACCAGGAAAGCGTCGGCAGCCAGGAGCGAGTTGAGCAGCCGCGGCCGGCGCTGAACTGAAGCCAGGATGAAGCGGGCCTGATCGGGAGCGAAACAGCGAGCGGTGCTGGTCCTCCCGGCGCCGGCAAGCACCTGACTGACGCGCCGCAGGACGTGCGCCAGAGCGCGGGTGGGAAAACGGCCTTCGAGCAGTGGGCTGTTTGGACTGAGGATGTCGTAGGTGAATTCGCAGCGCGCCTGGCCCGGGAAGGGGCGTAGGGATTGGTAGATCAGCAGGGGGAACGCCGCGCCCAAATCATCGTAGTTATCGAGGTCGCTGAAGTAGAGATAGGGGAGCCACTGGCGCAGCACGCGCTGGACGGCCACGGAGACGGCCGAGTAGACCGCGAAGAACCCGGGATCGCACTCGCGGGGAGCGCGCAGCCATGCGGCGCCCAGGCTGCCGGGGATGGAAAGCGCGAGCGAGGCCAGCCGATCCGTGTCGGGCCAGGAGATCTGCGCCGCGTCGAACCCGCAAGCGCCCAGAGCCGGGGCGAGGCTCAAACGGGCCTGAGCGGGCGAGAGCCGGCGCTGATCGGTGTAAGAGAGGGTGAATCGCGCGTCCTTTCTCGAGAGCAGCCAGCCGGCCAACAGGAGCCTGCACTGGTACTCGCTCATCCGGCGCCCGCGAGTGGAATCGTCGGGGAGAAAGACGAACAGCCGCCCGTGGTCATCGGTCTCAATTTCGACGCCGGCGAGGGCTTCCACGCGACGGCGCCACTGCCTGCGGCGGAGGTAGGGGAGGTGGAGTTCGAGATGCACCTGGTGGCTGATGAGACCGGTGAGCGCGCCACGGTGCAGCCGGATGTGCGGGGAGAGTGGCGCGCCCAGGAACGAGAAGTCTCCGGCCGCGGCGTTGCGGTAGGCGTTCAGGCCCTCGGCGGAGAGGTCGAAGGAGCAATCCAGCAGGGCGTCCCCGGCGGAGGCCGTCGCGTAACAGTAACTGAGTTCGGCGGAATACTTCTTCTCGAGCGCGGCAGGCGCCAGCGCGTGGATGGCGCGGGCCAGTTCGAGGGTGGATGGGGACGTCCGGGGAGCGCGGCCCAGCCAGGCGCCGCCGAGCATCGCCAGAGCGAGTTCCTCGGAGAACTCGGGGCGCGATGAGCGGGGCTCGGCCGCGACCGACAGATTCGACGCGAAAGCGGGCGCGGAGCCGCTGCGCCTGAAGACGCGAAGGCGCAGCCAGCCCCGGGCGTCGGCGAAGGAGCAGGCGGGGAATGGGCCGCTCAGCGACAATTGCAGGGCGGCGCTGGCGCCGTTATCGACCAGCAGGCCGAGAATGCCAGGGCTGGCTCCCGCGGAGACCTCGTGGAGCCAGTAGAGGTCAAAGCCGAAACTGGTGGGGGCAACGATTCTGAGCGGGCCGTCGAGGAGGAAAGAGCGGCTGAGGCCGGCGGGGAACTGCGGGAGGGCTTCGGACATAGGCGCCACCGGGATGGCGTTCGATTATACGAGCAGGGTTGGGAAATACAAGCCGGTGGGGGATGGCGCGGCGGCTCCGCAGGGAACGTAAGTTTCGCCGGCTGAGGGGAGTGCGCTGAAGCGAAGTTATTCCGGGTGAGCGGTGACCGGCGGTGCGCCCGATTCCAGGATTAACGCATCCTCGACTACAATGGGCCAATGGGCGAGAGCAAGGTTGCGGATCACGGCTGGCGCGTGTTCCGGTATCCGCTCGGTTACCGAATTGTGTCTGGCCTGGGGAGCTTGTTCCTGGGAGCTTGTACCGTGCTGGCCTTCGGCCCAGGCTCCGGGATCGAAGGCCTTCCGCGGTGGCCGGTGCTGCTGTATGGCCTGGCAACGGCGCTGAGTGCGTGTTTGTTGTGGACCCTGCTGCCCAGGATCGAGACGGATGACGAAGGTGTCGCGGTGGCGCGGCTCGGCCTCAGGCGCCGCGTGCGGTGGAGCGATGTGCGCGCCGTCGAGCACCGGCCGTCCAGCGCGAGCCTGCTGATCCGCGGTCCGTCCGTGGAGCTGCGCGTGCACCGCCAGTTGCGGGAGTTCATCGAGTTCTACAACATCCTGAAGGCCGCTGTTCCCCACGAGGCGCTGGAGCCGCCATTGAAGCTCCCCTTCACGGTGGCTGCTTCCTTGACGCTGCGGTTCGTTCTGGGGTTTTGGTTCGCGCTGTTCGTTGGCCTGGGATATGTGGCGCTGCGGGGCGGGGCCACCCGGACCGCGCTGATCCCGCTTGGCCTGGCCTTGTTCTGCGTATATGCGTGGCTGCGCCAGGCGGTGGTGCGCTACGAGTTCGAGCGGGACGGAGTGGCGGCCGTCTATGTGTTGGGTAAGGACAGCTACCGGGCAGCGGACTTGCGGGCAATCCAACTGGTTCAGCGGGGCGCCGAGATCGTGCTGCAAATGAGGTTCAAGGGCAAGACGGTGAAGCTGAGCGATAACCGGGTACGGACCGCGCCGGAACGAATCTACGACTGCGCAATGGGGGCGTACCCGGTTCAGAGAGGCTGAGCCCGAGCCAGGCCGGGGTCGGGGAGTCGTTCTTTCCGGCCGGCTGCGTCCGGTGGCGCGCCAGACGGCGATTGAGGTCGGAGAGCGAGGCGAACAGGCCGGCGTAGTGGCGGCCCAGGCGCGGCGGAGCGGGGCGGGCGGCGCGGAAATCGCGGGGATGGAAGCGGTCGGTGACCGCAATCACGGCAACACCCATGGGGCGGTATTCGTGGAGGCCCTGCGCCCAGGCCAGGTCGCCATCGATCCAGAGTGCGAACGCCATTCTACTTGCTAGTATATAGGCCATGCGAAGACGGACGTTCTTTTCCACGCTGGGAGTGAGTGCGGTGGGCCTCGCGGCGGGCGCGCAGGCGCGCAAGGGGCGGTTGAAGCAGGGCGTGGCGCGATGGTGCTTCTCGAAGTGGAGCATCGAGGAGCTGTGCGCGAACGCGGCGCGGGTGGGGCTGCAAGGGATCGACCTGACCGAGCCGGCGGACTGGCCTGTTCTCAAGAAACACGGGCTGGCGCCGTCCATCGTCTCGAGCGGCGGGACCATTCCGGTCGGATTCAACCGCAAGGAGAACCACGACAAACTCATCGAGGGGCTGCGGGCGAGTATCGCGCTGGCGGCCGCGGAGGGGATTCCGAACGTGATCGTGTTCTCGGGGAACCGGCAGGGGCTTTCGGACCAGGAGGGCTTGGAGAACTGCGTGGCGGGGCTGGAGCGGATCAAGGGGCTGGCGGAAGAGAAGGGCGTCACCGTGTGCATGGAGCTGCTCAACAGCAAGGTGAACCACAAGGACTACCAGTGCGACCACACGGCCTGGGGCGCGGAAATGTGCAAGCGGGTGAATTCGCCGCGCGTGAAGCTGCTCTACGATATCTACCACATGCAGATCATGGAGGGCGACATCGTCCGCACCATCCGCGAGAACATCCGGCACATCGGGCACTTCCACACCGGGGGCAATCCGGGGCGGAACGAGATAGACGGGACGCAGGAGCTGAATTACCGGGCCATCGCGCAGGCGGTGGCGGAGCTTGGCTTCACGGGGTTCTTCTCGCACGAATTCGTCCCCAAGCGGGACCCGTTGCAGTCGCTGCGGGAAGCGGTGGAGATCTGCGAGGTGTAGGCAAGTACGAAGTACGAATTACGAAGGACGAAGTGGGGGGAAAGTGCCAGGGCTTGCGTGCAGGATCGATGATCGAGGCCGGATTCTGCTTCCCGCGAAGTTGAGGCGGGAACTTGGGATCGAGCCGGGCATGGATGTTCTGCTGACGTGTGCCGACGGGATCGTCCGGCTGGAGACCCGGGCGCAAGCACTGGCCCGCGCTCGCCGGCTTGCCAGCCGCATTGCTCGCCCGGGTACGCCAGTGGTGGACGAGTTCCTGGCCGAGCGCCGCTGGCTGTGAACCAGTGCCGCATCACCGGCTGACCAGTTCACTCCTCGGGTTTCGAGCCGAGGATGGCGATGCGGGCGGCGTCGGCCTGCTCCAGCATTTCGTCGCGGTCGAGGAGCAGGGTGCGGCCGGCGTCGAGGGCTAGCGCCGTGGCGCCGGTTTCGACCATGGTGGCGATGGTGGTGGGGCCGGCCACGGGGACGTCAAACAGCAGATGGGCGCGGCGGCGGCTGGATTTCACCAGCGTGAGCGGGCGGCCGTTGACCAGCGCGGCGGCGCGGCGGAGCATGGCGTCGGTGCCTTCCATGGCCTCCAGGGCGACGCAGGCGCGCTCGCAAATGGCCACGCTTTGGCCGATGTCGAAACCCGCCAGGGCGCTCGCGATGCGGCGGCCGTATTGTATGTCGGCGAGTTCGGCCTTGGTGGGCTTGCGGCGGGTGAGAGCGCCCTCGGCGGCGAGCAAGGGCTTCAACAGCGCGGTGGAATCGGCCAGGCGGATGCCCTCGTCCGCGAGCACCTTGGCGACGCCGCCGATGAGTCCGTCGGTGTTCTTCTGGGGGAGCGCGGCGAGCAGCTTGACCAGGCGCCAGTCGGGGCGGATCGACGAGAAGATCTTTGCGTGCTTGACCTGGCCCGCCATCATGACTTCCTGGATGCCTTCCTTTTTGAGGATGTCGATGAGCTTGCCGAGTTCGCCGAGTGAAACCCAGTAACATCGCGCGGCGAGCGGCTCGACCTCGGGCGCGGCTTCCTCCTTGATGGCGACGACGATCACCTCGTGGCCCAGCTTGCGCGCGGTATCCAGCGCCAGGATAGGGAAGCGGCCGTTACCGGCGATGAGCGCGTATTTCACTTGATTACGCCGCGGGGGGCGGACTCTATGAAGTTGAGGAGCTCGTCGAGTTCCGGGCTCGAGGGAATCTCGGCGCGGATGCGCTCGAGGGCCTGGGAAGTGTTCAGGCCGGACTGGCCGAGCAGGCGGAACGCCTTGTGCAGCGCATCGCGCGTGGCCTCGGGGAAGCCGCGGCGCTCCAGGCCAATCCGGTTGGCGCCAAAAGTTTTCACTTCCCGCTCGCTCACCGTCATCGAGAACGGCATCACGTCCTGCGTGATCACGCTATGCGGGCCGATCATGGCGTGCGCGCCGACGCGGCAGAACTGGTGCACCCCGGCGTAGGGACCGACCACCGCCCAGTCGCCGATGGTCACGTGCCCGGCGAAATGCGCGCCCAATCCGATGATGGTGTGGTTCGAGATCCGCAGGTCGTGCGCGATGTGGGCGTAGGCCATGATCAGGTTGTCGTCGCCGATCGAGGTCAGCAGGCCGCCGCCCTCGGTGCCGCGGTGTATAGTGACGAATTCGCGAATCTTGTTGCGGTTGCCGATGCGGGTCTCGGCGCGCTCGCCGTGGTACTTCAGGTCCTGTCCGGCGACGCCCACGGTCGAGTAGGGATAGAAGATGTTGTCCGCGCCGATGGTGGTGGGCCCCTCGATATAGAGGTGGGCCATGAGGCGGGTGCGCGCGCCGATCTCGACCTCGGCTCCGATGATGGAATACGGGCCGATTTCGGCGGAGTCTGCGATGCAGGCGGAGGGATCGACGATGGCGGTGGGATGGACAGCCATTCGCGCGGCTACTCGGAGGCCGTCACGGCCTTATCGGCGAGCTTGCACATGACCTCGGCCTCGGCCACCACCACGCCGTCCACGCTGGCCGTCCCGTACAACTTGCAGACGAAGGACTTGCGCTTGGCCACTTTCATCTCGATACGAAGCTGATCGCCGGGGACCACCGGGCGGCGGAATTTGGCCTGCTCGATAGAGGCCAGGAAGACGACCTTCTGCTGGTCGGGCAAGTCCTTGAGCACGAGCACGCCGGCGACTTGCGCCATGGCCTCGACGATGAGAACCCCGGGCATCACCGCGAAATCGGGGAAGTGCCCGGCGAAGAACGGTTCGTTGCCGGTGACGTTCTTGATGCCCACGATGCGCTCGGGTTCGAGCTCGACGATGCGGTCGACCAGCAGCATCGGGAAACGGTGCGGCAGAATGCGTTGAATCGCCTGAAAATCCAGTATTGCCATGGGATTCCGTATTATAGCAGGTGCATGGACCCGATCCTTTTGTACCTGGAGAGACGGCGGGCGGAGATGGTGCGCCTGTGCCGGGAGCTGGTGGAATGCGAGTCGCCGACCGGCGACGCGGCGGCGGTGGGGCGCTTTGCGGACCTGGTGGCGGAGAAGGTCGCGGGCATGGCGCGCGTGCGGCGAATCGCAGGCGGACGGTTTGGACCGCACCTGCATTGCGAATTCGAGCTGCCGGGAAAGAGGAAAGACGGGCAGATCCTGGCGCTCGGGCATTCCGACACCGTGTGGCCGGTGGGCACGCTGAACGAGATGCCGTTCCGCGAGGCGGAGGGCAGGCTGTGGGGGCCGGGCGTGCTGGACATGAAGGCCGGGATCGCGTTCCTGATTTTCGCGGTGCGCGCGTTGCGCGAGATGGATCTCCCGGTGCGGCGCCGCGTGGTAATGCAGCTCAACTCGGACGAGGAGGTGGGCAGCGATTCGTCGCGCCCGCTGACCGAGGAGCAGGCGCGGCGGAGCGTGGCGGTGCTGGTGCTCGAGCCGGGGACGGGGCTGGAGGGCAAGTTGAAAACCGCGCGCAAGGGGGTGGGCGAATACAGCATCGTGGTGCGGGGCAGGGCGGCGCACTCGGGGCTGGATTTCAGCTCCGGCGCGAGCGCGATTCTGGAGCTGGCGCGGCAGATTCAGAAGGTCGCCGGCTTCACGCGGCTGGAGCGCGGCATCACGGTGAATGCCGGGGTGATTTCCGGGGGCAGCCGGACCAACGTGGTGGCGGCCGAGGCGCGCGCGGCGATCGACGTCCGCGTGCTGCGGATCAAGGACGCCGAGGCGCTGGACCGGCGGTTCCACGGGCTGAAGCCGATCGACCGGCGGTGCACGATCGAGATTTCGGGCGGGCTGAACCGGCCGCCGATGGAACGGACGGCGGGGATAGCGAAGTTGTTCCGGAAGGCGCGGAAGCTGGCGGCCGAGCTTGGCATCGAGCTGGAGGAATCGGTGAGCGGCGGCGGCTCGGACGGAAACTTCACGGCAGCGCTCGGCGTGCCGACGCTAGACGGGCTGGGCGCGGTTGGGGAAGGGGCGCACGCGCCGCACGAGAGCATTCTGGTGGAGCGCATGGCGGACCGCGCGGCGCTGGTGGCGAAGCTGATCGGAAGCCTTTGAAGTGCTGGGGGCCTACGGGCGAACCTCGGCTGGGGGGCAGAACCGCCGGACGCGGATTTCCCTCTCACGCTTGCGGGTTTGCGCGATGTCGTAGGAGGCTTGCATCCGCATGAGCGTGTCCATCTTCACGCCGAAGGCTTTCTCGATGCGTAGCGCCATGTCGCCGGACAGGTCGGCCCTGCCATTGAGCAAGCTGGAGAGGGCGGGGCGGGAAACCCGGAGCGCGATGGCGGCTGCCGTCACGGACAGGCCCGCGGGTTCGATGATCTCCGTCCGGATGAAAGCTCCGGGATGAGGCGGGTTCTTCATGGGCATTGGCGTTACCTCCATTGCTCTAGTGGTAGTCCTCCAAATTCACATCGCAGACTTCGCGCTCGGCGGTGTCGATGCGGAACGTAAGACGGCGATTCCGGGTGACGGTCAGGCTCCACGTTCCCGATCGGTCGCCGGTGAGCGTGTGTGCGTTCCATGTCGTGAGCGCTCGCAATTCCTCCGCGTCTTCCATGCTGTCGAGATATGCGAGCATATTCCGCAGTTTGTCCAAGACGCCGGGTGGCACGCCTTTCGCGCTGTCCTCCGTGTAAAGCCGCTTCAGGCCCTTGTGCGCGAAGTTCCGTATCTTCATCGGCGCGCTGTAGCCTGTAGCTTAACGCTTATCATATAGACGATGCAACGCGAAGCCCACCCCCGAAGTCGAAATCTGGGGAAGCTGCCGCGCGACCCTCAGCACGGAACCGCGACCGTGAG
>PLEM01000059.1 GCA_003137035.1 Bryobacterales bacterium | reverse complement strand
GCCGAAAAGCTCAGGTTTAAGCTCGAGCGTCTGGTAAGCGTACGGTTCCTCTTGACCCATCCGATCGTAGCCGACTTTCGCGGGAGCCAGGAGAACCGCGCGCCGACCGAGATCGGTTTGGATATTATCGCCTCGTTGAAGATTCTGCGGTTTTGGAATGTGGATCCGAAATGTGTCCGCTTGTACATCGGCCCCCCCACCTGTTTCGCCATCACAACCAGCCGCCGCATGGTCATCAATCCCTACCTCTCCACGGGGGCCACGTACGACTCTCCGTGCCTGGTTCTGGACCGTTCCGGATACCTTTTCGAACAGTTCAAAGCGCTCCATTTCGGTGCCTGGGATACCGGGCTCGCCGTACCCATCCGCAGCTTTGACGATGCGATAGCGCGCTGCGAGGCTATGCTCAGTACCTACGCAACCGACGTAAGCACGCTGGTTTCCAAGGGCCGGTCGGACGCCTCAGGCAAGTAGCCCGGCCGGCGGAGGGAGCCCCGGCTTCCGCCTAGTTCTCAACGGAAGACCTATGAGGGTCACCTGTGGGAGTCGCATCCGTGGGCCACGCCGCCGGCGGTCCCGCGGCGGATGTGGCAGGAAGTCGGAGCTACTCCGACTGCCGCATCAAAAAGTTAGCCGCGAGACCGCCGGGTGTATACTGAGTGCGACAGGATGCGCCACAATGGAAATCCCGGACATAGCTGAAGTTTGTTCAAACTCAAGACCCGATTATCAACCTGAGCGCACGTGCTTTATCATCTCCCCCACCGGCGAGGAGGGCTCGGAAACCAGGCAGCGGGCGGAGGCAGTTTTCCATAACATTGTCGAACCGGCCGCGGCGGTTGCTGGCCTGCGCTGCGTTCGCTCGGACGGGATTTCGACTTCGGGCATCCTCACGGCGGAAGTCATTTCCCATATCGTCAACGACCGAATCGTGCTCGCCGACCTCTCGGATCGCGATCCAACTGTGTTGGAAAGACTCGCTCTCCGCCACGCCCTTCGCAAGCCGGTGGTTCAGCTTCTCGCATTCGGCGAGAAGTCCCTCCTCTGTGCCGAGGGCGTCCACACTGTGAGGTATGACCTGAGTAGCGCTGCGAGCGCTCAGGCAGCCAGGGAGGCCGCCCAGCAGCACATGGCCGCGGCCATGCAGCCGGCTCGCGATGTCGATTTTCCAGCGACCATAGCCGCCAAGATCGAGGAGCTTTCGCGGAGTTTCTCCCAGCAGATTCAGAAGATGTCCGGCGCGATGCTCGACCAGATCGCCGGGTTGAACAAGAGCGTCGCCGAATTGAGGTCGAGCAGCCTGCTGAGCCGTCCGGACGACCTCAAGGGACTAATTCGCAGTGCTTTCGAAGTCCGGACCGAGGACCTCCTGGGGAGGTTCGCCGACCAGCTCGACCTGCTGAAGTCGGTAAAGGAAGCAGGCCTGATCTCGGTAGAAAAGGGGCGCGTACTGGCGCTTAAGGTCTTCGCCAGGGATCTCGATGAAGAGTTCCGCGAGATCATGGTGGTCGGATCGTCCCTGAAAGGACTGCTGCAACAGGGCGAAGTGGGGGAGATTGCCGAAAAACTCAGGTTCAAGGTCGAGCACGGAGTAAGAGTCTGGTTCCTGTTGTCCCACCCGATCGTGGGCGACTTCCGAGGGAGCCAGGAGAATCTCGCGCCGACCAAGATCGGTTCGGATATCGTAGCATCGTTGAAGATTCTCCGATCCTGGCACGTGGACCCGGCCTGTGTCCGTTTGTACATTGGCCCCCCGACGTGTTTCGCCATCACAACCAGCCGTCGTATGGTCATTAATCCCTATTCGTACCTGGGGGCCTCGTACGACTCACCATGCATGATTCTCGACTGTTCCGGATACCTTTTTGAGCAGTTCGGAGCGCTTCATTTCGGCGCCTGGGATACCGGACTCGCCGTCCAGATCCACGACTTTGACGATATTATAGAGCGCTGTGAGGCCATGCTCGGCTCGTACGCATCCGACGTAAGTTCGCTGGTGTCCAAGGCCCAGGCTCTAGCGGGCGCCGCAGGCAAGTAGCCAGGCCGGCGGGCCCCGGCTTCCGGCGTAGACCTGGACGAAAGGTCTATAATTCAAGGGTCTGCTCTGGGAGCCACTGCCGTGGGCGACGAACCGGAAACCCCGTTTGACAGCGTCGAGAGCGCGCAGCAGTTTGTCGAGCTGCTGGTCGAGTCGATCGAGGAAGCCCGCCGCGACGTGGACGCCGCCATCTCCGCTCCGCAGCCCGAACGCCGGCTCCAGGCCCTCCAACTGGTTTCCTTCAAACTGGCCAAGCTCGCCGTTCACATGGAGACCGGCCGCCGGCTCCTGAACGACCTGCGGACGCTGCGCCGCCTTCTGCTCAGTGAACGAGCGCCAGAGGAGGACGATCAGGCCAGCCCAAACCTGCCATCCTTGTAGATCATGTAGCGCCGTCCCCGCCAGCTCACCGTGTTGCCGAAGAACCCGGCCAGCCACAGCGCGAAACTCGCCAGGTCCTGTACTGCCACCAGCCACCATCTGCGGACCGTGAGCCGGTCGCGCAGCACCCATCCCGCCGCCGCCCAAGCCACCAGCGCCCGCACCGCCAGGGCCGCGGCCGCCAGCGGCCACCAGGACGGCTTGAGCGCGAGCTGCAGCAGCGCCAGTGGCAGCAGATAGGTGAACACCAGCCAGACGTACCCCGCCGGCCGCGACCGCCGCGTGCTCCGGGCCCAGCGCAGCCGGTGCTCCAGATTCGGCAGGAACCGCTGCGCCCCGATGCGGTGCTCGATCACGCAGGACGACAGGCCCGTGCCCCAACCCGCCTCGGCAGCCAGCTTTCCCATCATGAAATCCTCGGCCAGATAGTCCTTCAGGCCCTGGAAGCCCCCGATTCCGAGGATCGTCTCCCGCCGCGCCGCCATGGCCGGGCCCACGCCGAACTTCATGCCCTCAATCATCCGCGCCATCAGCAGGCCCGCCACGAACTCCGTGTTCATTCCGATGGCCTCGAGCACGGACCACACCGAGTTGCCCGGCACCGCCCGATAGGGGCACGTGGTCAGGCCCAGGCGCGGGTCCTGAAACTCGGCTGCCAGAACCCGCAGCATCCCCGGCGTCAAGGCCCGCGTATCGCTGTCGGTCATCACCAGCAGGTCGTAGCGAGACTCCGCCAGCATGCGGTCCAGCGCGAACACTTTGGCGTTGGGGTAGGGCGGCTCTCCGGTTACGATCAAGCGCGCCGGCACGCCTGGAAACTCGGCGCGCAGCTTCTCGGCCACCGCCACCGCCGGATCGTCCGCCTGGCGCACCGCCAGCAGAATCTCGAATTCGGGGTAGTCCTGCCGGAAGTAGCTGCGCAGGTTCTCTTCGAGGCCCTCGTCGAGTCCGGAGAGCGGTTTCAGGAGGCTGATCGGAACCGCGCGCTCCAACCGCGGCGGTCGAACCCTCAGGTACCGCCATGCCGCCACGATCGCCAGCAGGCCAAACGCCAGCGATCCCGCCGTCAGGGCGGCCAGCACCGCGGCGGCAATGAACATGCCTCTACTCCACGGGCGACTTGCTGAGGATCAGTTCCCGGACCTGCTCCAGGAACGCCTCGAGCGGCCGCACGCCCTGGTCGCCGTGTTTGCGATTGCGCACCGAGACCGTGCCGGCCTGGGCCTCGCGGTCGCCCACCACCAGCATGTAAGGGATTTTCTGCAACTGCGCCTCGCGAATCTTGAGGTTGACCTTCTCGTTGCGATCGTCGAGCGTGGCGCGGATGCCCGCTTGCCGCAAGCGCTGGGTCACCTGGGTGGCGTATTCCAGTTGACGGTCGGTGATGGGCAGCACGGTGGCCTGCACCGGCGCCAACCACACCGGGAACGCCCCGGCGTAGTGCTCCAGCAGAATTCCGAAGAACCGCTCCACCGATCCGTATAGCGCCCGGTGCACCATCAGCGGCTGGTGCGCCTTGCCGTCCTCGGCGATGTACTCGAGGCCGAACCGCCGCGGCAGCGTGAAATCGAACTGCACCGTCGAGAGCTGCCACAGCCGGCCGATCGCATCCACCAGCTTCACGTCGATCTTCGGCCCGTAGAACGCGGCTTCGTCCGGCGTCACCCGCGCGGCCAGGTTCAGCCGCTCGCAGGCCTTCTTGAGCGCGTTCTCGCCCAGGCTCCACTGTTCGGGCGTGCCATCGTACTTGCCGCTGGCACCGCCGTCCCAGGTGGACAATTCCGCCTCGTACTTCTCGAAACCGTAAGTGCGCAGCGTGTCGAGAGCGAACTGCAGGCAGTCCACGACTTCGTCTTCGATCTGCT
>PLEM01000015.1 GCA_003137035.1 Bryobacterales bacterium | reverse complement strand
CAACACAAGGATGACCGTGCCAAACTCGCTGCCCTGGGACTTGTGGACAGTGAGCGCGTAGGCGAGCTCGAGGACCGCATTGCTCTCTTCGCCAAAGTCGCGGTTGGTGAAGTCGTACTTGTACCCCGGCTGGGATGAAAACTCGACTTCGAGCTTCCAGCGCAGGTCCGGCAGACCCTTCCTTTTGAAGAAGCCGACGGCCATACCGATTTCGCCGTTGGCAATATAGGCGTTGTCCTTCGGCGGGTACACCTTGCGGTGCCTATTCCACCAGGCACTGGGGTCGGTGTTGATGAGGTTGATGACCTTGTCGCCGTAGACGATCTCCTCGGGCCCCATGGGTTTGGGGAATTTGCGCTGCCACCCCTCCTTGCGTGCGGCATCGATCATCACCTGCCGAAACTGCTTGTGGATCAGGCGATTCAGGTCGGGCACGCCATGAGCCGCCGACCGCACTGGCGAGAGGATTTGCCAGCCCTCCGCCGTCTCTGCGGCGCCGGCCTGCTCTCCCCTTCGAGGGTTGAAGAAGCGCATGTCATTCCAGGCTTCACCCCCGAGGGTGGCATCGAAGCCGGCGATGTCATCTGGCCCTTTGAGCGCCGGCGTGCCGTCGGAAAGCTTCAGCTCACCCACCAGCACGTCGATGAGGCGCGACCGTACATCGTCAGCGGTCTCCCACTGCACGAAGCGAACGTGCTGGCTCTGACCGGTGCGCACCACGGTGTCGAACACATCGTCCTCACCCGGCGCAATGGGTGAACCACTGAACCATTCGGCGAGCTGCAGGTCCTCGCGGTCCTCGCCGGCCTGACGACGGCGGATGGTCAGTTCGGCATAACCGGGACCGACGCGCGGGAACTTCTCGGTGACGCCTTCCGGGGTGAGGTGCTTGACGATGTCCACGAACGGCCGGGCCGCGCCAATCGGCGGGAGCTGGCGCGGATCACCGACGAGGATGAGCCGGTGCACACCCTTGAGCGCCTGGATCAGCGCCGCGAGCATCTCTTCGGTCAGCATCGAGGCCTCGTCGATGATGACCGTATGCGCGCCAGCCTCGGTTGGTTTGTCCGAGAGGCGATAGCGGCCCGTCGTGCCGTCGTAGCGGTGCGGACTCAGAAACTGGGCGATGGTGTAGCCCTTGAGATGGAGGCTCTTGGTGGACTGCTCCATGCGCACACGGGCTTTCCCGGTAGGCGCCAGCAGCAGGATTCCGCCCGCCTCAACTATCGGGTGCGAACAGAGCACCGAGAGCAAGGTGGTCTTGCCGGTTCCGGCGGGGCCGATCAAGACGGAGAGTCGCGCCTCCGCCAATTCTGTCAGCGCAGCAGTCTTTTCCGCACGGGCGCTTCCTTCCAGTTCGTCGGGCTTACCAGCCGACAGCGCGGCGAGGTGTGCGTCGAGGAGATCCCGCCAGTCGGCCTCGACGGTCATGCGCTTGCCGTTGATTCGCTTTTCGATCGCCACGCGGATCGTCGCGCCCACCTCCGTCAGCCGGCCCAACTGCAGGGCCGAGGCGCCGCTGGCCATGGCGAGTTCGACGACGGAATCCCCGAAGTCGTCCTTAGCAACGTTCATCAGATCGGCGTCGACCGCACAAGCCGGCTGGAGCGTGAGCGCGCGGATACCGAGGACAACCTGACCGTGGGGAAGGAGCGTGTTGCCGGCACCGGCCGCGTCTTCGAGAACCTTCACCGTGAACGCACGGACGCGGCGAGCGTCCGTTCCCGCGTCCAATGCCGTAGGCGCAGGCAACGGATGCTTCTTGCGGATGACCTCGTCCGGGAAGACACCGCGGTCGACGGTCCAAACGCTGACGGGATCCGCGCCCAGGCGGGTCAGTTCGTAGAGCAGATACGGGTTGGCGAGGATCGCCGCGTCGCCGGTGCCGATTCCGGCCTTGACACGTTCCTCCTGAACGTAGAGCGCGGTCGCCTGCTCCCGTGTGATCTCGAAGCGGCTGACAAGTTTGAGCAGTGCGCGGCGCTCATCGGGCAACCGAGTCCACTTGCTGCACATTGTTTTGCCGATGCTCTCGGCCAACGGTGCTGGCAAGTGCTTCTTGGGGTCGGCAAACATCTTGTCGACCAACGGCCAGGGATCGGCATTGTCGCCCGCCTTCTCGGCCAACGCGCGGGCGACGAAGGTGCCGAACTCCAATCCGAAGGCCGACAACGCCGAGCCGAGCCCAGGGCATGGGCCCCGCGCCTTCCACAGTTCGCCGAGTCGCGCATCGATCCACTGCAGGCACTGGTCCCATGGCCCCGGCAAGACGCCCTTCGCCTTGCGAAGGGACTCGGCGCACGCGAGCAGCGAAGCAATGGCGCCGTCGTGGCTGACCAATTGCGAGGCGTGCGAGAATTCGAGGAGACGGTCGGCGGGTGAAAAGGCTGCTATCTCTGCAGGATCGAACTCCGGGTCTTCGGCCGCCTTCTCGATAGCTGCGTGATACGGCAGTAGAAAGCCATCCTTGAAGTCGGGGCGGATGGAGTGCTGGACCATTCGCTCCCACAACATCGAGCGCAGCTTCCCGTTGAGGTCCTTCGTGGCGTAGGAGTACTCCTGCGCGGCGCCGACATGCAGCACGCGCCCGACGCCGATCAG
>PLEM01000274.1 GCA_003137035.1 Bryobacterales bacterium | reverse complement strand
TCGCCGCAGCGCTTGCTCTCGCGCTGGATGGTCTGAATCCACTCCACCGCCGGCTTTCCGGGCGCGAGTTTTTTCTCCAGCAGTCGCGCGTAGGTGAAGATGCCGGCGAGCGGGTTGTTGATCTCGTGCGCCACCGCGGCCGCCATCTCGCCCAGGGAGGCCAGCTTCTCGGAATGGATCAAACTCTCCTGCGCCGCCTCGAGCTCTTTGGTCTTGCGGCGGATGCGCTCCTCCAGCGTCAGGTTGGCGTTCTCGAGCTCTGCCGCCATGTTGTCGAAGGCCCCGGCGAGTTCCCCGATCTCGTCGCGGCGCTTGAAGCCGAAACGGAAGCTCAACTGGCGCGAGCCGAGGATCTTCACCCCGGCGATCAGGCGGCGTATTGGGCGGCGGATCAGCAGCCACACCAGAAACGCGACCAGCCCGACCGTCAGAGCCGCCGAGATCGCCACCTGCGCGCGCATGCGCCTCTCGTGCGCCGCCAGCTCCTGGTCCACCGATTCCAGCGACAGCACCACGTCCAGCACTCCCAGGATGCGTTGCGAGGCCGGGTGCGCGTGGCACGCCGCGTTCGAGCAGGCCGGTTCGTTGTCGATCGGGCGAATCAGCCCGATCACGCGCTCCCGCCCGATGTGATAAAAACGGTAGGTTTGTTTGACGTCCGGTTTCTCCAGCGGCTGGGAGCTGGAGTGGCACGCGTAGCAGGCCTCGGCCCGCTTGTCCAGCATCTGGCCGACCTCTTGGGGCAGCGTCGAGACCTGGATCCTGCCGCTCTTCGACATGATCCGCACGCGGCGCACGCCGGACTGCGCGCCGATCGAGCGGATGATCTCCAGCAACTGCTCGCGGTCGTTCCGCAACATGCTGTAGCGGGTGGAGTGGAAGATCACCCCGGCCATCCGCTGTTCCGTGACGATCGCGGTGGACTCCAGGCTGGCGCGAAGCACACGCAGATTGGCCGCGCCCAGCCAGAAGAGAACTCCCGCCAGGCCCGCCACCAACCCGGCAATCAGCTTCGCACTAAGGCTGCGCATAAACCGCGCTACGCGAATCCTCCTTGGCGACCTCATGCCCGCCGGAGACGTACACGGGCAGAAATCGCATCGCGAACCGGAATACGTTCAACCCGACCACCACTACCGACAGGGTCACCGCGACCTCCATCCACGAGGGGAAGTAACGATACCCCGAGGAAGCGTCCAGACCGGTGGTGGAGACGTTCAGGCGGTTGACCAGAAATCCTCCCACTACGATTGCGGAGCACGCAAACAGCGCCTGTGGGTTGCGGCGCACCCGCGGGATCGCCACCAGCGCCATGGGCAGCGCCAGCAGCGCGACCTCCAGCCAGAACATGCCGGCCTCATAGCTGCCCGGGCCGGAGAAGCGGAACGCCGCGTTGAGCGAGCCGCGCGCGCCCAGGTCCAGGAAGCGGGTCATCAGGAAAATGCCCAGGAACAGCACCATCACCTTCGAGACGCCTTGAAGGATGTCGAGTTCCAAAGCGCGGCCGAACGCGCGCGCGCTCATGCCGCTCTCGAAAATCACCATGGCCAGGCCGGCGGCGATCGCGGAGAGCCAGAACAGGATCGGCAGCAGCGGCGAGTACCACAGCGGATGCAGCTTGGTGGGCAATATCAGGTACAGGCTTCCCAGCGAGGATTGATGCAGCGTGGAGAGGATGAAGCCGAGCCCCACCAGCGGAACCACCACCGCCTTCACCACCTTGACGGCGCGCGGCCACTTCAGCCGTTCAAACAGGATGGGGGAAAACTCCAGGGCCAGCACCGTGGTGTAAAGCATCACGCACCAGGCCACCTCGAACATCACCGAGTGCGGGTTCCACCAGACGATCGCCCGCCAAATGTTCCAGGGCTTGCCGAGATCGACCATCAGCGCGCAAATCACCAGCACATAGCCCAGAAAAGCGGTCAGAATGGTGGGCCGAACGATGGGCCGCAGCCGCTCCAGGTGCAGGATGTAGACCGCGGTGGTGATGGCGAAGCCGCCCGCCGCCAGTCCCACGCCGCACAGAATGTCGAAGCCGATCCAGAGGCCCCAGGGATAGCGGTCGCCGAGGTGGGTGGCGCTGCCGAGCCCCTGGGTGAACCGCACCCAGGTGGCGTAGGCGCCGGCAGCCAGAATCGCCAGCGCGACCACCCGCCAGAAAAGCGCGCGCACCCGGTTCATGAGCGTCCCCCTTTGCGCGGCGCGCCTCCGCCCTCGGCCCGGGCCACCTCCGCTTTACGGTTGGTGAGCCACCACAGGCCGGCCATCGTGAAACTACCCGCACAGACGAAGGTCGGGATCTTGGACAGCACCCGGAAGGTCAGAGCCGAAAGCGGCTCGGCCGGCAGGTTGTCCGGCAGTCCAAGCTGGGAGAAGGGAACCGAGGAGAGCATCAGGACGCTCGTGCCGCCCGCGTCGTGTTCTCCATAGATCTTCGGTACGTACTTGTCCGGTTCAGCGGCCAGGCGCGCGCGCGCCTCCCGGAGCAGAGCCTCGCGCTCTCCGGCCACGGTTGCGCCGGCGGGGCAGGCCTCGGCGCAGGCGTTGATCCCGCCCGCAGCCAAGCGGTCGGCGCAGAAGGTGCATTTGCGCACCCGCGGAACGAGCGAGTTCCATTCGTAGCGCGGTACGCTGAACGGGCAGGCCTGGATGCAGTAGCGGCAGCCCAGGCAGATCTCGGCATTGTAGAGCACCGGACCCGTCGCGGTCTTGTGCAGCGCGCCCACCGGGCACACCGACGCGCAGGTGGGCTCCTGACAATGCATGCACAGGCGGCGGTAGTTCACCTCACCGTGCTTGCCGGCGGTGGTCTTGAGCACCGTGAACTGCTTGTCGTTCAGGTCCGGTGCATCGGTTTCCGGCAAGCCGTTCTGGGTGCGGCAAGCCTGCATGCACAAGCCGCAGCCAATGCACTTTGTGTTGTCGAACAGCAACGCGCGCATCCGGCGACTTCCTCCTTTAGCTGCGGAAAACCTGGCGGGTCACTTCGAGCCATTTTTCCTGGGGCAATTCGGCGCCCAACCGGGGCGCAATCCGTCCACCGTCCAGAGCGGTGGCCTGAGCCATGGGCGATACCGCTTGCCGCAGCTCCGTGACGCACTGCTCCATCCAGCGCCGCGCCAGGGCGCCGGAAAGCAGGTTCCGGAAGCTAACCTGGGTATCCGGAGAGAAGATCTCCAGAAGCCAGCCCGCCCCGTAAGGATCCTGGGTGATCAATTCGGGGTTCGAGACCGCCTTCTGGTTCACGGCCACGATTTCACCTTCCGCCGGGGCCAGCATCGCCGCCTCGCCCTGCGGGGTAACCACCGTCCAGCCCTTCTCGCCCTGACGGAACCAGCGGCCGCGCTGGGGGACATCCAGGCGCTGGATGGGACCCAGCAGACTGGCAGCCAGTTCGTCCAAGCCGATTCTGACCCGGCCGTTGCCGGCGTCCAAGGCCCAGGAGTGCCCGGGGTGATACGCCAAAGTCTCCGGTAGGGATACGCCAGCCACCACTGGGACAGCCCCCATGGGGAGCTCGGGGATGGCTGCCTCGGCTACCCGGAACCGGTACTTCTCGCGATGCAGCAACACATCCATGGTGATGAACACCACAAAAGTTCCTAAAACCAGCAAAGGTACCATTCTACAACCTCCATGCCTTCGGGTCTGCTAATTGCACTCTGAAGGCCCTTTGGGCACGAACTGTTGTCACTTAAGGTAAGTGCTTACGAATCATCGCAATAGACTGTTGCATCTCTACTCGGCCAGTTCTATAGCCGAGCGCGAGTATGCTGAATAATACCACACCAATCGGGATACTGTGGTCGATTACCTTGACTCCTCAGCGTGTTACCCTGATAGGGTAGATCGCAATGCGGCATTGCAGCTTGCAACTGTCGGTCGCCGGTTCGGGACTCTCCCTCAGCCGCTTTTCGAGCGTCGCAAGGGGGATTTCACACTTTCGGACTGGTTGCCGCCTTTTTTGCTTGACAGTGGCATTCCGCGATAGGTAGGATTTCTGACAGCGGGGCTTGATGATCACAGAACGTCGCAATCTCATCCGTACTCTATTGGGCGGAGGCTTCGTAGCCTCCCTGGCGGCCTTCCTTTACCCGGTGATCCGGTTCATGAATCCCCCCTCGGTTTCCGAGGCCTCCGTGAACGAAGTCCCCGGAGGCAAGATCCAGGACCTGAAACCCAACTCGGGCAAGATCGTCAAGTTCGGCAACCGTCCGGTACTGCTGGTGCGGGTGAGCGAGACCGAGTGGCGGGCCTTCTCGGCGGTCTGCACGCACCTGAACTGCACCGTTCAGTACCAGGAGCAGAGGCGGCAGATCTGGTGCGCCTGCCATAACGGATTCTATGACTTGAACGGCAACGTCGTTTCCGGGCCGCCGCCCAAGGCGCTGGATGAATACGTGGCCCGCGTGCGAGGCGATGAAGTGGTCATCTCGCGCCGCGCGTGAGGCGGGGCGGGGACGGGAGGCGCATCTTGGAGGGAGCCAAAGCGAACACCGGCGGCCTGAGCGGGTGGCTCGAGGAACGCCTCGGCCTGAGCGCCATCCGCGAGTTCCTGGCGCACAAAACCGTTCCGGTCCACTCCGGCACCATGTGGTACTACTTCGGCGGGATCACGCTGTTCCTGTTCGTGATCCAGGTGCTGACCGGGATTCTGCTGCTGCTCTATTACCGCCCCACCACCACCGAAGCTTACGAGAGCGTGCAGTTCATCGTGACCCGGGTGCAGTTCGGCTGGCTGGTGCGCTCCATCCACAGTTGGTCGGCCAACCTGATGATCTTCACCGCCATGGTGCACATGTTCAGTGTGGTGTTCCTGCGGAGCTATCGGAGACCTCGGGAAGTGACCTGGCTGAGCGGCATCGCGCTGCTTTGCCTGGCGCTGGGATTCGGTTTCAGCGGGTACCTGTTGCCCTGGAACACCATCTCCTATTTCGCCACCAAGGTCGGCACGGACATGGCTGCCAGCCTTCCCGGGATCGGCCCGGCGCTGGCGCGGTTCCTGCGGGGCGGCGAGGACGTGGGGGGCGCCACCCTGACGCGTTTCTTCGGCTTCCACGTTGCGGTGTTGCCGGGCCTCACGACTGTGCTGCTGCTGGTTCACCTGATCCTGGTGCAGAAGCAGGGCATCAGCTCGCCACCCTGGGTGGAGCGCAAGTTTCAGGCGCAGGGCGGCAAGGCGCCCCAGATGCCGTTCTTTCCGAACTTCTTCCTGCGCGAGATGATGGCCTGGTACGCGGCGCTGGCCGTGCTGGGGTCGCTGGCGGCCATCTTCCCATGGGAACTGGGCGAGAAGGCCGACCCATTTGCTTCCGCTCCGGCCGGCATCCGGCCGGAATGGTATTTTCTGGCGCCGTTTTACACGCTCAAGCTGATCCCGAGCCACGTGGCATTTCTGGAGGGCGAGTTGCTCGGGCTGCTGGGCTTCGGGCTGCTGGCGGTCTTCTGGATTCTGCTGCCCTTCTGGGCCACCAATCGCCAGGGGATGGAGCGCACCCGCTTGGTGACCGGCGCCGGGGTCGCGCTCCTGGCGTACTTGGCCACCTTCTCCTTATTGGGGTACTACAAATGATCCGCCGGCCTGCTCTTCTCCTCCTGTTCCTGTTGCCGGTTGCGGCCCCGGCCAAGGACTCCTGCGTCGAGTGCCACACGGCCATGGAGAGCGCTCCGGCGCTCAAGTTTTCCAAGGACGTGCACCAGCGCCGCGGTTTCAGTTGCGCCGACTGCCATGGCGGCGACCGCAACGCCGACGACCAGGACGCCGCCATGAGCAAGGCCAAAGGCTTCCGCGGGAAGATCGCCCGCGCGGCGGTTCCCCAGCTTTGCGCGCATTGCCACAGCGACGCGAACCTGATGCATAAGTACATGCCGCAGCAGCGGGTCGATCAGTACGAGCTGTATCAGACCAGCGTGCACGGCAAGCGCATTGCCTCCGGCGACGGGGCCGTGGCCAACTGCGTGGATTGCCACAGCGTGCATGACATTCGGGAAGTCAAGGACCCGCAGTCGCCGGTGCACCCGTTGCGGTTGCCGGAGACCTGCGCGCGCTGCCACGCGGACGCGGCGCACATGGCCAAGTACAAGATTCCCACCAACCAGTTCGAGGAGTATCGCAAGAGCGTGCACTGGGCGGCCCTGGCGCAGCGTGGCGACCTCTCGGCTCCGAGTTGCGCCTCCTGCCACGGCAACCACGGGGCCACGCCGCCGCAGGTCAGCTCGGTGGCCGCGGTCTGCGGGAACTGCCACGCGTTGGTTGAAGACCTGTACAGCAAGAGCCCGCACCAGCCGGCGTTCGCTGCCATGGGCGCGGCCGGCTGCGTCACCTGTCATGGAAACCACGGCGTGCGGTTGCCTTCCTCCGCGATGCTGGCGGGGGATAAATCTGTCTGCGCGCAGTGCCACACAGCCGACTCGCCGGAGGGGAAAGCTGCGGTGGAGATGGCGGGGATGATCAACGGCCTGAATGCCGCACTGAAGAACTCCGACCAGGTCTTGCGGCAGGCGGCGAGTTCCGGGATGGAGGTGTCCGAAGCGATGCTGCGGCAGCAGGAAGCCCACGCAACACTGGTCAAAGCGCGGGTGGCGGTGCACGCTTTTCGCGTGACGGCGGTCAGCCAGCTTGCCCAGTCCGGCCTGGCCGCCGCCGCCGAGACCCGCCGGGCAGGGGAAAACGCCCTGAAGGAGCGGGACTACCGTCGCATGGGGCTGGGCGTCGCACTGCTGGCGATCCTGGCGACGATGGCGGGGCTTTGGCTGGCGCTGCGCGCGATCGAACGGCCTCCGCAAGCTCCGGCCGGCGCCGGCAGGAGGTGAGCCATGCTGTTGTGTTTGCTCCTGGGTTTGGGACTGGCCGGAGGGATGGAGCCGCCCGAGACCGCCGAGGTCTGTGGACGCTGCCACCGCGCCATTCACGACGCCTGGCGCAGTTCCGCGCATGCCCAGGCCATGGAGAGCCGGCTGTTCCAGGATGCGCTCGAGATGGCGGAGACCGACCTCGGCCCCGGCGCGCGCCGAACCTGCCTGGCCTGCCACGCTCCCGTGGCGGTGCGCATCGGGGACCTCAGCCTGCGCCGCAAGGTGAGCTGGGAAGGCGTCACCTGCGACTATTGCCACTCCATCCAGGACGTGTCGATGGACGGGGCGAACCCGGTGGCCAAGGTGCAGTTCAGCCTGGTGAAGAGCGGCCCGCTGAAGGACTCGAACTCGAACGGGCACGCCACGGCCTACTCCGAGGTGTTCACCTCCTCGCTGATCTGCGCGAGCTGCCACGAGTACAAGAACGCGCTTGGCTTCCCCGTGCTCAGCACTTACTCGGAATGGAAGAAAAGCCGCGCGGCTAGCGAGGGCAAGCAGTGCCAGTCGTGCCACATGTACCAGGTGGCGGGCAACGTGGTCGATCCGCGCATCCAGCGCAGCCGGGGCGCCCAGGTGAACCTGCACCAGATGCCCGGCGGCCATTCCATCGAGCAACTGAACAAGACCATCGGCGCGACGCTATCGATGGCGCACGAGGGCGGGCAGTTGCGCGTGACGGTCGAGGTGGCCAACCGCGCGGCCGGGCATTCTGTGCCGACCGGATCGGCGCTGCGGCAGTTGATTCTGGATGTGACCGCGGATTCTTACGATGGCCAGCACTTCCGCGGCGAGCGCGTGTACCGCCGCGTGGTGGCGGATCAGCAAGGCATGGAGCTCAAGAGCGAGCACCTGGCCATGGTGAAGCCCGCCAAGGTAATTTCGGACACCCGGCTGGCCGCGGACGAGAAGCGCACCGAGGTGTTCACCTTCCCGGTGCCGGCCGGAGTCCAGACGCAAGTGAAGGCGACCTTCTGGTATTACTACTCCCCGACCGCCCCCGAGTCGCAGCAGCGGGTGACCTTCCTCACGATTCAAAGGCTGGTGAAGTAGCCCGCTATCGGGGCCCGGCGCTGAAGTAGGCCGTCAGGTCGGCCATCTCGGTTCCGGAGAAGCGCGGCCAGGGCAGCTTCCTTGCCTCCATTTGGCTGCGCATGGCGGGGTCGTTGTGGCACACCGCGCAGTTCTTCTTGATGAAGACCTGCTTGCCGCGCCCCGCATCGCCCGTGCGGTCGAAATACCGTGCTGCGTAAAAGAACGCAAACAGGTCCGCGGCGCTCTGCTCGGTGAGCTCGGGCTTGGCGAGGCCCTGTTTCTCGATTGCGCTCCACATCGCCGGAGCGTGGTTCCACATCAGCCCGGCCATCGAAGAGGGCGTGAGGCCCCTACCTGCTCAGGCGGAAACCCGTAGTGAATTGAAAACTGCGGAAGCCCTCGTAGAGGTAGGTTTGCTGCGTGAGGCCGTACCAGCGCCATTCCGCGTTCCACTGCACGTGCTTGCCGACGGGGATCAGGAACTTGCCGAAGGGCTGGTAATAGCGCGTGGGGCGGGTGCCGCCGGAATCGAAGAGCGATCCGCCCAGGCTCAGTTTCGGCTGCATGCTGCCGTGGGCCGGCAAAGGGATATCCGCCAGCAGCGTGCCGGTGTGCGCTCGCTCGCGATAGGAGGACAGGCCCGCTGCTCCCGTGCCCGGGTCCCGGTAAGTGATGTCGGAGCGCAGCGTCGCCCGCGAATACTCCGCCAGGATGCTCATGCGTTTTCCGCCCGCCGGCATCCAGTAGGCCGAGAGCGTATTGTCGCGGCTCAGAAAGTCGAAGTTGACAGCGGGCGCCGGGTTTTGATTGCTCAGAACGCCGAAGTGAGCTGTGATCTCGAGTGCAGGCAGCACCTGGTAGCGGGCCTGTATCCGCGCCCGCTGATATTGGTTCAAGCTGGTGCGGAAATAGGAGCGGTCGCCGGGCGAGCCCTCGTAGTCCACGCTGATGCGAATCTTCTGCGCGGAACGGAAAGTGAATCCGGCCAGCCCGACGTTCCTCCGCAATAGTCCGGATTCGTTCCCCTGGCCACCCAGGACCAGCGCTGCCGGGACCGAAGCGTCGCCCCACACATAGCGGTGCCCGCCACGCAAGGTGATCTTGGAAGTGACGTCGAACAGCACGTTCACTTCCTGCTGGCTGTAGTTCATCACCAGGCGGTCGGCCGAGGCCACGCTCGCGGCGCTGAGCGCCTGGCCGGTAACCAGCAACTGTTCGAGCAGCAGGGCCGAGCCGGCGTCGTGCAACCGGTCGGTCATCCAGCTCTCCATAATCCGCAAGCGCCGCAAGGGACGCAGTTCCGCCGCGAGACTGCCCGAGGTGTGCGGCTGCCGCGCCCGGGAATCCAGAGCGTTGGTGAGGCCGTTATAGAAAGCCAGCGTGGCGAAGTCGATGAAGTTCCCGGTGCCGGTCTCGGTGAAGTGGGTGTTGGTGTGCGGCTGGCTGTACAGGAACTGCCCGTAAAGGTCGGCCCAGGAGACCGGATTGGCACTGAACATCACCTTGGCGAATACCGCGCCGCCGCTCACATCGTAAGCCTGCTGCCCGCTCCCGAGCGACAGCCGCTGTCCGAAGAAGGGCGCGGTCAGGTTGCCGAAGTTCGGCGAGACCCCGCTCGCCACCTGCTGGTTGTCGGCGAAGCTCATGCCGCCCTGCTCCAGGGTCAGGTGGAAGCGATTCATCTCGAAGCGCACCCCGCCGCGAAACAGGTCGCTGTGGTCGTCGATCCGGTCCGGGACGGTGTACTCGTTGCCCTGGAGCGTGATGTTGGTGGAGCCTTGGCCACGTCCCCCGCTGCGGCTGTACGCGAAATAGGGAATGATCCGGTGGCCGGGGAACAAGGTTAGTTCGAGGTCGCTGCTGCGGCGGAAGGTGTCGTAGGCGCGCTGGTTGAGGAACAGCCCCCGGGCAGCGCCGGGGTCCGCGAACGACGGCAGGAAGTTGAAATAGGCGATGTTCCGGTAGTCCCAGGTGAGCCGGTAGATGCCCTCCTTGCGCGCATCGATCCGGGCGGTGTTATATGGGTCTCCGCCCCATGAGCTGGCGCGGACGTCGATGCGGTCGACCAGGCGAGTGGAGGGCGGCCGTATGGTCAGATCCAGCCCGAACAACTTGGGGCCGTCTCCCAGGTTCACCACGCTGCGGTAGGTGTTGAAATCGCCCCCCACGCCGCCGACAAAGCGGTACCCGAAATCGACGCTGCCGGAAAGCCAGTTCTCAGTAGCCGCCGGGGCGGGGGATTCCGCTTTGGCCGGTTCGGCCGGGGCTGGAGGAGTCTGCGGCGCGGGAGTCTGGGCCGCGAGCGGTAGGGCGAGTAAAACCAGCAGTGCCGTCTTCATCGCTATCGCTCCAGATAGGCGTCCACGTTCGAGCCGTGGATCTTGACGTGGCAGATGGTGCAGTTCCGGAACCGCGGGCTGCGCAGATCGTGAATCGCCGGCGGAACTCCGCCCAGCGCGCTTCCCGCGGCGATGTTGGAGTGGCACTCCAGGCATAGGAACCGCACCTCGTGCCGGGTCAGCATCCGGGGATTCGCCGAGCCGTGCGGCTCATGGCAGGTGGTGCACCCTTCGAGCCTGACCGGAGCGTGCTCGAAGGCGAACGGGCCGCGCAGGTCGCTGTGGCAGCGCAAGCAGGACGGCTCGTTGGCGGCCACCGTCCGTACCGACCGCGCCAGGAAGCTCCCGTGCGGGTTGTGACAGTCCGTGCAGGACATGGCCCCTTCGGGCAGCCGGTGCTTGTAAGGCCGCTGGAACTGGGCCCACACCGAGTTGTGGCAGGACGCGCATTTCCGGTTGATGTCGTCGGCCCTGGTCGGCCGCAACTTGTCCGGCCCCTGATGAATGGCGTGACAGCTTGTGCAGGACACCTGGTCCTTGACGTGGCTGCTGCGAATCCGCCCCGCATGTGTGGGCTGATTCAGGTGGCACTTCAGGCAGATCTGGTCGGTCTTGGCGGCGGGCTGCTTCGACGGGTTGACGATGGCGGCGGCGTCCGCGGATTCCGCGTGCTTGCCGCCCGGCCCGTGGCAGGATTCACAGGCCATGCCTTTCCAGGCGGGCTTGGCGCCGGTCTCGACCACGTGATGCGGATTCTTTTGAAACGCCTTGGCGATGTCTTCGTGGCAGACCTGGCAGGTGTCGGAGCCAGCGTATCCAGGGGGCCGGCTCGGACTCTGTGCAGAGCACAATGAGGGGCCAAATAGAAAGATGGCCGCCACGGCTGCGCTGGAGAGCCGTGGCGGCCAAGGCGCGTGGTTCGTCGGAGGAGTGCGCACCTAATTATCTTAACTTATCTTAACGTGCGTGAACCTTGGAGACTCCGAAGTCGCTGGAGGCGGAATGGCAAACCGCGCAGGCCTCGCCGAGCTTGTCGGTGGTGTTGGAAAGCGCGTGCGATGCAGTCGGGGTGTCGGTATGGCATCCCGTGCAGGCGTTGGTGGTCGGCTTGACCGGGTTGAGCAGGCCGCGCGGGCTGGTGACATCCAGCAAGCCGTCGGGTAGCGGCACCTGCTCGGAACCGTTCACGTGGCAGGCATTGCAGTTGCGGCGGTCGCCCGGGTACCGGATGTCGGTGAAGTCGTTGACCGACCCGCCGAAGCCGTAAATGGTGTACTCGCGAGGGCTGTTCTCGCCGGTGTGGATGCGGTGGATCATGTAGGCCATCTGGATGGTCTGCGATGGAGCCTGGCTGGCGGGCCGGTTGCCCACGTCGGTCCCGTTGGGATTGTGGCATAGCACGCACTGCTCGATCTGGTTGCGATTGCCGCCGTGCAGGCTCAGGAAGGAATGGCAGGTGTTGCACTTGTCCAGGCTCACCACCTGGCGCCGGGGGGCCACTTTTGAGCCATCCACCGAGAAGTAGAAGACCTTGTTGATGGCGCCGTATTCCGTGGTCTGCTGAATCACCGTTCCGGAATCCAGTGTCAGCCCGCGGCGGCCTTCGATGCCGATGGCGTAGGTTCCCTTGGCCCCGGCGGGGACGGTGTGGGTGAAGGTGTAGGTGCAGGTGCCATCGGACCCGCACGACGCCGTCGGCACCGGGTTCTCTGAGACATACCCGGGCGTGGCCGCACCGAAGTCCGTGTATCCGTAATCGGAGGTCGGTACGGCCATCACCAGCGCCATACGGTTCGAACCGCCGGTCATGGCGCTCATGGGAATCGCCGCGCCGGAGTCGTCCTTGATCGTGAACGTAACCGTCGGCGCCTTCCCGGCGACGCCGCCCGTGTCCTTCGTGATGGCCAGGTTGATCCCGGGCGCCGTGGCCGATTCCGTCGCAATGGTGTGGGCGCCGCTGATAGACGCGTCATACTCGTCGCCGTTCGGCAGGTGGCACTGCGTGCACTGCGCGTCGTTCGCCTGAGGCAGGTTGACGTGGTTCTTGCCGGTGGCGAAGTTCACGTCGTCGTGGCAGG
>PLEM01000069.1 GCA_003137035.1 Bryobacterales bacterium | reverse complement strand
GCCCTGATTCGCCGCTGCGTCGAGGCGGTCGCCCAGGGCTCCAACGAGATCGTTTGTTGGGGCGACGGCTCGCCCACCCGCGAGTTCCTCTACGTCGAGGACGCCGCCGCCGGCATCGTCGCGGCCGCCGAGCGCTACGACAAGCCCGATCCCGTCAATCTGGGCAGCGGTCGGGAGATTTCCATCCGCCACCTGACCACCAAGATTGCGGCGCTCACCGGTTACCGAGGCCGCATCGTCTGGAACGCCTCCCAGCCCAACGGCCAGCCCCGCCGCTGCCTGGACGTGACCCGCGCCCAACGCGAGTTCGGCTTCCAAGCCCAAATGCCCTTCGACGAAGGCCTCCGCCGCACCATCGACTGGTACCTGTCCTCTGTGTCTCCGCGGTGAGACAATAGAAGTGATGTCCGAACCCGTCATCATGACCCGCCTGGTCCGTGGCCGCCCGCCTGGCCGCGAGTTCGACATCGCCTTTTGGCAAGCCGCCGGCCCAACCCGTATTTTCGAAGCCGCCTGGGACCTCGTCGTGACCGCCGCTGCCGTCCGGGGCATCCATGAAGATCAACTCCGACTTCAAAGATCTGTTACGCGAATTAAACGCCGCGGGAGTCCGCTACCTGATCGTCGGAGGCTACGCGGTGATGGTCTACACGGAACCGCGCTAGACCAAGGATCTCGACATCTGGATTGAGCCGACCGAGTCCAACGCACGGAAACTTCTAGCCGCCCTCGTTCAGTTCGGCGTCCCCATCAAAGACGTTGGTCCAAGCGATTTCACCGAGCCCGAGGTCTTCTTTCAAATCGGAGTTGAACCCGTCCGCGTCGACATCATGACTTCGGTCCCGGGCCTTGACTTCAACCCGGCCTGGGACCACAAGCTGGCCGTCGACTTTGGCGGGAAGACCGCCCCGGTCCTCTCCCGCGCCGATGTCCTAGCGTCAAAAAAAGCTACTGGCCGGGCCCGCGACCGTCGTGACGTCAAGGGGCTCACCCGACCCTGATTTCGTCTTCTCCGTGTCCTCCGTGCCTCCGTGGTGAACCAATCAGGCTTGCTCGTAGGCGCGCAGGAAATCCTCCCGGGCGATGCCGGCCTGGGGCAGGACAGTACGCAAAGTAGAAGCTCTGATCGTCGCGTGGTTTGGAATCGTCAGGAAGTCCGATCCGCCCTCGGTTCGCAGGCGGCGCATCGAGATATGATTGCCCTCCCGCACTGCCTCGAATCCGAGGATGCGAAAAGCCGTCATCACTCTGGATTTCGGAGCATCGACGGGAAACCCGGGCATCAGGCTGGGATAGTCGCTTCGGCGATGAAAGCTTCCAGGACGGGCGATTCCTCCGGCAGCACCTCGGAGCCGAAAGTCTCGATATGAAACTCGATGGCCGACTTGACGTCGCTGAGGGCCTCTTCGTAAGTGTCGCCTTCACCCACCACCGTGCCCTTGAGCCCCAGCGGGTAAGCCACGTAGCCCTCTGGGTGCTTCTCGACGATGATCTTCACTTGCCGTAGCATAGGCTTACCCGAAGTCTACCACTCTGTGTCCTCCGTGCCTTGGTGAACAAGATGTGCGCTCGCCTCCCCTTCATCCTCTGGCTCCTAGCCCTCACCAGCGTGATCGTGGGCTCCCTGCTCCCCGGAGCCATTGCCACCCGCATTCCGCTAGCCGCCATGCACCTCACCGACAAAGACGCCCACTTCCTCATGTACGCCGTGCTGGCCCTGCTCTCCCTGCTGGCCTTCGAACGCACCCCCACCGGCTTGATGTGGGCCCTCGGAGCGGTCCCCCTCGGCGTGGCCCTCGAGTTCGCCCAGCGCCTCGTCCCCGGCCGCAGCTATGAAGTCGCCGACATGGTTGCCGACGCGCTAGGCGTCTGCGCTGGCCTCGCCATCGCCGCCGCACTCCGTGTAGGAAAAACCAGTGCTGCCTGACGATTCCAGGTTCGTCGTCTCCCCCGACCAGGTCTCCTGCGACCTCGGCGGTGAAGCCGCCATCCTCCACCTCAAATCCGCCATCTACTACGGCCTCGATCCCGTGGGAGCCCGCGTCTGGGACCTCCTCCGCACCCCCAAAACCCTCGCCGAGCTCCGCGACGCCATCCTTGAGGAATACGACGTCGATCCTGCCCGCTGCGAAAGCGACCTTCGAGACCTCCTCGAAAAACTAGCCGCCGCCGGCCTGATTTCCTCTGCGCGATCTGCGCCTCTCCGGTGAATCATGCGGCGTTTCTTTCTCTTCCTCGAAGCCGCCATCACGCAGCACGCAAGTGGCCGATAAGCCCGTGGTGCTGCCCCTCCTCTCTTCCAAGCTCCGCAAGGCCGCCGGCCAGCTCCGGTATCTTCCCCGGGCGCTGGCGCTCGTCTGGGCCGCGGCGCAACGTTGGACCACCGCCTGGGTCGCGCTGCTGGCTGTGCAGGGGCTGCTGCCGCTGGCGCTCGTCTATCTGACGCGCCCGCTGGTGAATCGCACGGTCGCGGCGGTGAAGGCCGGCGGGGCGTGGGAGAGCCTGCGGCCCGCGCTGATCGTCGTCGTCGCGCTGGCGGCCGTCACGCTGCTCGCCGAGTTGTTGCGCACCGCCATCGGTTGGGTACGGACGCACCAGTCCGAGCTGGTGCAGGACCACATCAACAGTCTCATACACTGCAAGTCGGTCGAGGCCGACCTCGCCTTCTACGATTCGCCCGAATTCTACGACCACCTGCACCGCGCCCGCCTGGAGGCCTCCTACCGTCCGGTGATGCTGCTGGAGAGCCTGGGCGGCCTGCTTCAGAATGGTATCACCCTGGTCGCCATGCTCGCAGTGCTGGTTCCCTTCGGCCTGTGGCTGCCCCTGGCGCTCTTCGTCAGCACCCTGCCCGCTCTTTGCGTGGTGCTGCGCTACACCGTCCGGCAGCACGAGTGGCGGCTGCGAACCACCGCCGATGAGCGGCGCACCTGGTACTACGACTGGCTGCTCACCAGCCGCGAGACCGCCTCCGAACTCCGGCTGTTCGCGCTGGGCGACCGCTTCCAGGCGGCGTACCACAGCCTCCGCGCGCGCCTGCGGGGCGAGAAACTGGAGCTGGCCACGGGCCAGGCGCTAGCCGAACTCGGCGCCGGCGCGCTGGCGATCGTCCTCACCGGCGCCTGCATGGCTGCCATGGTCTGGCGCGCCGTTCGCGGTCTCATCACGCTGGGCGACCTGGCCCTGTTTTATCAGGCCTTCCAGCAAGGGCTCCACTTGATGCGCTCGCTGCTCGAGAACCTGGGCCAACTCTACTACAACAGCCTGTTCCTCGGTAACCTGTTCGAGTTCTTGGCGCTGGAGCCCACCGTTCTGAGCCCGCCCTCGCCGCAACCGGCGCCGGCCGAGCTCCGGAGCGGCATCCGCTTCGAGCGCGTGACGTTCCGCTATCCCGGCAGCCCGGAACCCGCGTTGTGCGACTTCACCCTCGCCATCCCCGCGGGTCGCTTCGTGGCCTTCGTGGGTCCCAACGGCGCTGGCAAGAGCACGTTTGTCAAGCTGCTCTGTCGCTTCTACGATCCGGACCAGGGGCGCATCGAGCTGGATGGCACCGACCTGCGCGATCTTTCGATCGACGAGCTCCGGCGGCGCATCACGGTCCTGTTCCAGGAGCCAGTGCGTTACAACGCCACTGTGAGCGAGAACGTGGCGCTCGGAGACGCGCAGAGCTCGCCCGGCGCCGCCGAGATCGAGGCTGCGGCCGCCGCTGCCGGCGCCGATGAGATCACCGCCCGCCTGCCGGACGGATTCAATAGTGTCCTCGGGAAGTGTTTCGTCGACGGCGTCGAGCTTTCCACCGGTGAGTGGCAGCGCGTCGCGCTGGCCCGCGCTTTCCTCCGCCGCGCCCCCATCGTCATCCTCGACGAGCCCACCAGCGCCATGGATCCCTGGGCTGAAGCCGATTGGATCGATCGCTTCCGTTCGCTCGTCGCCGGCCGCACCGCCATCCTCATCACCCACCGCCTCACCACCGCGATGCGCGCCGACGTCATTCACGTCATGGCCGGGGGCGAAGTCGTCGAATCCGGCACGCACGCGGAACTCCTCTCCCGCAGCGGCCTCTACGCCCAGTCCTGGACCGAACAGCGGTCTTCCGGCGCGGCGGTGCCCGAATGAAGCTTCCCCTCGAGCGCGCTCGGGCACATCCGGATCCCCAGGTGATCCGTAAACTGATCGAGGCCGGCATCGGATGGGAGGCTACGCTCGCCCATGCCGAACGCCACCCAACGACGCCGATCTGCGCGAGTTTTCCGTTGATGAGTAGCGCTCCTGTCTCGCCGTCCTGTTCCAGGAGCCGGTGACCTGCCCCGTTGTTCCTACCAATCGTAACTGAGAAGCCCCATCGTACCGCAAGACCAATGTGTCGAGGCGTGAGCGGGGATGGGGGTGTGGCGGCGAGTGCCTGTGAGCGCTCGCTCCTCGCGCGAGCCGACGGTGGATAGCAGACAGCCCGCAGCGCAGAAAGTGGCTGGTTCAACGATGCAATCCGAATCTCAGACAGCGGCACGCGAGATGCGAGTTCTGCTGGCAGCGGTGAGCGCGCGGCCGGGCGGACATCGGAAAGCTCTGGAGGAGTTCGCGGCCGAGGGGTGCGACTGGGCCAGCGTTCTGCAACTGGCCGACAAGCACGGCCTGGGGCCGCTTGCCGCGTGGCTCATTTCTGAGACGCTGTCGGACTCTCTTCCTGCCGAGGTGCTGTCGCTGCTTCGCCAACGCGTGCAGCAGAGCGCGGGACGCAACCTCACAGCGGTGGTTGAACTGCGCCGCATCTTCGGCGCACTCAACGCGGCGGGGGTTCCCGCCATTCTTCTGAAAGGTCTCTCACTGGCTGAGCGCTCCTATGGGAACCTAGCCCTGCGCGAATTCGCGGATCTGGATGTTTTGATCGATGAGGCTCAACTCGAAGGCGCGCTCGCGGCATTACGCGAGGCGGGGTATTGCAGCACCGATCCGCCGAATGTGCGCTGGCTTCCTGGAACGATGGAAACATCCATTAGCCGGGAATCGAGCGGATGGAATGTCGACCTGCACTGGCGACTGCTACCAAGATACTTCGGTGCAGTGCGGGAGGCGCGGCTGCGCGCCGAGCCGTCTCCAATGGACATCGCCGGATCGCCTATGCCGGTACTCGGTGCCGAGGCGGAACTCGTATTCTTGGCGGCGAACGGCGCGCGCGAGTGCTGGTCCGTGCTTCGCGCCCCGGGCGACATTGCCTACCTAGTGCGATCCCGCACGATGGATTGGCGCCGGGTCGAAGAGTTCGCGGCAGACGCACGCACGGGCCGTGCGCTCTCGGTTGCGCTGCTGCTCGCGGAAAGGCTGTTCGACGCGCCCGTGCCCGCCGCCGTGCTGCGGCGGGCGGAAAGCGATCGAGCAGCCAACAAGCTCGCCGGCTACTTCGCCGCTCGCCTGCTGTCAAGTGAGCCGGACATGTCAAGTGCCCCCCATGAGGCGATGCTGCAAATGCGGCAACTCTCGACGGTCGCGCAGCGCCTCGGCTACGCTATACGCCGGATCTTTGAACCGAGCCAACTGGACGCGTTCTGGCTCCCCCTGCCGCGCCGGCTGACTCCCGCCTACTACTTCCTTCGCCCCGTTCGAGTCTCGCTCCAGTGCGCGCGGCAGGCGCTGCGGCTCCTCTTCCGATCCGCATCTCCCTCTCCCCCCTCGGCCCCTCGCAGTAAACGGCGCGCCAACGCGCTCCCGCCGTTGTAGATTCCTCCCCCCGTGTCCCTGCCAGGCGATTGGCGGATTCGTGTGTGTACTGATGGTTTGGTCGGTCGAGATTGCAGGCCGGCTGCCGGCTCGAACCTCCCTGCACCAGCTCCGCCGCCTTCGGGCGCACCTCGTACGGGCGCTACTGAGGACCGGCCCGGAGACGAGTCGCCGAGCTTGACCCGATTCGCTGGAGTTCTCCGGCAGCCTCCACCGGGCCCGGATCGAGGCATCGTACCGGCCGGTGCAACTCCTCGAGAGTCTCGGAAGCCCGCTTCAGAACGGCAGTAAGCGCCTGGCGAGGGGGGACGACGTGCTCGCACTGTGCCCTCTGCGCCTCTGCGGTGAATAGGCTTAGCGAAGCCTCGTCGCCGGGTCTCCCAGCAGCACCCACGTCCGCCGGAGGTCGAGGTTCGTCACGGCCTTCTTGGCGGCAGCCGCCGCTTCCCCGATCGTCGGGCTCGGGTTGCTGTACAGCGCCTTCATCAGCGCCACGTCCAGCGGAATTTGCACCGCAGCCTCCGTAAGCCCCGAAGAGGCCCACACCGCGACCGCGCCACCCGCCGGCGCCATGATCAACGCTTTAGCCAGGCTCGGCCCGTAAGTATCGTCGATGAAGTACCCGTTCAGACAGGTCATCGCGGCATAGAACGGCAGATATTGGCTGTTGGTGAGGCCGGCCGCCTCCGTGGAATTCAGCAGACCGCCTGCCCAGACTTGCGTCGAACCATGTCCGATGTAGTTCACCAGCCCGGCGCCGGTCCCCAGCGTATTCATGAGATCGCCGTGTGCATCGCTCGCCGTCCCTTGGTCGACCGTCCACACCGACACGTAGCTCGGCAGCGCGGCCTCAACCGTGGCGGTCTGGCGCTCGAAATCGTTGTCGCTGTCGTTCGAGCCGGTCACCAGCACCACCCGGTTCCTCCATCCAGCGCCGTACGACTGCTCGTAGCCCACGATCTTGCTCACCAGCGCCTTCGCCTCGTCGAGGGTTTGCACGGGCAACCGGCCGACCGCGAGTTGGGGCAGGCCGTCCCCCTGGAAATCCGCGTACCAGTCGTCCGAGGCTGTTTGAAGGTACGCCGTATCGACCAGCTTGGTTGGCACGAAATCGAGGTCGCCGGTTCCCAGGTAGCCGCGCGGATCGTACGAGGCGTCGCCTACTAGCAGCAGGAACCGCGGCTTGCTTCTCCACCCGGATCGCGCGGTTTCGAGGAAGTCCCGCAAGGCATAGGGGCTCTTCGCGCCGTAGTTGAACTCGTCGTAGAGGTCCTCGACGTCGATGAGCGCAACGCTCAGCCCCTGGCTTTCGCGGAGCGTTTTCAAGGGCGTCAAGGCGCTCAGAAACTGCGCATGGCTGATGATCGCCATGTCCGCGCCCGGCCCGGACGCGTGCCACGAAGAAGGGTGGTTCGCGGTAACGTCGGCCGATGAAACGGCCGTGGGATTCACGAACGCCAGCAGGGTCCTGGTTCCACTTCCCGGCGGATTCAATGCCACGGCGTAGCTGCCGTCCGTCCCCCGGCTGACGGTCCCGGTGACCGCCGCTACTTCGTCGGGATCCGTGATATCCATCACCCGGATTTGCGAACTGGTGAAGCCCGTAATGGTCGCGGCGGCGCCGGCCGCAATGGTGAAGCGCAGCGCATTGCCTTCCGCAACGCACATGCGGGGATAGGTCAGCAGAACGGTATCGACTACGCTGACGTCGGTATCGCCGCCCTTGGCCGCCAGCGTCAGCATGTTCGACCCATTCTTCAGCAGCGTCACTGGCACCGCAAACGAAGCGGTCCCCACCGAGAGGCCGCTGAATTTCACCTGGCCGATCTCTGTTCCGTTGATCTGCACCGCTACCTGGTGGTTGCCGGACGCCGCTCCCTGCAGCGTGACCTTCAACTGAGCGGTGCCTCCCCCTGCGGTATATATCTGGCTCACCGTAAGGCTCTGGCTCACGGGATCCGCCGCCAGCACCGGACCGAAAAAGTTGTCGCTGTCTCCGTTCAGCAGCGCCGCGAAATACAGGGTGCGCGGCTTCCATTGGATGGTGAACGGGAAGCTGGCCGCGCTGCCCGAAGCCCAGGACCTTCCGCTCAGCGACTTCACGCGCAAGCCGGGTTTGTTGCCGGCTCGCAGCCAGTAAGTGCGCACCCCGGACCACGGCGTGTCCATTCCGACGCCGTAAAACTCCACGGAGTCGATCGCGCCGAGCCTGATGGCGGAACCTACCTGCACCACGATCGGTTGCTCGGAGCCATCGGCGTACAACTGCAAGGTGCTTGGATCAACGCGCGGGTTGAGACCGGCCGCAAGCAGATCCGCCTGGCTTACCCGGTACCAGCCTTCGGAGCGGACCGCGATCTTCACGGCCTGGCCCGCCGCGAGACTCCATTGGGTCTCGAGCGGCGCACGATCCGGGGATGCCTGGGCGGAAACGTCGAGCGGACGTGTCGCGCCGGCAGCGGAAACACCCACCACCTGGACGCCTTCCCGCCCTACGTGGCTCAACAGTTGGCTTTGGGCTGAAAAGGCGGAGGCCAGGCGTGCAGAGCCCTTCTTCGCCGCGGTTTGGACGACTGTCGGCCCAAACCATGTCCGCTCACCGTTGATGTCTACCTCCTCGATCCAGTACGACGCCGCACCGCCGGCCCCCTGGTCCAACCAAGAGTGCGAGTGCCCGGCCGTGAGAGCCGTCGTCGGCCCGGCAAACAGCGCGGACCCCGCCAGCAGCGACTCGTTCAGCTTGATGCGCTGCCCGTTCTGTTCCCGGTAGAGATTAAAGCCGAGGCTCGATACTTCATGGCCGGTGGAGAACTCGATCAGCGTTCCTTCCGGGTGCGCCGTCGCGCTCAGCGTGCGCTCCTTCACCAGCGTGGGGGACCCGGCGAGCATCTGAATCCCGGCCAGATAGTAGGCGCCGTCGTGAACAACGTTGGTCCAGTTTTCGCTCATCGTGACTGCGTTGGCCGAACCGGAATGGTAGGACGCTGAGGCGGTCAGGGTCCTAGTACCTGAAGTCTGAGAATAGGTCCAGGTGTCCGTCTGGTTGGCCCCGTGGGTCACTACGTCTTGGCCGTTGTCGACCCCAAGGACGTCGAATACCATCCCGTTCGTCCCCGGCGCGGTCACGGACACGGTGACTGGGAAGGTAGGGGCAGTGGGGCAGCCCCCTGTTATGCCGGTGTTTGAGCAGGGGCCGGAGATCGTCGTCGCGGCCCCGGGACCGCGCGTCCCGGAGAACACGATCAACCCCACCCAGTAAGGGGTGTTGGCGCCCGGCTGGTAGGTTGGGCTGTTCGCTCCGGGGACGAGCGTGAACGTCACGGTCTGCGACCCGGTGCAGTCGGAGGTCTGCAAGGCGCCGTAATACACCTGCACGTAAGCGTCTCCTACGCCGCTCGGTGCGCCAAGTCCCATGGTCGTCAAGGTCCGGCCCGCAAATGTCACAGCCGAGGTGGCAGCGTGGTGCGACGAGACTGCCACCATCAGGTAGTTGTTGGTGCACTTCCCGGAACCGAGACTGACCGGCCAGTTAAAGGTGGTGGTGGTGGGGGTAAAGCCTGTGCTTGTACTTGTGACATATGCCACGGCTGCGTGCGCCGGGCCGCAGAGCACGAGCGACAGTGCCAGGGAAGCCAGAAGGTAAGAAGCCATAACCAGAGCCCGGCGTCGCGCACGGGATGCACATTGGAGCATGAAGTTTGTCATTTTGGTTTTCCTGCTGGCGGGATCGATGATCTGTCCGCCTCGTTCGATTGCCACCACTTTGCCGAGAATCCAGTCCGGCTCCACGGTCTCGATTTCCGAGCCCAGCGCGTCGCCGCGCATGAGGAAGGCCTTCCCTGTCCCCCCAGTCGCCACTACGCGGTGGGCTGTAGCGCCCCGCCGCGTCCGATAAAACGCGATGTCGCCCACGGCTAACGCGGAGGCGGGCGCCGGCTCCACCGTGATCGTCTCGCCGTCCCGGATCGCAGGATACATGCTGCGGCCCCCGGCGCGAAACCGCACGCGGTATCGGCGCGCGAACAACTCCGCACTGATGTCGTCGAAAGCGTTCACTGTCCCAACCGCCTTACGAAGTCCACTACCCGCACATCCGGCACAAACCGCAATTCGCGAATGGGGGCTAGTTGCGCCGTCCTCTCGAAGAATGCCAGCGTGTAGCCGAGAGCGCCGGCATTGTGAAACGGCATGAAGCTGGTGGCCATGAGCCGGGCGACCGCCGTGGCCGGCCGCAGGGAGACGGCTTCGTTCCGAGGCCCTTTGGCGATAAAAAAGAGCTGGGCGACGGGGACGCGGGCCGGGCTGGCCGCGCGGGCCTCGCCGTGCCACGGCGTGCCGTACATCCAGAGCACACGGTCTTCAATTCTCAATATGATCCGGTCGTCGCTCAGAATCTCGACGCCGCCGGCCTTCTCCCACTGGCGCGCCATGGTGGTTTTGCCCGCGCCGGACTGCCCCAGGAACAGGTGTCCGCGCCCATCGGAATCGATCAGCCCGCAGGCGTGAACATCGGCACCGTGCCCGGTCGCGAGATAGTTCACAAACAGGAGCTCGTCGAGTGGGGGCTCCAGTGGAAACACGGGTTGGTCGCGGTCGAAATACTCAGCGTGGAGACGGATCTCTCCGGCCGTGAAGCTGGAGTTGAAGAGGGCCTGTTTATACGGAATTTCTCCGAAGATAGGCGATCGGAAATCGAGGACGCAGCCGCTCCCCTGGCGGTACATCCGCCAGAGAGACCCCGAATCGAAGAGCTGGCCGCCGCTGGTGGCACGGATCGCACCCCAGGCGGCGCGCACATGAATCTGCGGGGAGGCATGGGTCGCCAGGAATCGAGCCAGATGCCCTTTGGCCTCCAATCGCAGGGTCGGGTCGACGCTCGCCAGGCGGACGGAGACTCCGCCGATACTGAACGTCAATGTCTGGCTCTCGATCATCGTGAGTACGCCGTCACGAGCCCGGCGTACTGCATGCCGAAGGGGTGGCGCAATTGCCGCTCCCCGGGCCGCCCCCAGTGGGCTTGCAGTTCCCTAGGACGGCCTCCTCCGGCCGCAGTTCCACCTGGGTCAGCTCGGGCTTTTGGTAGGCTCTCTTCTTTGGTTCTCGTCTTTCGGTCATGTTCATAATGTTCATTGGGCCTCGCAATACTCGCAAGCACCGTGTGCGGGTACGGGCAGTTGCAGTGCGGCCGCTCTAAGATGCGCCACCCGGCAAAGGAAATCCACCGGTGTTTCGGGGTCCCCGGCCTCGAGCTCCCCGTTTGCCGGACACATGCCGCATAGCGATTTGATTGTGCAGGACGTACACTTGGTGACGCGCGCGCTGGGCTCGGTCCGTACCCGGCGCAGAAATTCGTTCCAACCATCGCGCACGCTTCCGTGGCGCAAATCGTACGCGCGCCGGGTCGAGAGCACGCACATGCTCATCTTGCCTTCGGGGTCGATGGCCAGAGAGTTAACGCCGGCACCGCAGTTATAAAGCGTGCAAGTTGCCTTCTGCGACGGGTCGCAGAACTGCTCGACGAAGTTGCGCCACTCGCCCAGCCGTTTGGGGTCGTCGAGATCGAGCTGGACGACTTCCGGCGGCCGGAGGCGGATATCCAGCGGCTTGCGGGAGCCGTCGATTCGCGGATTCATCATGGCGTCGAACCGGAATGGCACGCCCAGCTCGCTGGCGTATGCCTTCATATCCGCGAGCTCATGCCGGTTGAGAGAGACGATGACGGACTTGAGCGCCAGGGGCAGATGGCGCTCGATCAGCAAGGCGATTCCCCGCATACACCGCTCGTAGGAGCCGGGCGTTCCGGTGACGCGCTCGTAGGTCTGTTTGGTGCGGCCGTACAGCGTGATCTCGATCGCGAAAGGACGCCACTCGGCGAGGTGGTCCGCGATTTCCGGAGTGAGGAGCGCGCCGTTGGTGAAGAGCGTGATCAGGAAGCCCTTCCGCTTGGCGTGGGTGTAGATGTCGAGGAAATCCTTGCGGGCGAAGATCTCGCCGCCGGTGAAGAGGAGCCAGAGGCAGCCGGCGGCGGCGAGTTCGTCGAGGATGCGGCAATGCTCCTCGATGGTCAGCTCGGCGCGGCTGGCGTTCACGTCGCCGAGCGGCAGGTTGTTGTAGCACTGAGCGCACTGGAGCGGGCAGCGGCGAGTGACTTCGATGACCGCGGCGAGCGGGATGCGCTGCGCGACGCTGCGCTCGTGCAAGCGCAGGCTGAATTCGGCGTAGCGCTGTTCGTTCGCGAGCTGTGCTTCCGTGTTCATCAGTTCTGGCTGCTGCGCTCGACGAGTCCGGCGGCCTCGAGCGAGGCGATGAACTCGAGGGCGTCCCGTTCCGCCTCGGCTGGCGGAACGTCGAATTCCACCGATATGGCGTCGACGATGTGGCTGCCGCTGGCGCGAGCGCCGATCAGGCCCCAGACGAACGCCCCCACTTCGTTGAGGGTGAAAATGGAGTCGAGGTCGCCTACACGGTTGCGGACGGGAACCAGGATGATCTCGCCGGCGATTTCCCGCGCCACAATATCGCCCTTAGGCTGCCAGCAATGTGGTCCGTGCAAATCTCTCCCCCAGTAACACAAGCTAGCACAGATCTTCTTGACACTCAAGACATTAGGGCCGGGAACTCGTACTGGTACCCAGTCCGGGTTCCCCAGGACGGAAGGAGGGGGCCGGCCGGGCGGGGGGGACCCCGGACGGCTGGCAGGCAGTGCCAGTCCGGCGGACCCATTGTTGACCAACAATACAGTTGATAAAACATAAAGAAATGCGGTACGTTGGTTCCGGCATAACCGGTTGACAGTCAGGCGGGCCTCACCGTCACATTAAAGTCGCTATCAATACTCCACAACAGCGAAGGTCGAGAAAAACATTTCAGGTTGGAGCGTACAATCCGACCGTGTTCTTTGCCGGTTTCCACGTTGGCGGAGTGCAGCGGGCCTTCGCTTTGCTCACTGCAAAACAAGCCGCTTTTCAGCACGCGCTTGCAGACTGCCCCGCGGAATATGTTCTTATCTCAGAGAGTGAAACCGTAAGCGGTCTACGGATAGGCACTGACCTTTTCGGTGCAAGCAAGTCTCGGGCGTGCTTGTTCAACGTTCCAGCCCTGCCCTTCAGGATCGTACGAAGTTCCGTGGCACCTAAAAAGACCTCTTTGTTTAAGTCTCCCAGTCGCCCTCTTATTTCACGCCTCCACTACTTATCGACAAGCCAGTGCTTATGTGACTTCACTACTGTGCGGTTAGAAGTCGAACAGATTCAACTGGTTGCCGGAAAAGAGAAAATCATCGTCGGAGCCGGATGCCTGAAGTGCCCGTAAAATGGGCGTTTTCTCGAAAAGCGTGACGCTCAGAATCTGTAGAATCTGGCTTCCAGGTCCAGGCGCTTCCGGACGATGGCGACGAGGACATAAACGGACACTGCGATCCAAATCTGGGTCTTCACGGCGTTCTCGCTGGTGCCGGAGAACGCCTTGATCCGCAGGTGCTGCT
>PLEM01000107.1 GCA_003137035.1 Bryobacterales bacterium | reverse complement strand
TGCCCGGCGACCGCATCGAGGTTCGATTGCGCTATGTGGAACCGCTGACTTGGGAAGACGGGCGGATGCGGCTCGTCTTCCCGATGGTCGTGGGTCCGCGCTACATTCCTGGAACGCAGGCAGTGGGTCACAACGGAACCGGATGGGCGCTAGATACGAACGCTGTGCCGGACGCTTCGCGGATCACTCCACCGGTTCGAAATCCGGAAAGCCGTTCGGGTCACGACATCTCGCTGGCTCTCGATCTGGACTCTGGCTTCGAAGCCGCCTCCATCAAGTGCGTCTCCCACGAAGTGATCGTGCGCCGGTTGCCGGATGGGAGGCAACACGTCGAACTCGCCGCCGGAGCCACGCTTCCCAATAAGGATTTCGTCCTCGAAGTGCAGCAGGCCGAAAGCAAGCGGCCAAAGACGGCTCTGTTTCTTTCTCCCGCAACCGACGCCGGCGACACCCATTTCCTGCTGGCTGCCTTCCCGCCCACGGTGGCGCCCAGCGAGCGCATGCCGGTGGAGATGCTCTACATGATCGACATATCCGGCTCGATGGCAGGCGCCTCCATCGAGCAGGCTCGCGAAGCCTTGCTCCAGGCCCTGGACAGACTGAGACCGGGCGACCGCTTCAGCATTCTCGCTTTCAACAACAACTACTCTGAAATCGCGCCGGAGCCGATGCCCGCTTCTTCGGAAAACCTTGGGGCGGCGCGCCGCTATGTGAAAGCTCTTGCGGCCGGCGGTGGCACCGAGATGCTGCCCGCGTTGCTTCACCTGATGCAAATACCGGAGAAGCCGGGTTTCCTGCGCCACATCGTGCTGCTGACCGACGGATGTCTCGGCGACGAAGAGACCATCTTCGCCGCGCTTCGGGACCATCTGGGCGGGGCGCGCTTGTTCACGGTCGCCATTGGGAGCGCGCCGAATCTCTTCCTGGCCACCAAGATGGCGCAATTCGGGCGAGGGAGTTTCACGCACATCGCCAACGTGAGTGAGGTTCGAGAGCGGATGGGGCGGCTTTTCTCGAGCATCGAGAGTCCCGTGCTGACCGATGTGAAGCTCTCCTTCGAAGGTGTCGAGGTAGCGGAAATATACCCGGAGCGTCCCCCCGACCTGTTCCTTCGCCAGCCGCTGCTGATCTTCGGGCGGATTTCCGAGGGTCGCGTGGGGAAGGTGCACCTGACGGCTCGCGCCGGCAACGAGGCTTATAAAACGACTATCGCGTTTGACGCTTCGAAGGCGAGTTTCCATCCCGGCATCACCACTCTGTGGGCGCGGAAGCGCGTTGAAGACATGATGGATCGCTGGCGGCAGTCGGACGAGAACGGGCGAACCGAGATTCGCTCCGGCATCATTGCCCACGCGATCCGTTATCGCCTCGTAACGCGATTTACTTCGCTGGTTGCGGTCGAGGAAGTGGTAGCGAATACGAGCGGCCACTCGAACACGGTTCCCGTGCCCACCGAGTTGCCTGCCGGCTGGCAAATGGACAAGGTCTTTGGCGCTCCGGACACCGGCACGGCCGACGACTTTCTTGAAACCTTGGGCCTGACGCTTCTATTCGCGGGAGTCTTCTTGTGGTTGTACACCCGGCGCAAGAGAGGAGCATTCGCGTGAAGGCGATAAGGCTCTTGGCTGCGGTGATCCTGGTGGCGGGTGCGTGCCTGACCGGCCGTGCCCTGTACCTGCATGCCAAGGCCAATTTAGCGGCCGTCCTGATCCGCCGCGCCTGGAAAGAGAGCGTACAGTCAGGCAGGCAGCACGCGCCGTGGCCATGGGCCGACACGCATCCAGTTGCACGAATGCGAATCCCGCGGCTGGGTTACGACGAAATTGTCCTGGAGGGCGCAACTCCGCGAACCCTGGCCTTCGGTCCGGCGCGCCTGTTGAACGGGGCCGGCCTGGGAGAACCGGGAAACCTGTTGATGGCCGGCCATCGCACCAGTTGGTTCCGGCCTCTTGAAGCCATCCTGCCCGGCGACAGGATCGAGATCGAGTGGTCGGATGCGCCCCGCGCGCTGCACCAACGGACCTACGCCGTGGACGCGATTCGCGTGGTGCAACCGCAAGACAGGACTCTGCTGGCGCCGACCTCGGAAGACGCGCTTACGCTCATCACCTGCTACCCTTTCGGACCCAGCCCGCGCTCCCCACAGCGTTACGTGGTGCGCGCCTTCCCTCTCGGGCCGAGCCGCTCGGCGGATACTTCCGCCGCCGCAGCGCCAGGGCTGGAGCCCTATCTTACTGGCCGCCGGCGGGGGCAAGGATGACCAGCCACTGGTCTCGCTGCTGCCAGCGGGCGATGGGAGCGAAGTGGAAGCGGCGTTCGATTTCCAGTGGCGGGACCTGGGGCTCGTAACCGTAGACGCGCCGCAGCAAGCCACGGACGAAGGGAATGCCCTGCGGGTCCCAGGCGGTCTCCGGCTGGCGCGAGTAGAGCGCCAAAAGGCGAATGGAGCCGGGATCGAGCGCGGCGACGCTGGCAGCGCCGAAGTCGTCCATCTCCCGCACCGCAATGGCGCGGCTCAGGTAGCCATACTCCGGCCGGTTCAGCGCGCTAGAAAGCGGCCAAGCGGTAGTGACGGTGCGGTCCGGGTAATTCCGTTCGAGGAAAGTGGCGGCGGACTGTTGCACGCGCACGAAATCCACCAGAGCCAGGTTGTTCTCGACGGGGTACGGGAAAGGGGAACTCCAGAACAAACTGAACAGCAGGCCGGCCATAAGCGCGAGCTGCCCGAACCGCATCCACTGGGACGGAGCCGCGCACCAGGCCGCCGCCATGGCAATGTAGACCAGCGGCAGCACCGGCATCAGGTGGCGCTCCAGGGGTGCGCCGAACAGGCTGACCGCCAGCACGTAGGCCAGCGTGAGGGTCGCCGCGATGCGCCAGGGACGGTTGCGAAAGATCCGCGAGCGCCGCCAGGCCGCGGCGATTGCGATCCAGCCGACCCAGTGGAAATTCTCAAGGAAGAGGTAGAGTGCGCGGCGGAGCAGCGCTGCGCCGATACGGCCCGGGTGGAGCGAGGCAAGCGGGGCGTCGCCGAATCTCGTGACCAGCAGCCACATCGCCAGCGCGAGCGCGGGGAGAACGAACCAGGCGGCCCACTTGCGTTTGCCCTCGATCGCGAGCCAGCAACCCAGAACCGCGGGCGCCACCAAACCGCTCCCGCTCACCAGCACCAGCGGGATCGAGACCAGCGCCGCGGCCGTGTAGCGGTTTCGCAGGAACAGAAGCAGGGCCCACAAAGTGAACAGCGTCGCGGGCAGATCGGGCTGGGCGAGCATAGCCTGCATGTAGAAGAGCGGGGAGACCAGCAGCAGCACGACGGCGGAGAACGCGGGTGTTCCGCCTATGTGGCGGCAGAGCTGGATGGCGAGCAGGAAGGCCGTAAAAGCGCAGGCCGAGGCTAGCAACAGCATCGCGAGACGGGTGATGGGGATCGAATAGCCGAACACGTTCCAGGTGGTGGCGAGGTAGGCCGCCAGGCCGGGCGGGGGAACGCCGGGCGCGGCCAAATGGGGGATCCAGAGTCCGCGCGCGAACAGGTCC
>PLEM01000425.1 GCA_003137035.1 Bryobacterales bacterium | reverse complement strand
CCACGTCGTGACGGTTCGTGTAGATTTGCGGGCGGTCCCGGTACAGGACGAACAGGTCCGTGTGGCGCCGGTAAGCGAACGACACCTCGGTACGCTCGCCCAGCTCCTGCCGCGCCGCCGCGAACCAAGTGCGGGTACGCTCCCAGGAGTTGAAGTTGCCATAGAACTGGTCGGCGCCGAACGGCCGGTCGCTGTGCGCCAGCACCAGGTTGGTCGCGCCCCAGCGCGAGCGCGCGTGGGTGATTGCGGCGAACGAGAGGCTGCGGTAGTCGCGGTCGGGGGCAAAGCCGGAGGAGAAGTCGCGCGAGAAGGAGAATTGCTCGCTGATGCCGCGCCATACCAGGCTGCCCACGCCGCTCTGCTCGTTCCCGCCGAAGTTGCCCACCGACGCGCGCAGGCGGAACTCGGCGGCCTCGGGCGCGCGCGTGATCATGTTCACCACGCCGCCCACCGCGTCCGAGCCGTAGTAGGCCGAGCCGGAGCCTTTGAGCAACTCGACGCGCTCGAGCGCATAGAGCGGAACGGGAACGTCGAGGTTGTGGTGGCCGGTCTGCGCATCGTTCAGGCGCAGCCCGTCGACCAGCACCAGCGTCTGCCCGAAGCTCCCGCCACGAATCGATAGGTCCGACTGAACTCCGTTGGGCGCACGCGCTTGCAGGTCGAGCGACGGATCCAGCCGCAGGAAGTCGGCCACCGACCCCGCCAGCAACCGTTCCTCCGGACCAACCGGCAGCGCACGCACGGCGCGGTCGGCCTCATCCAGCGGCACCGGCTCGTAGGTGCCCGTTACCACCACCACGTCGTGACGCACCGGGGGCGGCTCGTCCGCGAACGCGCACACCGCCAGCAATGCGAGCCAGAGAAACACGTTCTCCCATGGTAGCAGCGACCGACTCAGTCCCCGGCGAGAAGCCTCGATACCTCGGATGAGAGCGCGTGGTACGCCTGCTCGTCGAGGCCTCCCGAATGGCGCCTCGCAACTTTGCCGCTCGCGTCGAGCAGGATCAGGTAGGCCGCGCCAGGGTCGCGGAAGCCCACGCGCTGCTTCCACGGATCCGTGCCGCCGTACACGGTGATGACATGCTCGTAGTCCGCTTTCGGGGCGCCCCGGCGCATGCCGCTGTCTATGAACCACTTCCCCAACCTCGCCAGGCCGCCGATCATGGGTATCTCATAGAAGGTCACGCGCGGGTCGGCTCCGAACTGCTCACGGAACTTCTTGGCCCAGGCCTCGACCGCGAACCGGGAGTCGTACGTGAAGCCCAGAAGCAGCAGCGCGACGCGGCCGGAAGCGGCCTGGGGCAGCACAGCGGTTCGGCCGGTCAGGAAGTCCCCGCGGAGCACGGGCAGCGGGTCTCCGACGGCCATTTCGGCAACCGACGCGGCAGCATAGACTGTCAAGGGCAACATTGCCAATCCGAGAAACCAAGCCGTCATTCGCTCACCTCGATTTGAGCGCCGCGGCCCCAATGCGCCGCAGCATCCCCCGGAACATCACCTCGTGGAGGGGCCAGAGAAGATACCAATACAGCAGCCCGCTCAGCCCGCGCGGTTCGAATTGAGCGATCTGCCGGAGCACCGTGGAAGCGCCATCGGGTTCCGCGCGGAACTCAAGCCACGCGCGCCCCGGGACTCTCATCTCCGCGAGCAGCCGCAGCCGCCGGCCAGGCTCGTAGCGCTCCACACGCCAGAAATCCAGCGTGCTTCCCGGCAGCGGAGTCTCGGGATCGGGCCGGCCGCGTCGCATCCCTACGCCGCCCATCATCAGATCGATGAGCCCGCGAATTCTCCACAACAGGTTGCCGAAGTACCAGCCGGTCCGGCCTCCGATCCGCCGAATCGGGGCGAATGCCCGATCGGGCGTCAGCGGCAATCTTATGGTCTGTTCGTTCGTCAGAAGATCGCGGCCGGGGTCAGGCGAGGCGCTCCTGCCCGCGCGGGCGTCGGACCAGCGGGTTTCCGCGGCGGGGCGGTCCTCGTTGGCTAGCGCTCGCTCGATGGCCCGCGTGATCCCCATCGGCCGGACGGCAAACAGCTCCCTCGCGCTGGGATTCCGCACCACGCTCGGATGGCGAACGCTTTCGATGAGGCATCTCCCGATGGACGCGTATACCGGCGTGATCAGCGTCAGCCAGCGGCTCGACAGCGACAAACTCAGGAAGGGAACCCGCAGGATCCAGCGCCGCAGTTTCCGCTGGCGGGCGAACTCGCGCATGATCCCCAAGTACGAAGTGACGTCGCTTCCGCCGATCTCGACCGTGAGATTTCGGTCGATCGGCAACCGGATCGCCGCCGCCAGATACTCGATGACGTCCTCTATCGCGATGGGCTGTGCCGCGGTGTTCACCCAACGCGGGGCGATCATCACCGGTAGCCGCTCCACCAGGGCGCGGATCATCTCAAACGATGCGCTGCCGGAACCGATCACGATGGACGCCTGGAATTCGATCACGGGAATGCCGCTCGCGCGCAGGATGTTCCCGGTCTCGGCCCGGCTGCGCAGATGCGGCGAGAGCGCGTCGCCGTGCGCCAGGCCTCCGAGGTAGACGATGCGTCGCACTCCCGCCTTCCGAGCCGCCTGCGCGAAGGTCTCCGCAGCCTGGCGCTCCTGGGCTTCGAACTCCGCACCCGCGTGCATCGAGTGGACCAGGTAGAAAGCTGTGTCCACGCCCGAGAATGCCGTGCCCAGAGACGCCGGCTCGAGCAGGTCCCCACGCACCAATTCGGTGCCGGGAGCCACGCGCCAGCCGAGCGCCTCCGGGTTGCGGCACAAGCATCTGACTGGCAACCCGTCCTGTTCGAGGCGCCCCAGCAGGCGTCCTCCAACGTATCCGGTTGCTCCGGTCAGCAGATGCATCCGATCGGCCTCATTCGGGCAGGATCACCGTGTCGATCCCGTGGATCACACCATTGCTCGCCTCGATATCGGAGTGTATCACGTGCGCGTCGTTCACCATCACGCCGCCGTCCGTGGTCTTGATGGCGATGCTGTGGCCTTCCACGCTCTTGGCGGAACTGAGCTTCACCGCGTCCCGAGCCATCACTTTGCCCGCCACCACGTGATACGTGAGAATGCTCTCCAGTTTGACCTTGTTCTCCGGCTTGAGCAGGGTTTCCAGCGTGCCGGCCGGCAACTTGGCGAAGGCTTCATCGGTGGGCGCGAACACCGTGAACGGCCCGGGACCTTTCAACGTGTCCACCAGGTCCGCGGCTTTCACGGCGGCCACCAGCGTATTGAACTTCCCGGCGACAGCCGTATCCACGATGTCGGCGGCATAGGCGACTGAAGTCAGAGCCAGCGCGAAAGCGCCGGCCAACAAAACGGTCGATTCTGTTTTCATCTCTTTCCCCTCCTCAGTGTTACGCCTGGGCTCCTGCGGGAGCGGCGTGCCAGCGGCTCTGGATCGACTTCCAGGTGACAGCCTGGTACAGCCCCGACAGACCCACCAGGCTGTACACCACGGCGCTGAGGCCGGACGTTTCCCCGAACCGCATGCCAAACAGCGTCGCCACCAGGTCCACGTGGAATACTCCGGCCAGTCCCCAGTTCAGCGCGCCGACGATCACCAGCGCGGCTGCTATCACGTCAAGCTTTTTCATGTTTCGAATTGTCCTTTCCCCTCTGAATCCGGCCGGCTCTCGCCAGCCACAACTTGATTCTAAGGAAAAACTGTTTTACTTTAAAGAATATTGGGAAGACGCCTTTCCTGAGCGGAAAGAATCCGGCCAGAACAGGCACTGAGAGGAAAACGATCTTCGCCATGACATCGGAAACCATCACCACGGGCCTCGGGAAGTACGCGATCGGGAACAAACTGCGGCGGCTTCGCCTGCGCAAGAGCATGGGACTGCTGGAGCTAAGCAAGCACACCGGGCTTTCGCCGGCGCTGCTCTCCAAGCTCGAGCGGGACGTGATGCACCCTACCCTGCCCACGCTGTTGCGCATCGCCATGGTGTTCAGCGTGGGCCTGGAGTACTTCTTCAACCCCGAGCCCCGCCCGGTCCTCGAGATCGTCCGAAAGAAGGACCGCCTGCTCTTTCCGGAATCCCCGGACGCCGCCCAGGTCGCCTATCATTTCGAGAGTCTGGACTTTCCCGTCCCCAACCGCGCTTTGAATTCCTACCTCGCCGAGTTCGAACCGGTAGAGGCGGAGCACGGCCGGCTCCACGAACACCCGGGAATCGAATTCCTCTACCTTGTCTCCGGCAGGCTGGAGCTGCGCATTGGCGCCGGCAAACACGAACTAGCCGAAGGCGACGCCATCTACTTCGATTCCACCGTGCCGCACGGCTACCGAAGAATCGGGTCGAAGCGCACCACGGCCCTGGTGGTGGCGCTGCAATCGCGAGAGTAGCCGAGGCGCCCGGCGGCGATCAGTAGAGCTTCACCAGGTCCACGCGGCGGTTCTTTGCCCGGCCCTCGTCAGTGCTGTTGTCGGCGAGCGGCCTTTTGGAGCCGAAGCCGGCGGCGATCAGACGGGAGCGATCGACTCCCTTGCTCGCCAGCCACGCGACGACGGCTTCGGCGCGCTGCCGCGAGAGCGGAGTATTGATGGCGTCGGACCCGACATTGTCGGTGTGCCCGGCAACCACGAAGGCCCAGTCGGGCTGTTTTTGGAACAGAGCCAGCACCTCATTCAGCACGGTTTCGGAATCCGGCCGGATGGTCGCCTTGCCCGTGTCGAAGTTGATGCCGTAGATGGAGGCGCGCCCCGTCTGGTTGATCTGCTCGCCCCAGCCTTCCGCCGTGGCGGCCTGCATCTGTTGCTCCATCTCCTTCTTCCTGACGGCAGTGACCGTATATTCCGGGCCATCCGAGTAGACCATCACCCACTGCGGGCCTTGCCGGGCAGTGAGGGTGAACCGCACGTTGTAATAATTGTCGGTGTAAACGATCTGGTAGTTCTTCGCCTTCAAGGCGTTCTCGGCGTTCCGGAATGTCTGCAGGCCGGATACGCCCGTGGCACACGCATAGGCCACCTTCTCAAGGGCGCCCTCGACATCTTCGAATTTGTTGGGCTTGCCAATCGGCATCTTCTGAACGTTGTAGTCGTTCTTTTCGCAACGCAGGATGAAGCAGCCAGTCATCCGCGACAGGACGGCCGGATCCTGACAGCCCTTGGCGTCGGGCCTGGGAGCTTGGGCGAAAGCGAAGGTGCAAATGGAGAAAAGGACAATCGGAAGTTTCATGACGGATGACAGAATACCACAGGCGCTCGCTGCCAATCGCGGCTCGCCCTCCAGTGCTAGACTTCTCTTCTGATGCCGGGCCACGTCGAAGTGCAGGAGCTGGTGAAGCATTTCCGCACGTTCGAGCGGCGGGAGGGGCTTTGGGGGGCGCTCCAGAACCTGGTGGTGCGCGAGTACAAAACGGTGGCGGCGGTGGACCGCATCTCCTTCGAGATCCGGCCGGGGGAAATGGTCGGCTACATCGGACCCAACGGCGCCGGCAAATCCACCACCATCAAGATGCTCACCGGCATCCTGGTACCCACCGCGGGACGGGTGCGCTCGAACGGCTTCGAGCCCTTCCGGGAGCGCTCCCGCTACGCCCGGACCATCGGCGCGGTCTTCGGGCAGCGCACGCAACTATGGTGGGACATCGCGGTGGTCGAGTCTTTCCGGCTGCTGAAGAAGATCTACGCGGTTTCCGACGCGGACTACGCGGCGCGAATGCGCGAGTTCAACGAAGTGCTGGAGATCGAGCGCTACCTGCACACGCCGGTGCGCAAGCTCAGCCTGGGCGAGCGCATGCGCTGCGACATGGCCGCGGCGCTGCTGCATAATCCTCCGCTGCTGTTTCTGGACGAGCCCACCATCGGGTTGGACATCGTCGCCAAGGAGAACATCCGGGCGTTCCTGAAGCGCGTGAACCGCGAGTACGGCACCACGGTGCTGCTGACCACGCACGATCTGTCGGACATCGAGGAACTCTGCCCGCGGCTGATGATCATCGACCACGGCCGCCTGCTGTTCGACGGCGGGCTGGCCGAACTGAAACGGCAGCTTTGGCGCGATACCACCGTCAAGTTCGACCTGAAGGACCGCGAGCAGGCGCAGCGCTTCGAACAACTCGAGATCCCCGGCATCCGCCGCGAGAAGCTCGGCGACCTCACCTATCTGCTCTCCTTCGGACGCGACGATCGCCCCACCGCCGACGTGATCCGTCAGGTGGTGAACGCCGTCGAGGTGCTGGACATCGCCATCGAGGAGCAGTCCATCGAGGAGGTCGTAAAGCGGATCTACCTCGGCGGCATGAGCCCGGAGGCGCCGCCGTGCAATCCGTAGCCCTGGAATTCGCCCGCATCGGATTCCTGAACATGCTGGCGTTCCGACTGCGCTACTACACCGGCGTCATCACTTACTTCATAAACGTCACGGTCTACTACTTCATCTGGCGGGCCATCTACCAGGTGGATCCGGGCTTCGCGGGCTTCAGTTTCGCGCAGATGACCACCTACGTGGCGGTGGGCTGGATCATCCGCTCGATGTACTTCAATAACATCGACTCGGAGATGGCCGAAGACATCCTCGAGGGCAAGATCACCATGGTGATGATCAAGCCGGTGAGCGTGCAGTGGAGCTACATCTCCCGCGCCCTGGGCGAGTCGGCCTTCCGGTTGTGCCTGCTCACCACGCCGACGGCTCTGCTTCTGGGGCTGATTTTCCCGGTGCTGGCGCCGGCCAGCGCCGCCCATTTTGCGGCGTTCCTGGCGGCGGTGGCGGGGAGCGTGCTCCTGGTGGCGGCGCTGAACTTCGCCGTGGGCTGTTGCGCGGTGCGCTTGACGTCGATTCTGGGGTTGCTGCGGGCCAAATTTTGGGCGCAGGACCTGCTCTCGGGCGTGCTCGTGCCGGTGACCCTGTTTCCCGCCCCGTTGCGGCTGGTCTCGCGCTGGCTGCCCTTCGAGCACATCGGGTTCACGCCCATGGCCATCTACCTGGGTAGGATTTCCTGGCGCCAGACCGCGGAGGCGCTGGCGCTGGAGGCGTTCTGGATCGTCGCGCTACTCGCGTTCGGCGCGTGGTTCTGGCGGGCCATGAGCCGCCGCATCATGGTGCACGGGGGCTGAATGCGCCGCTACGTATCGCTCTTCGCCCAGTACTTCATCCAGTACGCGAAAGTGCGCCTGTCCTACCGCGGCGACTTCCTGCTCTCCGTGCTGACCACCGTGCTCGCCACCGCCTGCGGCATGGCCGTGGTGTTCCTGATCTTCCAGCACGTGCCGCGGATCGCCGGCTGGAGTTTTACCCAGATCCTGTTCCTCTACGGCTTCTCGCTGCTGCCGCTGTCGCTGTTCAACACTATCAGCATCAACCTGTACTACTTCAGCGACTCCTACATCATCATGGGCAAGTTCGACCAAGTGCTACTGCGGCCCGTGAATCCGCTGTTCCAGGTGTTGTCTGAGAAGTTCCGGCTGGAGGCGCTGGGCGACATGGCGCTGGGTTTGGCCATCGTGCTGAGCTGCGCCCGCGCGCTCGGGCTGCGGCTGGGCGTCTGGGAGTGGTTGTTCATCGCCCTGGCAACAGTCTGCGGCTGCGCGCTCTACACCTCGGTGTTCCTGATGCTGACCTCGGTTTCGTTCTGGATGGAGGACCGCGTGGGGGTGGTCCCGCCGATCTATAACATGCTGGCGTTTGGCCGCTACCCTTTGGACATCTACGGCCAGTTCATCCGCTTCCTGCTCAGTTGGGTGGTGCCCTTCGGCTTCGCCAGCTTCTACCCCACCGCGCACCTGCTCGGCAAAGACGCCTACCGCGCCTACGCGTACGCACTTCCCCTGGTGACGGCGTTCTTCGTGCTGGCGGCGCTGGCGGTCTGGAGCCGCGGCGTGCGCAATTACACCTCGACGGGGTCGTGAGGCTCCGGCTTACCAGAAATGCATGGCCAGCACTTGCGGGGGTCCGGGCGTGCCTCCCACAAGCCTGGTTTTCAGCACCACCTCAATGTTCTTCCGGTACCAGCCCTTGGGAGCGCTGCGGAAGGCCTCGCTCAGGTAGGAAGGATTGGTGACGAATTCGCTGGCCGCCAGCGTTCCGTACTCCGAGATCCCCGCCGCGGAGATTACCGTCCGTTCCGTTACGGGGTCGAATACTCGGGCGATGATCGCGTAGTCCTCCGGAATTTCCCACTGCCGGGGAGCGAAGGGGAACATCCAGCGCGATTCGCCGGGATGCTGCCGGTCTCTGACGAAAGTAGTCCGGGCGGCGCCGTCGCGTTCGAAGTAGAAACGGAGGCCGCTGGTCAGGCGTATGGTCCACTCGTTGTTGTAGGCGCCGACGAGCATCACGGGACTGCCCCGCAATTCGGCATAGGGAGCGCTGGATCCGCCGCGCACCCGGTAGGACCTGCCTTTAGAGTGGATCAGCGCAGCCAGATTCGCTATTGCCAGCGCGTCTCCCCAGGAGAAGAAGTGCTCCCCTACCATGCCCATGTCCTGGAGCGTGAGCGTGGTGCTCCGCAACATGTCCGCGCGGCCGGGACCGGCCGCGACCATCTTGCCATCCAACTCCGACCTGCGAGACCCCGCGAACTTGTAAAGTCTGGTCGGTTGTCCAACGCAGATCTGCACGACTTCGCGATCCTGGAGCAGCGGAGCCCAGAACCGATCGAGGTCCGTCTGGGTGGACCGCTGCCAGAGCCAAATGCCGGCCGCAGCCACCAACACTGCCGCGGCAACCAGAAACCACCGTTTTCGCGACGGCGCCTCGGGCCGCTCGGACGAGGCCTCCGGCCGGAACTCAGGCAGGTAAGAACCAAGCGGCAGGTCGATGCGCACCTCGCCATCGCGCTGCGGTTCCATGTAGTACTGGGCCAGACGCTTGCGCACTTCGGCTGCGGCGGTGCGCACCACCGCATCCTCGTTGGTGTCATAGGCAGGGTCCCGCCCGAATACTTCGACCCCGATGGTCCTTTCTTTCACCCGGTCCGAATGACCTTCGATCACCGCCTCGACGACATAGGTCAGCAAGGACTGGCAGCGCTTGCTGTTCTTGAAGTGCGCGCTGTTCAGGATGCGGTCCAGTTGGGCGCGGAGGGTAGTCGCATCGATCCCCTCGGGGAGACGGAACACTGGCTTCGATGGATCCGCTCTTGCGCCGTTTGGAGCCTTCTCCGCCATGTTCACAACTTCCGCTGGCCCATTCTAGCATGGTGGCAACGTAGACAACCCCGCGCCGCCTTGTCGCTCGCCCCTTCTCTACTTAACTCAAAACACGTGGCTTATTCGCGATGCCGCCGTCGAGCACCGTTCTCGACCTAGAAAGCGCGCCAGCTTGGAACTAAAGTGTACCAGACAAACTGCAGGCGTATCGTCGTTGGAGTCCTGAGCCCAACGACGATGTATTGCGCCCTTTGGGGGTCTTAAGAGGCGAGTCGTGACGGTTGTGCGAGACAGGAAATGGCCTTGACATTGGAGGCCATTTCCTGTCATGCTAGCTCGCGCGATCCGAGGCGGGAAAGCCGCGAGTGAAGTGTGTCCGCATGGGCGGTAGCGCCATTCTCAATCGGCGTCAATCTCCCATGCGTCTTAGGTTCGGGGGCTCTGGCCAGCCAGGAAGTTAGTCGCGCAGCTCGGCGTGAATCGATGCTTCGAGTGCCGGCGCCGAAGGCGGCCGGGAGCTGATCGGTGTGGCGCAGCTTTTGCGCGGGTTTTGGATTGGCACAGAGGTTAGTTCGTCAAACGCGAATAATGGAGGATAACCATGCGAGTGTTCTTATGTTGCCTGTTGGCAGCGCTCCTGACAGTTGCGATTGCGACTGCTCAAGTGGGTGGTAGTGGAACGATTCAAGGAACGGTCACGGATCCTTCGGGAGCCGTCGTGGCCGGTGCTTCGGTCACCGCGGCAAACGTGGAAACAGGAGTTCAAACCAGCCGCAAGACGACCGAAGCCGGGTTCTTCGTGCTTACCCCGCTCCAGCCCGGCGAGTATACGGTCACCGTCAAGGTGGATGGATTTCAAACTCTCATCCAGCAACACGTGGTTGTGGTCGCTCTGGGAACCGTCGGATTGAATCCGAAATTACAGTTGGGAACGTCCAGCCAGTCGATCGTGGTGTCGGACGCGCCACCTGTGCTGCATACCGACGATGTGACGCTCGGGGCGACCATGGAGAACGAGCTCTATGCGGCGCTTCCCCTGGCCATGAACGGAGTCCCGAGGGACCCCACCCAGTTTATCGCCCTGGTGCCCGGCGTCAATAACGCCAGCACGCAGGCCGCCGGCCCCACCACTGCCGCCTTCAACGGCGGCCAAACGTATCATAACGAAGTCTATCTCGAAGGGATACCCCTGACCAGCGCCGGAACGCAGGGCGACACCCGCTATCTTGCGTTCGCAGTCTCGGTGGATGCGGTGGACCAGTTCCAGGTCGAGACCAACGGCGCCAAGGCCCAGTACCAAGGGCAGGGCGTCGAGAACTACGTCATGAAGTCGGGAACCAACTCGTTCCATGGCGCGGCCTTCGAGTACTTCCGCAACACGGCCTTTGACGCACGAGGCTTCTTCCCCAAGGCCAAAGCCGTCGATCACCAGAACGAATTCGGCGGGCTTGTCGGCGGCCCCATCAAGAAGAACAAGCTTTTCTTCTTTGCGAACTACGATAAGTATAAGTACAACTCGGGATTGTTGCTCCCCACCCTGCAGTCGATCCCGACGACCCTCGAGCGGACGGGCAATTTCAGCGAGCTTCCGGCCACCCAGGTAATCTACAATCCGAAGTCCCAGACTTGCGCTGGCTCGGTCTGTACGCGGACGCCGTTCTCCGGAAACATCATCCCCCCCAGCAGCATCTCTCCGATCGCGCAATCGCTGCAGTCCTATCTTCCCGCTCCGACGAACTCGAACATCGTGAACAACTACCTGCCCGACCTGCCGATCATTCTGAACACCTGGAATACAGTGGGCAAGGTGGATGCCAACCTGTCGGACCGGCATCGGATGTTTGTTTTCTTCGCCGGGGGCAATTACGCCACCAACTTCACCGGCAGCCTCACCCAAGGAGGAGCGGCGGGTGTGCTGCCCGAGCCTTACACGCAGGGCCGCATCGTGCAGGAAGCCGTCAAAATGGGGCAGTTGCACGATACCTTCACCATCACGCCCTCCCTGTTGAACCAATTCAGCGCNNGCCGGTATCAAGGGCTTGCCTCCCAGCGTGGTCCAGTTGGCTTTTCCGGACATTAATTTCACCGGCAGCAATTCGCCGGGCGGCTGGCAAGGAACCAACGCCCACTTCTACAACGAAATCGTCAACACGTTCACTGCGCAAGACAATATACTGTGGGTCAAGGGCCGCCACTCGATGGTCTTCGGTTTCCAGTGGCAGGCGTTGCAAGACAACGAGAACTTCGCACTGAATGCCGTCTTCAACTTCAACAGCGCCCAAACCCAGGGGTACAATTCCACTGGATCGCTCCTGACCGCCACCGGCAATGCCTACGCCAGCTACCTGCTCGGCGCCATGAATGGCAGCACCATCAACCAGAACGCCATCGGCGAGACCGGTGGCCGCTACAAGACTTACGCCTTGTATGTCCAGGACGACTTTAAGGTCAGCCAGCGTCTGACGCTGAACCTCGGCCTCCGCTGGGACCTCTTCAGCCCGTTCTACGAAGTGAACAACCTGATGTCCTTCTTCGACCCGAACATGGCGAACTCGGCCGCCGGGGGCCATCCGGGCGCGCTCGCGTTTGCCTCCAGCAGCTTGCGCAATCCCGCCGAAGCTCACTACAAGAACTTCGGCCCTCGCCTGGGAGCGGCGTACCGTATCGACGACAAGACCGTCCTGCGGGCGGGCTATTCGATTATGTACGCGCGCGCCCTGGGTACGCGCACCATCGGACGCCAGGGACTCAGCCAGCTCGGTTTCAACGCCACGAACAGCTCCATCAGCCCCGGCAACAACGCTCCGGCATATTACTGGGATAACGGTGTTCCTCCCATTGCCCAGGCGCCGCCGTTCATCGATCCCACGTACGGGACCGGTTACATCACCTCGAATCCCACGGGCGTACAGAACCCCGTCTACGGCGACCCGAAGCTCGGCGGCAAGCCGCCGTACTATATCAACTGGAACTTCGGGATTCAGCGCTCGCTCACCGCGAACATGACGGTGGGTCTCACTTACAGTGCCAGTCTGGGCAAGTACTTGAACGCCGGGCCGGGCAGCGGTGGCACCTCGTACAACATCGCGCCGCTGAAGTATCTGGCCCTGGGGTCGCTGCTTACGGCCACGGCCAACACCGCCAATTTAGCTGCGGCGAAAGCCATGTTCCCGGAAATCGCGTTGCCATTCCCCAACTATGTGGGAACCATCGGCCAGATGCTCCGCCCCTTCCCGCAATACGGCACCATTAGCACCCCGATGTTCAGCGTTGGCCAGTCCAACTACCAGGGGCTCCAGGCGACCTTCAATCGCCGGTTCGCCAATGGCTTCACCTTCGCGGGGGGCTACACCTTCAGCAAGGAGATGGACAACATGCTGGCGAGCACCCGGGATCCCTTCGCCTATTACCTGGAAAAATCGCGCGGCGGCATCGACCATAGGCACGTGTTCACGGCGTCGTCCACTTTCCAACTGCCTTTCGGAGCCAGGCACACCCTGAATCCGGGCAACCCAGTCGTGCGCGCGGTGGTCGGCGGCTGGTCGGTTTCCGGACTGGTCTCCTTCGCCACGGGCTCGCCCTTGGCGCTCGTCGGCACAGCCTGCAACGCCGGGGGCATTCTGGGCACTTGCATTCCCAACTACAACCCCGCGTTCAGTGGAAACGTCCGCATCAACGGCGATTACGGGAACGGCAACCTCATTGGAGGCACGGTAACCCCGTTCTTGGACCGGAACGCGTTCGTCGCCCCCGCGGCCTATACCTGGGGCAACGTGCCCAGGACCGGAGTCTACGGCCTCAATGCGCCTTTCAACTCCTCCATCGACGTCAGTTTGCGCCGCGAGTTCGCGATTCACGAAAGCATCAAGCTCGCCATCCAGGCCGATGCTTTCAACGTGAACAATACGGTCCGCTTCGGAGCGCCTGGACTCAATCCGGATGTTGCCGCCTTCGGTACGATCACTTCGCAGGCCAATCAACCGCGTAAGCTCCAGCTCAACGCCCGCATTACCTTCTGATTCCCCCGGCCGGCNNTGGTCCGTCCCGGCCGGCGCCGAGTAGCGCGCCCGCCCTACCCGCGCTAGGATAGGAAACAGTACACGCTCAGGAGGGTGAGATGCGCAAGCAAGCAGTGACTGCGGTTCTTTTTGTGCTCTGTGGCCCGCTGGCATCGCCGCAAGCTCCCCAGAAACTTCAACCCGGCCCGGAACACAAGAAGCTGGCCTACATGCTCGGCACGTGGACCTCGGAAGACGAGGTGAAACCGGGCCCCTATGGTCCAGGCGGCAAGATGACCTCCACGGAAACCTGCGAGTGGTTCACCGGCGAGTTCGCGGTAGTCTGCCGGTCGGACGCCAAGACGCCCATGGGAGTTGAGAAGGCTCTCAGCATCATGAGCTACGACCCCGGAGAAGGGCATTACGTCTACTTCGAGACAAACACCTCCGGCGAGAATGTGGTCGCCACAGGTACCGTCGCCGGCCGAACCTGGACCTGGACCGGCCAGTCCCGGATGGGTGGGAAGGTCTGGCGAAGCCGCTTCATTCTCACGGAAGTGCCGCCCGACGGCACCACCTACAAGTTCGAGATGGCCGAAGGCGACGGCCCGTGGGCCGAAGTGATGCACGGCAAGCAGACGCGCGTGAGATAACTGTATTGATGCCCGACATCGCCGACGACCTTCCCGCCGCGCCGCTGACTTTGGAAGGCGCCAGCGTTCTGCACCAGATGTTTCGCATCCGCTGGCCTGCATGGAAGGCGCTGGCGCGGGAAGAGCGGGCGGCGATCGCCGCGGAGGCGGTCCGCGCGCTCGAGGCCATGGAGCGGGACGAAGACGAGCCCTCGGCCGCCTATTCGCTAACCGGCCACAAGGGCGACCTGATGTTGCTGCACTTCCGCAAGTCCTTCGAAGAGCTGAACCGGGTGGAACTGCGGCTGGCGCAATTGCGGCTGGCGGATTTCCTCGAGCCGGCGACCTCCTATCTCTCGGTGGTCGAGCTGGGCCTGTACGACTCGAGCATCAAGCTCTACCGGACGCTGGCCCAGCGCGGCGTCGAGGCGCACTCTCCGGAATGGAACGCCGAGGTGGAAGGGCTCCTGGCGATGCAGAGGAAGGCGATGCATCCGCGGCTCCATCCGGCGATTCCGCCGCGGCGCTATCTCTGCTTCTATCCCATGGACCGCAAGCGCGGCGAGGAG
>PLEM01000025.1 GCA_003137035.1 Bryobacterales bacterium | reverse complement strand
CCGCTCGCGCCGGATGGTGGAGGCGGAGCTGAAGCGGCAGCAGGTGCCGGCCGACAAAATCCAGGAGGCCATGAAACAGGGCGAGCCGGACCTGTTGCGCGACCGCATCGACCAGCTCCTGCTGGTGCAGAAGGCCAAGGAGCTGGATCTCAAGGTGGACCAGGATCTGAGCAAGTACATGGCGGAGCTCCAGAGTCAGAGCAAGATCGTGGACCCGGACAAGTTCCAGCAGTACGTTCGGGAGCAGACCGGCATTTCCTACGAAGATTTCAAGCAGCAGACCAAAGACAACATGCTGACGCGGGAAGTGATCCGGCGGGAAGTGGGCGGGCGGATTGCGATTCCCAAGGCCGAGTTGCGGAAGTACTACGACGAGCACCAGAACGAATTTGTGCGCCAGGAGCAGGTGCTGTTGCGGGAGATTCTGCTGTCGACCGAGGGCAAGGACGCGGCGGCGGTGGAGAAGAAGGGCAAAGACCTGATGGCGCGGGCGCGGAAGGGCGAGAACTTCGGCAACCTGGCTCGGGACAACTCGGACGCGGAGACGGCGCGCAACTCCGGGGAACTGCCGCCGTTCAAGCGCGGCGACCTGAGGAAAGAGATTGAGGATCTGGTATTCGGGCAGAACAAGGGCTACGTGACCGACCCGATCCGGCAGCCCAACGGCTTCCTGATCCTGAAGGTGGAGGAGCGGTACCAGGCGGGGTTGCAGCCCTTCGAGATGGTGGAGCCGGAGGTGACCGAGAAGCTGTACATGCCGAAGATGCAGCCGGCCATGCGGACCTACCTGACCAAGCTGCGGCAGGACGCGTTCCTGGAGATTCGGGTGGGATATGTGGACACCGGGGCGGCTCCGGGCAAGGACACGTCTTGGAAAGACCCGGCCAAGCTGGTGCCGGCCACGGTGACCAAGGAAGAAGTGGCCAGCCGCATCCGGCGGAAGCGGGTGCTGTGGATGGTGCCGCTGCCGGGCACCAAAACTGGCGCGAAGTCCAAGAGATGAAATCCCCGTTTGTTAGCGAACTCGAAACCGGCAAGGTCGCCACGGGCGCCTTTTTGGTTCAAGGGAAGGAGATCCGCCAGAAGAAGACCGGCGAGCCTTACCTCTCCTTGCTGCTGGGCGACCGCACGGGCGAAGTCGACGCCAAGATGTGGGACAACGTCGCCGAGGTCATGAACGGGTTCGAGTCCGGCGACTTCGTGCGGGTGAGGGGGCTGCTGCAAATCTACAACAACCGGCCGCAGTTCACCATCCACAAGCTACAGAAGGTGGCGGAGGACTCCGTGGATCTCACGGACTTCCTGCCCGCCTCCCAGCGCGACGTGGGCGAGATGCTCGCCGAGCTGCGGGAGGTGGTTGGGGCGGTGGGGAACCCGCACCTGCGCGCGCTGCTCGAGCTGATCCTGGCGGACGAGGAGATCCTGCGGCGCTACGTCAAGGCGCCGGCGGCGAAATTCATTCACCACGCCTTCCTGGGCGGCCTGCTCGAGCACGTGCTCTCGCTGTGCCGCATGTGCCGGCTGGCGGCCGGACACTACAAGGCCGTCGACGGCGACCTGCTGATCGCGGGCGCCATTCTGCACGACATCGGCAAGATCTACGAGCTGAGTTACGATCGCGGGTTCGCCTACACCAGCGAGGGCCAGTTGCTGGGCCACATCGCGATCGGGCTGCGGCTGATCGAGGAGAAGCTGCGCGGGCTGCCGGATTTCCCGCCGAAGCTGCGAGCGCTGGTCGAGCACCTGGTGCTTAGCCATCACGGCGCGCTGGAGTTCGGCTCGCCTAAAGTGCCGCTGTTCCCCGAGGCGCTGCTGCTGCATTGCCTGGACGACCTGGACGCGAAGCTGGAGTGCATGCGCCGGCTCATCGACAACGACCGGCAGGTGGAGGGGCATTGGACCCCCTACAACCAGCAACTCGAGCGGGTGGTGCTGAAGAAGCTGAAGTACCTGGCGGAAGGCCTTCCGCAACAGGCGGCGCCGCCACCCGAGGCGCCCTCCAGGGAGCCGGGCGTTCACTCTCCGTTCGCCGACAAGCTGGGACGGGCCTTGCAGAAGCGGGAGGATCAGGTCGACGATGCGTAAGCCGGGCCCGCCGCGCGAGATTCCGCCGCCGCTCGAACTCGAGTGTCTCAAGGCGTTGTGGACGCTGCGCGAGGCGAATGTCCGGCAAGTCATGCTGGCCCTCTCGCCCCGGCGCACGCTAGCCTACACCACCGTGATGACCATCATGGACCGCCTGGCGCGCAAGGGCGCGGTGGATCGCCGCAAAGTCGGCCGCTCGTTCCTCTACGCGCCGGTCCTCTCGCGCGAGACGCTCCAGCGCCTGGCGGTCAAGGAACTGGTGGATACGCTCTTCGGCAACTCGGAAGACGAGCTGATCTCCTACCTCCGCCACCACGAGCCCGCCCCCGAGCCCACCGCCGCCCCAGCGCCGGCCACCATGGCCGAGCTGGACACGGCGCTGCTGTAATGCCAAGGCGCCGAAGCGATCTTGAGATCATCAACCGTAACGCAAAGCGCTTGAACCGCGAAGCGAAAGATACGCTGGAGTACCAGCAGTTGGAGGGCGGACTTCCAGTCCGCGCGGGACTTTCAGTCCCGCCGAGCGGTCACAGCGAGATCGGCGTTGGAAAGCTGAGAGCAGAAAGGAAGCAAGGTCTATGAAACTGCTGGAGGCGCGAGTGGTCGCGAGTTGCCTCTGCCTGGCCTTTGTCACAAGCTGTTCGCGTCAGGATGCCAAGATCGCCGCCGTCGCGAAACCCGCCAGAATCTCCTTCGACAACTTCCCCGACCAGGGTGGTGACATGGTCTGGTACGGTCGCAAGGACGCGCTGGGGAAGTGGAACTCGATCGCCGCGCAGTTCCTCGCGCCGAACGCCGGTACACTACTACATGTTGAGATCGCGTGCACAGGGGTATCCGCGAGTGCATTCAACAACGTTACCTTAAGCTTGCATGCAGATAGTGGCGACTCCCCCGGAACACGGATTGCGCCACTCGGAACCAGCGGCAAATACGAGAGCGACGAGCACGGACGCCGGATCAGAGTGCACGCAGATGGCCCGGAGAAGATCCGCATCGAGAAGGGTGGAAAATACTGGCTCGTGGCGACATCCAGTTTCGACGGCATAGACCAGTCCGGATTTTGGTTTTGGAACAAGTCGACACGGCCCTCCAGCGAAAAGTCCTTCCCACGGAGGGCGGAATCGACTGACCGAGGAAAATCCTGGAAGGTCGAGCCTGGTTCCTACGCGGCTCAGATTGACCTTGCTCCCTGACCTGCGACGCATCGAATGAGTCGCCAGACGACGGCTCCCGTCGACGGTGCCGTCGGATCGGCGTCAGGAAAGATCTGCGGCCCCCGTCAGCAGGGCCGCAGCAGCCGGTCGACCGCGCCGCCGAGCGCCTGGTCCAGCACCTGCTCGGGATCGCAATTCCCGGCCTGGATGACCTCGATGGGGCCGGGGCCGGTGGGGCGCCAGCGCTCCGCGAAGCGCGGGCAGGGGGCTCCGGCAAAAATGGTCACCAGCGGCACGCCGCAGGCTGCGGCGGCGTGCTGGCCGGCGGAGTCGTAGCCGACGTAGAGGCGGCTGCGGGCGATGATGGCGGCAAAGGCTGCGAACGAGCCTTGGAACATCCGGATGCGATCCTGCCGCGCACCGATGGCGCGGCGTACACGCTCCTGCTCGTCGCCTCCCGGGCCGGAATCGACAATGATGTTCAGTCCGCGGCCGGCCAGCGCGCCGAGCAGGCGCTCCTCGAACTCGGGCGGCAGGCCCTTGGCCGGGTTCTCTCCCACTCCGAGGCTCACGGCGACATCGGCAGCGGATGCAGGCGGCGAAGCGGGTGCGATCCAGGCACGCGCATCGGGGACGCCGAAGGTCTCGGCGATCCAGCGGCGCGTCAGGGCGCCGAGGGATTCCTCGCCATCCGCCCCGTACGCCCGGCTCTCGAAAAAGTAGTAACTCTCCTCCGGGCAGACGGGGACCAGGCCAAGCTGCGTAAGGCGCGAGTCGGGGTCGATCACGATGCTCGCGCGCTCTTCGATCCGCGGGCAGACTGCCAGCCGCTCGCGCAGCGTCCCCCGGCGGTAGACCACGGGGAGGTGCTCGATGCGCGGGTCTCCGGCGAAAAGCTGCCAGCTCTTCTCCCCGCCCACGAGCACGATACGCGCTGCGGGGAATCGCCGTTTGGCGGCATCCAGAACCCGACTGGTGATGGCCACATCGGCGCCCAGCGTGACCCGGGACAGAACGTAGACAGCCCGCGGGTTTCCCTCAATGGGTCGAGGCCGGCGCACGCGCTGGAAGCGCGCCAGCAGCTCGGCGGCGCTCAAGTCCGGCAGTGCCGAGGCAATCACCTCGGAGAACAACGCGGCGTAAGCGTCCACCAGGCGCGGCTCAAATTGGTCCGCGAGGCCCTCGGCCAGGATGCGGAATAGCGCGTGGCTGCCCTCCTCGCTCGCCGACTCCTCGATCAGGCGCGCTACTAGCGCAGCGGGCCACGCCTGGCCGCGAATCGAGCAGTCGAGTATCCGCCGGGCGGTCTCAGAGATACTTTCCGACAAGGAGTGCCAGTTTCTTCCGCGTGGCCTCGGGAACCAGGCTGCGGTCCGTGAGAATGGCGTGTTCAAGCGCCGAGGAGCACTTGCAGGCCCGCGCGTCGGCCAGCTCCGCCACCGCCCGCGCTACCACCTTGCAGGCGTTCTCCGCGTTCGTGACGAGGTTGCCGATGATCTGGGCCACGGTCACGGCGTCGTGATCGGGGTGCCAGCAATCGTAGTCCGTCACCATGGCGACGGTGACGTAACAAATCTCGGCCTCGCGGGCCAGCTTGGCCTCCTGAAGGTTGGTCATGCCGATGACGTCCATGCCCCAACTCCGGTAGACGTTGGACTCCGCCTTGGTCGAGAACTGCGGGCCTTCCATACACAGGTAAGTTCCGCCGCGCGTGGCTTTCACGCCCTCCGCCAGGCAGGCCTGGTGAACGGCCTCGGCCATCTGCGGGCAAATCGGGTCGGAGAAGCCGATGTGCACCACCAGCCCGTCTCCGAAGAAAGTCGAGGCGCGCCCGCGCGTGCGGTCGAAGAACTGGTCCGGGATGACGAAATCCAGCGGCCGGTGCTCCTCCTTGAGCGAGCCGACCGCGCTTACCGAGATGATGCGCTCGACGCCGAGCGACTTGAAGCCGTAAATGTTGGCGCGAAAATTCAGCTCCGAGGGAGAGATGCGGTGGCCGCGCCCATGCCGCGCCAGGAAGGCCACCTGCTTGCCCCCCAGCTTGCCCACGACGTAGTGGTCCGAGGGCCATCCCCACGGCGTCTCGACCGCCATCTCCTGCTGCAACTCAAACCCGGGCATGGAATACAGCCCGCTGCCGCCGATGATTCCGATTTGTGCCTTCAAGTGTGTGCTCCGGGATTCATGGTTCCTGAATGAGTTCGAGAAGCACCCCGCCGGTCGAGGCGGGGTGCACGAAGACGTAAAGATGGCCGCCCGCGCCGCGCCGCGGCTCGTTCACCAGACGAGCGCCCGCAGTCTTAAGTCGTTCGACCGCCGCCTCGAGGTCCGGAACCAGCAGCGCGACGTGGTGCAGCCCTTCGCCCCGCTGGTCCAGGAAGCGGCCGACGGCCGAGTCCGCCTCCGTGGCCTCGATCAGCTCGATGCGCGGTCCGCCCGCCGGCAGCATCGCCACGTTCACCTTCTCCGCGGCGACGGTTTCGCGCCCGCTCGCGCCCATCCCGAGCGCGCCCTCGTAGAACTTGAGCGCGGCTTCGAGCGATCGCACGGCGATGCCGACATGGTCGATCCTATATTCGTTTAAGCCACTCATCGATCACCGAATATGGGTCCCGGCGGCGCGCCGCCACTTCTTCCGCCGCGGCCTCGAGCTCGCCGGTCGGCACCCGCTCCAGCAAACGCTCGCGCAACATTTCGCGCAATCGCAGGCACCACATCTGGGCGCGGCGGTCTCGCTTCGCACCCGATTCCTGGAAACTCCGGACTGCCTCCAGGAGGGCGTCGATTCCCTTCCCTTCCGTCGCCACAACTTTGAGAATCGGCGGGCGCCAGTCGCCGGTTTGGGCCGCTAGGCCGAGCATCGCTTGCACCTCGCGCTCGAGCGTGTCCACGCCCGGCCGATCCGCTTTGTTGATCACGAAGATGTCGGCGATCTCCATGATACCCGCTTTCATGCTTTGCACGTCGTCGCCCATGCCGGGCACCAGTACCAGAATGGTCAGGTCCGCCAGCCGCGCCACTTCCACCTCGTCCTGCCCCACGCCGACGGTTTCAATCAGCACCACGTCTTTGCCCGCTGCATCGAGCAGCAGGGCCAGATCGGTGGTCGCCGCCGCCAGCCCGCCCAGCGCCCCGCGGGAAGCCATGGAGCGGATGAACACGCCCGCATCCGCGTGGTGCTGTTGCATGCGTATGCGGTCGCCCAGGATCGCGCCGCCCGTGAATGGGCTGGTGGGATCGACCGCCAGGATCCCGACCGTGCGCCCCTGGTCGCGCAACCCGCGCGCCAGTTGATCCACTAGAGTGCTCTTGCCCGCGCCCGACGCGCCAACGACGGCGATGATCTCTCCCTGGTGGACGTCGAGTGATATCCCGCGGAGCACAACGAGCGCACCGTCGTGCGCGTCGCCGCCTGGAAATGTCTTTGTGATTTCTGCGAGATGAATGATGATTTCTGTTCGTCGTTTCATCGGATCATTCCCATCGAATGGCATCCACGGGGAGCAAACGCGCTGCCCTTCGGGCCGGGTACAAAGACGCAAAAGTGCTGAGCAGCATGGAAGCAAGGACCACGGCAAGGTCATCGGTCCATCGGAGTTCGACCGGAATCGCCGGAATAATGTACACCGTGGGATCGAGCGGAAAGAGTCCGTACCGTTGCTGGAGGAGGCACACGACGGTGCCAAGAAGCAGGCCAGCCGCAGTGCCGAGGATTCCCACAAGCAGTCCTTCGAACATGAAGATGCGGGTAATGCTTGTGCGGGTGGCCCCGAGCGCCTTGAGGACGCCGATATCCCGGCGCTTCTCAACGACGCCCATCGTCAGCGAGCCGAGCACGTTGAATGTTGCCACGCCCACGATGAGGCAAAGGATGATATATGCCGACCACCGTTCAATTCGCATGACAGAGTACAGGTCGCGATGCAGATCGTACCACGTCGAGATACGGTACTCGCCGCCGAGTCTTGCCTCAAGATCCTCTTTCACATCTTCAGCATCCTTGATGGAATGGAGACGTATCTCGATGCCGCTGTACGAGTTGCCGAACTGAAACAGCTGGCGGGCCGATTCGATGGAGATAAAGGCGTAGTGCGCGTCGTAGTCTTTATTGTTCGAATCGTAGATGCCGGCCACGGAGCATTTGCGCATCAGCGGTTGTCCGAACTGCGTCATCATCGCATCCACACCGACCGGACTTACCACCGAAAGCTCGCCGCCCACCATCGTCCCGAGGCGATCCGCGAGTGCCAGTCCGAGTACGATCCCCCCCTCCTCCGGCGTGTCGTGGAAGCGGAACGCCCCCAGCACGATGCTCTTCTTGACGCCCGACAC
>PLEM01000017.1 GCA_003137035.1 Bryobacterales bacterium | reverse complement strand
AGGATCTCGTCCTTGGAGAAGAACCCGGCCAGGCCCGGAATGCCCGCGATGGCCAGCGTCCCGATCAGCATGGTGCGATAGGTGATGGGAATCTTGTCCTTGAGCGCGCCCATCTTGCGCATATCCTGCTCGCCCGACATCGCGTGGATCACCGAGCCGGAGCCGAGGAACAACAGCGCCTTGAAGAAGGCGTGCGTGTAGAGGTGAAAGATGGCCACCCAGTAGGCGCCCACGCCCAACGCCATGAACATGTAGCCAAGCTGGCTGATGGTGGAGTACGCCAGCACGCGCTTGATGTCGTTCTGCGTGAGCGCGATCGACGCCGCCAGGATGGCCGTGAATGCGCCGATCGCCGCTACCCAGAACGAAGCGTTCGGCGCCAGCCGGAACAGGTGGCTGGACCGCGCCACCATGTAGACGCCCGCGGTCACCATGGTCGCCGCATGGATCAGGGCGGAGACCGGCGTGGGGCCTTCCATGGCGTCCGGCAACCAGACGTAGAGCGGGAATTGCGCCGACTTGCCGGTGGCGCCCACGAACAGCAGCAGCGCGATGGCGGTCAGAACTCCGTAACCCGCCTCCGGGGAGAAAAACGCCAGCGCCTTGTTCACATCCACGAAACGGGCGCTGCCCAGCACGCTGAACATGAGCAGAATGCCCAGAATGAAGCCCGCGTCGCCGATGCGGTTCACGATGAACGCCTTCTTGCCCGCGTCCGCCGCCGACTTCTTTTGGAAGTAGAACCCGATCAGCAGGTAGCTGCACAGCCCGACGCCTTCCCAGCCCACAAACATAAGCACGTAGTTGTTGGCCAGCACCAGCATCAGCATGAAGAACACGAACAGGTTCAAATACCCGAAAAAGCGGTAATAGCCGCCCTCGTGCCCCATGTAGCCGACGGAATATACGTGGATCAGGAAGCCGATCCCGGTCACCACCAGGATCATGACGCCGCTAAGCGGGTCGAGCAGAAATCCCCAGTCGGCTGTGAAGCGCCCCAGCGTGTGCGCCTGCGTGGTGAAGGGCAGCCCGGCCAGCCAGGTGAACTGAACGACTTCGTGGACCCGACCCGGCTTCGCGATCAACTGAAGCACTGCCAGCGCGGAGAACACGAAGGACACCAGCACCATCCCGGGACAGAGCAGGCTCACGACGACCTTGGCTCGCGATCCCGCCGCCGGCCCTTGCGGGTCGAGCTTCCGCCCCACCAGCAGCATGACCAGCGCGCCGAACAGCGGGAACAGCGGGATGAGCCAGATGGAATCCAGAAAGTTCATCGTGTCACCACTTCAGCAGCTCGATCTCGTCGGCCTGCACCGTCTCCTTGTTCCGGAACAGCGCGATCAGGATGCCCAGGCCGACGGCGGCTTCCGCCACCGCCACCGTAATCACAAAGATCGCAAACACCTGCCCGGTGACGTGCTGGTAATGCCGCGAGAAGGCGACCAGGTTGATATTCACCGCGTTCAGGATCAGCTCGATGGACATCAGAATGATGACGATGTTGCGCCGGGTCAGGACGCCGACAGTGCCGATCCCCAGCAGGGCCGCGCTCAGGATCAAGTAGTGAGTGGTGGTGATCGGATGCATTCAAACCCTTTTCTTGGCCATCACCACCGAGCCCACGACGGCGGCGAGCAGGAGTATCGAAGCGATCTCGAAGGGCAGCAGGTACTGGGAGAACAGCAGGTCCGCGACCCGCTCGACATTACCCAGGTTGTCCGTCGGCGGAAGGGCGGCGGCGGGCAGGCGCAAGGGCTTGTTGAGGAACAGGCCGATCTCGGCGCCAACAACGAGCACGCAGGCCAGCGCCACCCACCACTGCTTGTTGAATTGCCGCACCCGCGCCGCTTCGTCGAGGTTCACCAGCATGATGACGAACAGGAACAGCACCATGATCCCGCCGACGTAAAGCACGATCTGCACCGCAAACAGGAATTCCGCCTTCTGGAGCAGAAACAACCCGGCTACGCCGATGAGCGAAACAATCAGCGAGATGGCGCTATGCACCGCGCTCTTCCGCGTGACGGTGAAAATGCCGCCCCCAAGCGTCAGCAGCGCGAAGAAATAGAAGAAAGCGGTATCGAGCCACATAATGCCAAGTACGAAGTACGAATTACGAAGTACGAATTGCCGACGCCGGCTGCCCTGGCGCCCGCCGGTTCTCCATTCGTACTTCGTACTTCGTAATTCGTATTTCGTCCTTCTTTCAGTACTTGTACTTAGTCGGTTTGGGGCCCTCTTCCAGCATTTGCCGGTCCCATATCGCGCCTTCCCGCGTGTAACTGGCCAGCTCGAAATCCTGGGTCAGTTCCAGAGCGTCCACCGGGCAGGCATCCTCGCACAGCCCGCAGAACATGCAGCGGGAAATGTCGTAGGTGAACGTCGTCAGTTCCTTTCGCCGCGTCTTCTCGTTGCGCTCGCTGCCCACCACGATCAGTTTCTCCGGGCAGGCCAGCGCGCACAGATTGCAGGCGATGCACAGCGTTTCCCCATTCTCGGGGTTGATGTTCAGCCGCGGCGCGCCGCGGTACCGTTCGGCCACCTTGGGGCGTTCGGTAGGGTACTGATCCGTGCACATGTACTTGGGGCGCTGGTAGTGGAAGGTGACCCATAACCCCTCGATCAGGTCGATGAGGAAAATGGTCCTGAGTAACTTGCGCATTTAGCGATCCACCTCACCCAGAACGATGTCGATGGTCCCGACGATGGCCACCAGGTCGGCCACCAGCGATCCGCGAGCCATCTTGTCGAGCGCCTGCAAATTGATGAACGAAGGCGGCCGCACCCGCACCCGGTAGGGCTGCGTCGTTCCATCGCTCACCACAAAGTAGCCCAACTCCCCCTTGGGAGCCTCGATCGACACGTACACCTCGCCCACGGGAGGCTTGATCACCTTGGGGGCCTTGCCCATGATCGGCCCGGCAGGAATCTTCTCCACGGCCTGCCGGACGATGCGGATCGACTGCCGCATCTCCTCCATGCGCACCAGGTACCGGTCGTAGGTGTCGCCGTTCTCGCCGGTGGGGATCTCGAACTCGTACTGCTCGTAGCCGGAATAGGGCTGCGCCTTGCGCAGGTCCCACTTCACACCCGCGGCCCGCAGCATCGGGCCGGTGACGCCGTACTGCTTGCAGTCCTCGGCGTTCAGAACGCCAACGTTCTTGAGCCGTCCGACCCAGATGCGGTTGCCGGTGAGCAGCCGCTCGTACTCGTCGATCTTCGGCGCGATGAAGTCGCAGGCGGCTCTCACTTCTTGCTCGAAGCCGTCGTAGAGTTCGTACTCCAGGCCTCCGATGCGGAAAGCGTGCGTGGTGAGCCGCGCGC
>PLEM01000405.1 GCA_003137035.1 Bryobacterales bacterium | reverse complement strand
ATCTTGCATGAGACAAGAGTGAGGCCGGCGATTCGCGCCCGGCATGTGTATAATTGGATATAGGCATACACATCGATGCGCACGAACATTGCGATAGACGATAAGCTGATGAGGGACACGCTTCGGGCAACGGGTCTGAAGACCAAGCGCGAGGCCGTGGAAGTGGCGCTGCGGACCCTGCTGCGCCTGAGAAGACAGGCGGAGATCCGCCGGTTCCGCGGACAACTGGACTGGCACGGCGATTTGGACGCGATGAGGCGCGACAGTTGATCCTGGTCGACTCCAGCGTGTGGATCGATTACTTCAAGGGGACGGTCGCGGCGCATACCGAGATACTCGACAGGCTGCTGGCCCACGAGCCTTTGGCCATCGGCGACTTGATTCTGACCGAGGTCCTGCAAGGCTTCGACAACGAACGCGACTTCAATGACATCCGGAGAATGCTGACTTCGCTGACGGTAGTGGAGTTGGGCGGACAGGAAATCGCGATTCAAGCGGCGAAGAACTTCCGCGCGCTGCGCAGGCTCGGCGTGACCGTTCGCAAGACCATCGATACGGTGATTGCCACCCGATGCATCGAGAGCGGGTATGACCTGCTGCACAACGACCGGGATTTCGATCCGTTCGCCAAGCACCTCGGCCTGCGCGTAGTGGTCTGACGACCCGGCTGGCGAGGGGAGTCGTGGCTTGCAGGCGAGTCAATTTGCAAGAATGTCGCGCAAAGCCGACTTATCGGTCCCGATCCGCGGATCTCTTCCGCCCTCGTCTGCTGTCGTGAGACAGGTCCTGCGGGTCTAGAAAGGCGGGTCATCGCCTAGTGGATCGGGTTTGGGCAAAGCGTCCTTCGGCAAGGGAACATTTGTCACCGCGAACAGGTTAAGGATGTCCTCACGGTCCATGAACATGATCTGGCTGCGCTTCGACTGGTCAAGCTTGCCGCCCAGCCAGTTCCGAGCAGCTTTCGTAATCTCGCCTCCGGCCACGATGAACGCGTGATCAACGAGGACCCGCTTCCCGATCTCCGGGTCAAAGATTTCGTGCCCGAGCATCATCATCACCTGATTGTGGATCTCGGCGACGTTGGCGTTTAGCGCCGAGTTGCTACCTGCCGCGTCTATCTTGCCCTTCTTCGCTTGGATTCCAAAATAGAGGACATGCTGTGTCGGCAGGGTAAACCGCATCCACAGATCCTTGCCGTACTCAAGCGCCTTGTCCTTGTGACCAGCCGCGGTGATGCGATGGAAGCCGAGTTGCCGGAAGAGGGGGAGCAACACCTCCTCGATCAATACGTCTTCCGAGGCCTGCTCCAGGTAGGTGGCGAGAAGCTCGCGCCGCGCACGTTCCGCTGCAGAAAACGGGCGGTGAGGGCTGGTCACCGTACCGGCAACCGTGCCACTGCGAACGTGACGCAGGTGACACTGCCTGTCCTGTCCGTAAAAGGCTCCAAACCCCTCACGGGCGAGGGCCGTGTTGAGGAGCGCCAACGCCCCGGGCCTTGCAGGGCCCTCGTTGACCGCGTCACCCGGGTCCATCAACGTGCGGATCACCCTGACGAAAGTCTCAGGCGGTGTATTAGCACCCGCGTGCGGCTCGGCCAGTATTTGACGCAGAACGTCAGAGACCCACTGATTCCTGGTCGAGCCATCGTGCCGATAGACGGTGCCGCAGTCTTGGAAGAACTCCGTCAGGCAGCTGCTGCTGCGGTAACGAAAGTAGCTCGACTCCTCCTTGAAATTGCCGCAGATCATGTCGGCGAGTTCCTTGGTCGTGCGCTGCTTGAATTCCATATTTCGCCTCGGGCTGCTTCCCTGTCAGCATAGAACGTCTGTGTTAGGACAGCGCTGATCAGTTTATCCGGGGCCCGGCAGCTACTTCAGATCCGGATACGTTTTTTTCTAATACCGCGCTTGCGCCTGCCGTGCTCTTTCCGGATCGCTCTCGCGCCATCGTCGGCTCTTGGCGCGCTTTCGGCACGGCTCGCTGCAGTAAGTCCGCCTTGGGGAACTCCTTTGGAAACTGCTGCCGCACTCCGGGCAAACGGCATCTCCGGTTGGCAGTTCGGCAATCTTCCATAGTTCGGGGCCGATCTGCGCAAGGGCCTCCGCGAGTTGGTCGAGCCGATAAAAGGCATGAAGCTCGGCGTATCGCTCGGGTGCTCGCCAGAAATGAACTCTGGTTTACCGCTCCGCACCTGAAGGTTCCACCGCAGCTCAATCGCGCGCACTGCACGCCGGAGCAGGCCCGTGCGGGATTGGCCGAGAGCGCCGCTCGCTGCGCGGAGATGCTCGCTGAGGCGCTGGGCCGTTGTGAAGGCCGCGTCGAGAAGTTTCGCAGAGACGGCTGGGCTCGGCCTTGGCCGGTTGGCCTGGAAATGCTGTGCTACATGTTCACTCACGAGGCCCACCATCGCGGGCAGGTGTGTATGCTGGCGCATCAGCTCGGATTCCCGTTGCCGAACGAGGTGGCGTCGGGGATCTGGAATTGGGAGAAGCTGTGGAAAGAGTGCGGGGCGGCGGGCGGCCCCGGCTGCGATTCTTAAGGAATCGCTCAAGGGCACGGGCCGCTTGGGGATGGGCTGCGCATCGAGCCCCGGCCGTTGGGGTTGGTGTAGGGGCAGCGGGCGGCGGCGGTAGGAAGCGGGCGCCCTGGAGGGACTTGCAGAATTCCTGGAAACCGGTCCCCCGCGGGACTGTGAAGAAATCCCCGCACAGGCTTAATGCCTGTGCCACGGTGGGACAAGCTTTCAGCCTGTGTCAGTAGTTGACGATCTAGGCGAATCCGATGGGG
>PLEM01000173.1 GCA_003137035.1 Bryobacterales bacterium | reverse complement strand
TCCTTCGATGAGAATATGCTGGGCGATCGACGCTATGCTGGTCTGGAGTGCCCGAACTGCCTGAAGTCGAGACCGTGCTGCGAACGCTGGCGCCGCGGCTGCTCGGACGGCGCTTCGTCGAGGCGCACTTCTACTCGCGGCTGGTGATGCGCGGGGATGCGGAGGAGACGGCAGGGCGGCTGCGCGGGCGGGTGATCCGCGCGATCGAGCGGCGCGGAAAGTTCCTGGTGTTCGATCTGGGCGGGGAGACACTCTCGATCCATCTCGGCATGACCGGCAGGCTGCTCTGGGAAGGAACGCCCGGCCCGCACACGCGGGCGATGTTCGTGCTGGATAACGGCCGCTTGATCTACGACGACCCGCGCCAGTTTGGCCGCATCGAGCTTCCGGCCCGCACATTGCGGCTGGGGCCGGATGCGCTATCGATCGAGGAGCGGGAGTTCACGGAGCTGCTGCGCGCGCGGCGGGGGCACATCAAACCGCTGTTGCTGAACCAGGCGTTCGTGAGCGGCATGGGAAACATCTACACCGACGAGGCGCTCTTCCGGGCGCGCATCCACCCGCGGGCCATCGCTTCGCGGATGAGCCGCCAGCGGGTGCGCCGCCTGCACCAGGCGATCCGCGAGATTCTGGCGGCGGCGATCGAGAGCGGTGGCTCGTCAATCTCCGATTACGTCGACGGCGAGGGACGCGCGGGCTTCTTCCAGTTCCAGCACCAGGTGTACGGAAGGGCCGGCGAGCCCTGCCCGGCTTGTGGCACGCCGATCCGCCGGATCGTGATCGTGCAGCGTGGCACGCACTACTGCCCGAAGTGCCAGCGGGTGTGATCAATCCTGGGGCGCGTTGCGGACGATGGCATCGGCGACGTTGGCCGCGGCGCGCATGGCCACGACGTCGTGGACGCGGACCAGGTGGGCGCCAGCCAGAATCGCGGCGGTGACCGCGGCGGCGGTGGCGAACTCGGTTTCGAGGTCGGTTCGCTGCTTGAGGAAGAGCTTGCGCGAAGGGCCCACTAACACCGGCATGTCGAGCGCGCCCATTTCGGGGAGGCGCGCCAGGATCTCGGAGTTCTGTTCGCCGCGCTTCCCGAAACCGAGGCCGGGGTCAACCACGATTCTCGCGCGGCCGACGCCGGCCCGCACGGCGCGATGCACCGCGGCTTCGAGGTCGCCCCGGATGGCCAACATCACGTCCTTGGCCGGCGGAAGCTTGGCCCAGCTCTCGGGCGTTCCGCGCATGTGGTTGAGGATGAGCCCGGCGTCGTAGTTGAGGACCATGCGGGCAAGCTGCGGATCGATGGTAAGGCCGCTCGGGTCGTTGACGATCTCCGCCCCCAGATCGAGGGCGTTCTCCGCCACCCCGGCCTTGTAGGTGTCCACGGAGATGGGGATGGCCAGCTTGTCGCGCAGCCGCTTAAGCACCGGGACGAGGCGGCGCTTCTCTTCCGCCTCCGCGAGGCGGGCCGAGCCGGGACGCGTGGACTCGGCGCCGATGTCGAGGATGTCGGCGCCCTGCTCTTCGAGCTCGATCGCGCGCGCATAAGCCAGGTCGGGGTCGAAGTACTTGCCGCCGTCGGAAAACGAGTCGGGAGTGACGTTGAGGATGCCGACGATCAGCGTGCGGTCGCCGAGCTGGATTTCCCGGTTCTTCAGTTTCCAGACGAAGCGCTTGCGGGGCCGTGGCGTCATTGGCTCACCGTCACACGCCGCCACTTCTTGCCGACCTGGATGATCATCTCGGAGGGCGGGTCGGGGAACACCAGCCCGGCGACCTTGGCGCCGTTGATCTCGACCGCACCTTCCTTGATTTTGCGCGTCGCCTCGCTCACCGAGGCGGCCAGGCCGGTCTTGGACAGCAACTGCGGGACGCGCAGGCCGGCCGGCGTTCGCACGTCCTCGGGCAGCGGAACGGTTTCGATGTCCGAGGGCACTTCGCCCTGCCGCACCACGCGGTTGAACTCCGCGGCGGCGCGCTCGGCGTCCGCGGGCGAATGAAAATCGGTGACCACCATGCGGGCCAGGTCCATCTTGGCGAGCATGGGGTGGCGCTCGCCGCGGGCGATGCTCTCGCGGATGGCGGCGATGTCGGCCAGGCTGAGGTCGGTGAGCAACTCGTAGTAGCGGAACATAAGGTCGTCGCCGATCGACATCAGCTTGCGGAACATCACCTCGGGCGGCTCGGCGATGCCCACGTAGTTGCCCAGCGACTTGGACATCTTGTTGACGCCGTCCAGGCCCTCGAGCAGCGGCGTGGTGGCGACGATCTGCGGAGGGAGGCCGTAGTCGCGCTGGATCTCGCGGCCCACCAGCAGGTTGAACTTCTGGTCCGTGCCGCCCAACTCGACGTCGCAGCGGGTGGCCACCGAATCGTAGGCCTGGGCCAGCGGGTAGAGCAACTCGTGAACCGAGATGGGCAACCCGTCCTTGAAGCGCGTCGAGAAATCGTCGCGCTCGAGCAAGCGCGCCACCGTGTACTTGGCGCAGAGCCGGATGATGTCCTCGTAGCGCAGCACGTCCAGCCATTCGCTGTTGTAGCGGACCACGGTCTTCTCGCGATCCAGGACCTTGAAGACCTGCTGCTTGTAGGTCTCCGCGTTGCGCTCGATCTCCTCGCGGGTCATGGGCGGCCGGGTGATGTTTCGGCCGGTGGGGTCGCCGATCTTGGCGGTACCGTCCCCGATGACGAAGATGACGGTGTGGCCGAGGTCCTGGAAATGCTTCATCTTGCGCAGCAGGACGGTGTGGCCCAGGTGGAGGTCGGGCGCGGTGGGATCGAAGCCGACCTTGACCACCAGAGGGCGGCCGGACTTCTCGGCTTCGGTGAGCCGCTCCCTCAGGTCTTCCTCGCGGATGAGTTCGGAGAGTCCTTTCTTCAGGTAGGCGATCTGTTCGTCGACGGGGAGCCGGGGCATCCTCTATATTGTATAGGCCCGGGGTGGCGGCGCGTTTGGAAAGCCATATCCGAACAGGATCGTCCCAAAAACGGACACTCGAGCGGCCTCGACGTAACGTAAGTTACGCAGTCTGAAGCGTTAATCGGCGCGAACGGTTGGCCAGGGAGTTGCGTAGTTGATAGTGCTGACGCCATGGACATCCCACGAAAAGAAGCGGCGCGGAGGAAGAGGATCCGGCAGATCTCCATCGGCGCGTTGGTTGTGATCGCCATCCCGCTGGTCACCTGGGGCCTCTCGCGGCTCAAGCCGGCCGCCCCGGGCGTTGAGCGGGCCACGGTGTGGCTGGATACCGTGAAGCGCGGTCCGATGCTGCGCCAGGTGCGCGGCCTGGGCACGCTGGTCCCCGAGGACATCCTGTGGATTCCGGCCACCACCGACGGGCGTGTCGAGCAGCGGCTGGCGCTGCCTGGGATCGTGGTTCGTCCCGAAACCGTGCTGATCGTGCTCAGCAACCCGGAACTGCAGCAGGCCACCGTGGATGCCGAATGGAAGCTGCGCGGGGCCGAGGCGGAGCTGGAGAACCTGAAGGTGAAGCTGGAGAGCGACCGGCTGACCCAGCAGGCCGCCGCGGCAACGGTCGAGAGCGAGGCGAATAAGTCCAAGCTCACCGCCGACCGAGACGCCGAGCTGAACAAGCTGGGACTGACCGCCGACCTCATTGCCAAGACTTCGGCGGCTACTGCCGCTGACTGGGCCAACCGCACGCGGATCGAGAAGAAGCGGTTGGATATCGGGCTGGAAGCGATCAAGGCGCAGATCGCGGTGCAGCAGGCCAACGTCGAGCAGTTCCGGGCAGTCTTCAATCTGAAGAAAAGCCAGGTGGAGGCCCTGCGGGTCAGAGCGGGCGTGAATGGCGTGCTGCAACAGGTGCCGGTGGAAGTGGGCCAGCGCGTGGCGGTGGGAACCAACCTGGCGCGCGTGGTCCAGCCGGAGAAACTCAAGGCCGAGCTGAAGATTCCCGAGACGCAGGCCAAGGACGTGGCGATGGGGCAGAAGGCCGAAGTGGACACCCGGAACGGGATCATCCCCGGGCGCGTGTCGCGCATCGACCCGGCCGCCAAGGACGGCACCGTCACCGTGGATGTGAAGCTCGAGGGCGCGCTGCCGCAAGGGGCTCGTCCGGACCTGAGCGTGGATGGCACCATCGAGATCGAGAAGCTCACCGACGTGCTCTACGTCGGCCGGCCGACCTTCGGCCAGCCCAACAGCCAGGTGACGCTGTTCAGGCTGGATGCCGAGGGCAAAGGCGCCAATCGCATTCAGGTGAAGCTGGGCCGCAGCTCCGTGAATACCATCGAGATACTGGAAGGACTTCGAGTCGGCGACCAGGTGGTGTTGTCCGACATGACACAATGGGATGCGTACGACCGCATCCGGCTGAACTAAGGAAGCGACATGACTCCTACGAACCAAGAACCTCTGATCCGGCTGGAAGGCGTGACCAAGGTGTTCTACACCGACGAGATGGAGACGCACGCGCTGGACGGCATCCACCTCGAGATCCTGCCCGGGCAGTACATCTCGATCGCCGGCCCGTCAGGCTGCGGCAAATCGACGCTGCTCTCGATTCTGGGGCTGCTGGACACGCCCACCGATGGGCGCTACGTGCTCAACGGCAAGCCGGTGGAGGGGTTGACGCTCTCCGAGCGGGCGCGCATCCGGAACCGGGAGATCGGTTTCGTCTTCCAGGCCTTCAATCTGATCGGCGACCTCACGGTGTACGAGAACGTCGAGCT
>PLEM01000071.1:5672-10077 GCA_003137035.1 Bryobacterales bacterium | reverse complement strand
TTACCGACTTCAGCAGGTCGAGTTGGTCGGCGAACTTCTCCAGGAGGTTGTCGGCCCGGATTTCGAAAGCGCTGCGGATCAGTTCTTTGAGCTGGTCCGGACTGGCCAGCAGCCCGCTCGACAACCATTCGACCACGCTCTTGTCCAGGCCGGCGACCTTGTCGTATATCGTGCGGAACATGGCCTGGACCTGGGGGGACGAGTTCTGCGCAAGCTGCTCGATCGTCGCGGCTATGGTGACTGGAGAATCGACATCGAGAACCGGCGACATTGCCGCGGCAATTTGCTGTTGAACCGCCTCCCTGGCCGCCTGGATGCTCTCGGCGCTGCTCAACTCGTACTTGATAGTTCGGACGCCCTGGACATTGAAGGGCGACTTCTCGTCGAAGGCGAGAAGCTGAACCACCGGCTTGCGAAAAGCGTGCCGAAGGCCAAGTCCGTAAGACACGGTCGGATCGTGACCCGACAGGTCCGCGATAACGATTCGGTCGTTGATGACGTGGCTGACGACTTGCGTCGTGATGGTGTCCGGAGCCGAAACCCCGTCCGAGCGGACGCAGTTCAGGCCAGAGACCGCCGCGGCCGGCTCGACGATGTTATGAAAGACCGCATCCGCCCGCTTGCCGATTCTGGAGTGCCGCTCGCTGGCCGGAAAGATGAAAAAGCACGTATTCTCAGACTTATAATCGAGTTTTGACTTAGAAATAGCTTGAGTTTCCACTGCTGCAACCATTTTGGACTATTCTCCCGTATGTCAGTGTACTACAGTGGGTTTCGTGGCGCGTCCTTTTGATCTGGTAACAGATGTGAATTCCGTTTTCCGCTCCCCGCGAGGGCGGGCCGGGGTAGCGGCCTACCAGACGTGCGTGGCGAGCACCACGGGATGGCCCGACGCGCCGTGCACCACGGGAACACGCAACACGATCTGGAGGTTCCTTCTGGGCCAATCGCGCGGGAGCGAGGGGGCAACCTCGGAGAAACTCCGCGGATCGCTCAGGAACTCGCCGGCGCCTTGCGTCCCGAACTGGGTAATGCCGGCGGCCACCACCACCATCCTGCCGGAGTTGACGTCGAGCACCCGCGAGACGATGGCGTAGTCGTTCGAAATGTCCCAGTTGGGCCAAGAATTGACCAGCTTCCAATCGGTGTTTTCCGGATGCTGGCGGTCGCGGACCACTTCGAGCCCCTGGAAATCCTTGTAAAACGTGTAGCGCATGGCCCCCACCAGGCGCAGAGTCCACTCGTTGTCGAAGGCGCCGATCAGGATGGAGGGTCGTTCGCGGAGGTCGGAGAACGTGGTGGACGCTTCGCCGCGGATGCGATACGGTTTCCCGTGCCTCTCGAACAGGGAGGTGAGCCGCAACAGGCAGATCGCGTCGCCCAGGGCGATGTAGCGGTCCCACATGGGAACCAACTCGCTCAAGGGGACCATTTCGCGGGAGGACTCCAGGGCGGCCGGTGTCATGCTCTCGATCATGGTCTCGATCTGCTTCTGGCGTGCGTCGGAGCGGAAGTTGTAGGCGCGAGACTGGCCCAGGCAGAACACAACTCCCCCCGGAGCGTCCAGCATCGGGCGCCAAAACCGGTCCACGTCGGAGAGTTGCCAATGGGCGACCAGAATGGCCGAGGCGATCAATACGGCGACGGCGGCTGTAGAGACCAGTGCGATGCGCGGCTGCCACGGCCGAAGTTCCGGCTTGGCCACCACTTCGGCGGAGTGGAACTCGGGGATGTAGGAGCCGGGGCGGAGATCAATCCGCGGCTCACCCTGGTGGGGGGGGTCCTGATAGTAGCGGGCGAGCTTTTTCCGGACCTCACCGGCAGTCCCGCGAACCACCGGGTCGGCGTTGGTATCGTAATCCGGCGGCCGTCCGAAGACGTCGATTCCGACGGTCCGCTCTTTGAGTGCGGCGGTGTCGCCCGCCAGGGTGCGCTCCGTGACATGGCGGAGCAGGGATTGGCACCTGCGGCTGCTCTGGAACAGCGGGCTGTTGAGCACACGCTCGAGCTGGGCGCGAATCTCGTCGGGGCTGCACTGCCCCCACTTAGGCGGAGCCGACCCCACCGCATCGGCATTCCGGGGCGTCATCCTGCTCATCGTAACACGGAAACGGGCGTAGTGTACGTCGGAGTTTGAGGTGCGGTGACGTCTCGCAATCGATTGATTCTGAAGATGCACGCGGGTATCCTACCGTAGGATTCCCGTAATCTGCTGTTCGCGGTCCCAAACTCGTCATACAATGCCGTGCAGAACGCTAGCAGGGTCTTTAGGGTATGTGTTCCGGGCGGGCACGTTCGCTGTCCTGAGTCAGGGCGTGCCTGCCCAAATGCCTCCGGGCCAAGAACGGGGGCGCCTCCGATGCTCGTTTGCCCGCACTTCTGCCCCCGCACGTGCATCCGCTCCGGCACCCAAACAGCCCTGCGAAGCACCCCATCAGCAGTCGGCCGGCGAAGCGGTAAGCTGAAAATGAGGAGCTCAATGGCGATGAAGAAACTCTTCCTGTCTCTTGGCCTGGTGGCTGCCACCGCATTTGGCCAGTACAAGCTCGAATCCGCGGGCGCTCCGCCATCCGAACTGGCGCCGGAAATCCGCGACGCACTCGGAAAAGACGGCTCCAGGATCGCTGGGCCGGGCGGCGTGTTCTGCGAGGTGTGGCTGCGCGCCAAAGTCCCGGCCGGCGCCAATGGCGAACAGAACGTCAGCTTTGCGCAGATGCCGCATGGAGTTCTGCTGGGCGCGATCCGGTTCCCGGCAAAAGGCGCCGACCGCCGCGGCCAGGCGCTCAAGCCGGGCGTGTACACCCTGCGCCTGAGCTTCTTTCCGGTCGACGGGGCGCACCAGGGGGTTTCCCAGACCCGCGATTTCGCGCTGCTCACCCCGGCCGCGGACGACAAGGACCTCAACGCCGCGCCCGACTTTAAGCAACTTGTGGATATGAGCAAGAAAGCGACGGGCGCGCCCCATCCCGCCATTCTGAACGTGTGGAAGGCCGAGAGCGCCGGGGCCGCCGCGCTGAAGCAGGAGGGCGACGATTGGGTGCTTTACAGCACCGTGGGCGGGCAGCCGATCGCGGTGATCGTGGTGGGTGCCTACGCCGGATAGCGGCCGCCTCGCCGGAGCGGCTCCACGCCCGCGTGTTATCCTAGCGGGTAATCCTCGCAAGGCTTCGTCATGCGTGAACTTCGATACACCACGCGGAACGGCATCGCTGTCACCCGCACCGTGTCCAAGGCCCCCTACCGGAAGGGGCTGAAGAATCTTCTCCGCGAGCTGGACACCTACCGCGGGTTCTATCTCTCCTCGGGCTATGAGTACCCGGGCAGGTATTCGCGCTGGGACGTCGCCTCGGTGCGGCCGCTGCTGGAGATTGTGGCCTTCGGGCGCGAGATGGAGTTCCGGCCGCTGAACCTGCGCGGCGAGATGCTGAACCGGATGCTGCTGGCGGTTCTGGGCGGCCATCCGCACTGGGGATCTCTGGCGATCGAGGGGGGCGCGCTGCGCGGGCGGCTAAGGCCGCTTCCCGGACTGTTCCCGGAGGAGGAGCGCAGCAAGCAACCCTCGGCGTTCACCATCCTGCGGGCGCTGATCGAGGAATTCCGCAGCGATAAGGACACCCGCCTGGCGCTGGTCGGCGCCTTCGGCTACGACCTCCTGTTCCAGTTCGATCCGATCCGGATGCGGCTGCCGCGCACGGGGCAGAAGGACCTGCACCTGTTCCTGTGCGACGACATCTACTTCATGGACCGCATGAAGGAACAGATCGAGCGCTACCAGTACGATTTCGACTACGAGGGCCTCTCGACGCTGGCCTTGGAGCGCTCCGGCGAGCCGGCGCCCCAGGCTGCCACGCAGGAGGCCGCCGAAGCCACCGTCGACCACACGGACGAGGAGTACATGGCCAAGGTCGAGACGGTGCGCGAAGGCATGCGCCGCGGCGACTACTACGAGGTGGTGCTGCGCCGCACCTTCCGCGCTCCCTACTCCGGCAAGGCCTCCGACCTGTTCCGCTCCATGCAGCGGCACAGTCCCAGCCCCTACGAGTTCTTCTTTCAGTTCGGCGACGAGCAATTGGTGGGCGCCTCGCCGGAGATGTTCGTGCGGATCGAGGGCGACCGGGTGGAGACCTGCCCGATCGCGGGCACGGTGCGGCGGACGGGGGATCCGATGCAGGACGCCGACAGCATCCGCGAGCTGCTTTCCTCGGCCAAGGACGAATCCGAGCTCACCATGTGCACGGACGTGGACCGCAACGACAAGTCGCGGGTCTGCAAGCCGGGCACCGTCAAGGTGATCGAGCGCCGCCTCATCGAGAGGTACGCCGGCGTCTTCCACACGGTGGACCACGTCGAGGGCATTCTCAAGGACGACTGCGATTCGCTCGACGCCTTCCTCAGTCACATGTGG
>PLEM01000071.1:0-5582 GCA_003137035.1 Bryobacterales bacterium | reverse complement strand
TTTTTCCGCATCCTGGGAGCGCCCGATCCGGTCCCGCCGCCGGTCGAGGTGAAGCGCGGCCCAACTGGCACCGGCGCCCGGCTCCTGCTGGTAGATAACGACGATTGCTTCATCCAGACGATTGCCAACTACGCGCGCCAGACCGGCGCCGAGGTAGTCACTTACCGCGCCGGTTTTTCCCCGGATCTGATTACCCAACTGGCGCCCACCCTGATCCTGATTTCACCCGGCCCGGGCCGCCCCGCGGATTTCGGCGTGCCCGACCTGGTAAAGACCGCCGTACGCCTGGGCCTCCCGGTATTCGGCGTGTGCCTGGGCTTACAGGGCATTGTCGAGGCATTCGGCGGCGACCTGGACGTGCTGGACTACCCCGTGCACGGCAAGCGTTCGATGGTGCGCCACCGCGGAGTCGGCGTCTTCGAAGGACTCCCCGAGGAGTTCCAGGTAGGCCGCTACCACTCCTTATACGCGCGCCGGGCGACCCTCCCCGCCTGTCTCGAAGTGACCGCGGAGACCGAGGATGGTGTCATCATGGGCGTACGCCACCGCGAGCTGCCCATGGAGGCGGTGCAGTTCCATCCCGAGTCGATGCTGACGCTGGAGGGCAACTGCGGGCTGCGGCTGATGGAGAACGTGGTGCGGATTTACGGGCGCGTATGCCCAGCGTCCTCATAGCCGGCGGCGGGTTGGCGGGCATGGCTGCCGCGGCCGCCCTGGGAAGCGCGGGCTACCAGGTCGAGCTCCACGAGACCCGCGCCTTCCTGGGCGGGCGCGCCACTTCCTTTCCGGTCTCGGCCGACGATTCCGAGCTCATCGACAACTGCCAGCACGTCCTGCTGGGCTGCTTCACCAACCTGCTCGACTTGTACCGGCGCCTGGGAGTGGAAGACCGGATCGGGTTCTACCGCGAGTTCCACTTTGTCGAACCGGGCGGGCGGGTCTCGACCATGCGCCGGGGTCTGGGATCTTTTATGGGGCTGGATTTTCTGGGCGCCGCCGACAAGCTCGCGATAGCGCGCGGATTGCTGGCCATCCGCCGCGAACGAACCTGGCGGCAGGATCTGGACCGGATCACGATGCTCGACTGGCTGCGCGAGAAGCGGCAGACCCCGCGCGCCATCCAGCGTTTCTGGCGGCAGGTGCTGGTGAGCGCCATCAACGAGGACCTGGACCGCATGGCCGCGCGCCACGGTTTCCAGGTGTTCTGGCTGGGGCTCCTCGGCGATGCGCAATCCAGCCGGATGGGCCTGGCGACGGCGCCGCTCCGCGAGTTGTACGGAGCCCAGCGGCTGCCCAACGTCGCCGTGCGCCTGCGCTCGCCGGTCGAGCGCATTCCGATCGAGAACGGGCGGGCGATGGGCGCCGATTACTGTATCTCGGCGGTGCCCTTCGAGCGGGTGGCCGCGCTGGTTCCGGAGCTCGGCTTGGACTTGGGCGCATTCGAGCACTCGCCGATCACCGGCATCCACCTGTGGTTCGACCGCCCGGTGCTCGATCTGCCGCACGCCACGCTGCTGGACCGCACCATTCAGTGGGCGTTCAACAAGTCCGAAGGGAAGTACGTGCAAGTAGTGGTGAGCGCGTCGCGGAGCCTGCTCGAAATGCCGCGGGCGGAGGTGATCGCACTGGCGGTGCGGGAACTGGCGGAGTTCTTCCCGCGGGTGAGGGAGGCGCGCCTGGAGAAGGCGCAGGTCGTCAAGGAGGCGCGGGCGACATTTTCCGCGCGGCCGGGCATGGAAGCGTCCCGGCCGCCCGCGCGCACGGCCATCCCGAACCTGTTCCTGGCCGGCGATTGGACCCGCAGCGGCTGGCCCGCCACCATGGAAGGCGCCGTGCGCAGCGGGTATCTCGCGGCCGAGGCCGTGGCCGAAGCCGAGGGAAGGCCGGAGAAGTTCGTGAGATAATCGAGGCTATGCGGAGTCTAGCCGTGTTCGCCGCCGTACTGTGCGCGTTGGCGTTGCCCGCCCTCGCCGATCACCCCATGACCAAGCTTCGAGTGGAGGTCAAGAGCGATAGCGGCAAACCGGTCGACCGTGCCAGCGTGATCGTGCGCTTCGTTAAAAGTCACTCGGTGATCAAGCTGGGCAAGGGCATCCTCTCCCATTGGGAGATGCGGACCAACCAGGATGGCGTGGCCAAGATCCCTAGCGTCCCGCAGGGGAAGATCCAGATCCAGGTGATCGCCAAGGGGTATCAGACGTTCGGCCAGACTTTCGACGTCACCGAAGAAGAGAAGACCATCGAGGTGAAGCTGAACCCGCCGCAACCGCAATACTCGGCGCACCAGTAGGCGGCGTTCAGGCGGTCGGATTCCAGGTGTGGCGCGCGCGGTTACGAGCATGCCTCCTCCCGCTCCGGGGCTGATCGAAGGCGGCACTGCACTGGCTGAATCGATTGAGCGAGGAATTCGAGCGGTCCTGTTCAGCTTGCCTTTGGATTCAATGTCCGGTTCACCCGCTCGGGATCGCGGGCAATGAGTATCAGATAGGCTCGCGTGGGCTGGTCCGGTTCCGCGCGGCCCTGCTCCCAATCCCGTAGCGTACCGAGGGGAATGTGATAGCGGGCGGCAAATTCCTCTTGCGTCAGCTCCAAGGCACGACGGATGATTTTCGCCTGAGGTGTACGCCGCATCCGCCGGAGGTCGGTGTCGGTAAGGGGTTGTGCGTCGCGATCCGCACGCGCGGCCCGCTCAACGGCCTTTGGGGTCATCGGCCGGGGTGGACTAACTGTTCTGCTGGAAGTAGTCGGCTTGCTCATTTTGCGTTGCCCTCCGCGCTGAAATAAGGCGCATGCGGCCCTCGCGCTCGGTGAAGGCTACAAACAGCCCCACGCCACCCGCAGCCATGCCGACGATGACAAAACGCTCTTCGCCATAGTCTTCGCGATCATCGAGGCGCTCAATGGCAAAAGGGTCTTTGAACAAATCGAAGCTCACACCGTGAGCCCGCAGGTTCGCCTCAGCCTTGCCGTCGTGCCCTTCAAGTTCCAACTTCATGATACTACGGGATACCAGTACCTCGGTCAAGGTGTCCGCGGAAACCGCTAGCCGCCGCCGTCCCGAAACTCACCCTTTGTGGAGCACGCCTAGGCCTCCGGCTCCGGCAATCCGGGACGGCCAACGCATTGGAACGAAACCCGCCCCGGTCGGCCTTTCGGGCGATGGATTCGGCCGAAACTAACGTTCCGCAACGTCCAGCCAGCGCCCTCAGCGGGCCGGTACCTCGGTCCCTTCGTTCAGGATCGCCAGATAAGGATCGTAGACAAAAAGGCGCTTGCGCCGCTTGCCGGTGATCTCCCGAAGGAGGCCCAGGCGCTGCATATGCCCCACCGCACTGGCGACCGTTGGAAACGAGACGCCGGTTCTCTTTGCTGTGCCGCCGATCGAGAGAATCGGGTTCGTCTGCGCGTGCTGAAAAACGCGCAACACCGAGGCGGCGGGACGGCCCAGGGATTCGATCTTGCGGCGATCCGCTTCCAGGAGCGCAACGATGCGGCGAGCGGCGTTGACAGCCAGGTCCGCGGTGGTCTTCACGCCAGTCAAGAAGAAATCGAGCCAGGTCTCCCAATCGCCCGACACCCGGACCCGGTCCAGCAGTTCATAATAAGCCTGCCGGTTCGCCTTGAAGAACAAGCTGAGGTACAAGATCGGTTCGTGAAGGGCGCCGGCAGCGCAAAACAGAAACGCGATGAGCAGACGGCCGAGCCTGCCGTTGCCATCGAGAAAAGGGTGAATGGTCTCGAACTGGACATGCACCAGCCCAGCCCGGACCAGCAGAGGCAGATCGGGGCGCTCTTCGTGCAGGAATAACTCGAGTTGGCCCATGCACTCCGGGACGAGCTCCGGCGGAGGCGGAACGAACACGGCGTTTCCGGGGCGTGTGCCGCCGATCCAGTTCTGGCTGCGGCGGAATTCACCGGGCTGCTTGTCGCTACCGCGTCCCTTGGAGAGCAGGACCTCGTGAATCTCCCGGATCAGCCGGAGCGATAGTGGGAAGCCGCCGCGCAATCGTGCCAAGCCATGATTGAGCGCCGCTACGTAGTTCGAGACTTCCTGAACATCGGCGAGCGGGACGCCAGGCGCTTCGTCGTTTTCAAAGAGAAGCAGATCGGACAGGGAGGACTGCGTTCCCTCGATCTGGGAAGAAAGCACCGCTTCCTTGCGGACGTAGGTGTAGATGAAGAGCGGCAGGTCCGGCAGGATGGAAGCCAGACCGTCGAGCCGGCCCAGCGCCTGGCTCGCCTGCTCAAGGGCGAGTTGCAGCGCGTCCAAGCGCACGGGCGGCTTGGGGGGGAGTGGTGGCGGAACGAAGGCGCGAACCTGTTCGTCGCCCCATGAAGTCGTCACATACCGGCCAAGCCTTTGATTCGTAGAGCCGTTCATCGCTTGTCCAGAGATCCTTGAATTACCGGACCGCTTATTAAAGGATACGCCATTGTTCTTTAATTAGCTACCGGGGAAAGGCTCGGGGAGATGTCCGGCGTCAACTCTTCTTCCCGGGCGAATCCGAGTGCCGATCTTGGAACTACGGGCGCGTGAGCACCTCGTACTGGGCGTGAGGGGCAATCCCCGGGACAGGGCTGGAGCCCTATCCTACCGACGGCCGGGGCAATCCCTCGGTTGCGTGCCCGCTCTCGCCGCGGGTTCGATTCGGTTGTAGTGTAGATGTATGAAGATCTTCCTGGATACTGCCAACCTGGAGGAACTCCGCAATGGGGCTGGCTGGGGAATCCTCGATGGAGTCTCCACCAATCCTACGCTGATCGCCAGGCAGGGGAAGCCCTTCGAGGAGCAAATCCGGCGCATCTGCGAGATCGTCAATGGCGACGTCAGCGCGGAAGTGGTGGCCACCGAAGCGGATCAAATGATCGAGCAGGGCCGCGAGCTGGCCCGCATTCACCCCAACGTGGTGGTTGAAGTGTCCCGTGACGCGGGACGGCATCCGGGCCACGGCGGCGCTGGCGAAAGAGGGCCTGCGGGTGAACGTGACGCTGTGCGTTTCGCCGGGCCAGGCGCTGCTGGCCGCCAAGGCCGGGGCCTACATCGTCAGCCCGTTCGTGGGCCGGCTCGACGACATCGGTCTGCTGAGAATGGATCTGGTGCGCGACATCCTCGCCATCTACCGGAACTACGGGTTCAAGACGCAGGTTCTGGCCGCCTCGCTGCGCTCGCCGCTGTACGTGGTGGAAGCCGCGACACGTTGTTCAACCATCCACTCACCGACAAGGGGCTGGATCAGTTTCTGAAGGACTNNGTATCAGGGCACTTCGTTGGAGGAATGATGGTGGTGGGCGGTTGGGTTGCTTTCGGGGCGGCATTCGCAGCCGCCGCGGCGCTGGCGGTGTTGATCACGATCCGAAGGCGGCTGAGCCCCGCCCAGCGCGAGCGCCAGCGGCGATTGATGGTGAGCGCCAGGGGCCACGTGGGAGCGGCAACCATCACCGACTTTCACGATGGCATCTTCTCTTACACCTACACCGTGGGTGGGGTGGAGCACTCGGCCACGCAGGACGTCTCGACGCTCGCCAACCTCTTGCCGGGCAACCCCGCCGTGCTGATCTCGCAGCCGGCCAGCCTGAAGTAC
>PLEM01000526.1 GCA_003137035.1 Bryobacterales bacterium | reverse complement strand
ATGGAAGAGACCCAGATGCTGAAGTGTATGTCCCAGCCCAGGACTACCTTCATGACGAGCGCCATGGCGTACATGTTGATGCCGCTCATCAGCACTGTCATGAATCCGAAGGAGACCGCCGCAAGACCGCGGCTCGCTTCGCCATAGCGCAACTGGAGGTACCCTGGCACCGAGTGCGTTTTCGAGATGTAGTAGAAGGGCATCATCACGACGCCCAGGAAGAGCATCGCGGGAATGGCGCCCACCCAGTACCAGTGCGTCGCCAGGATGCCATAGCGATAGGCGTTGCCCGCCCATCCCATCAGTTCGAGCGAGCCCAGATTCGCCGCCAGGAAGCTCAACCCCGCGATCCAGGCGGTCATCTCGCGCCCTGCCAGGAAGAAATCCTCCCCCGACTTGGCAAAGCGCTTCAGGTAATAGCCGATCCCCAGCACGTACGCGAAGTACACGCAGATAATGATCAGATCGACGGTACCCAGTGTCATGAGCCGGGAGCCGCCGGTCTGCGCGACGAGAACAGCGAGAGGTTGGTCCACCATGAAAGTATATCCAAAAGTCCAGCGCGCGCAATTGGGCCGCAGGCCGACCGTATGTGCGTTGCGCCTGGGGCCGCTCCCTCACGGTCGCGGTTCGGTGCTGGGGGGGCGCGTGGCTGCACTGAGCCGCAACCGTAAGGCGGCGGTGCGGCGGCGCTACTGCGGGGGCTTCGGGCGATCGAGCCGGACGATCGCGGCATCCAGGGTGCCATCCAGCGCACGCCGGGCTTCGACCGCGACACGGTCTCCCGGCTTGAGGTCGGAGGATGCGATCTTCTTCGTGCCGTCGAAGTATTTGGTCTTCTTCGAGCAGCGGAACTCGAGCAGGTTCGGGCCGGGCAACTCCAGCGTGAGCAGCTTGGAATCGATTGCGTGAATTTCCCCGGCGAAGTTCGGCATCAGGTCCTGGTCCTGCGAACCCGGATTGGTTTGGGATTGCTTCGCGCCGCCCCTGCGTCCGCCGGGCTGACGGGATGTCTGGCAGATCCCCGGCAAGCCGGCGGCAACTGCGCAAATCAAAAGCATTCGGCATGCAGTGGAGAGTGCCCTAGACATAACACCTTGAGTTAAAGTAGTTAAGACCAATATGCCACATCACCGGGACTCGAGGACGCACGCGAGTGGGATGCTTCTACTGGCGGCGCTGCTGCTTTCGACGGCGCCATCGTGGACACAACCGCTCGGCCGCAGCGAGCCTTCCTTTTCACAGCCGTCGCTGGTGCCCGGCGTGGACTACGTCGTGCCAACCGAGGCGGAAATCAAGGCCACGCTGGACCGCGTTTGGGACTACTTCGCCCGCTCGACCGCCTACCGCATCATCGACACCCAGACGCGACAGCCGATCACGGATCTCTCGCATCCCATCCGGTCCGCCGGACTCGACGGCCAGCTCAACGATTGGGATTACCCCATGGGCGTGGTGCTGGCGGCGATGTTGCAGGTAACCGAGGTGACGGGGGACGCGCGGTACCAGGGATACGTGCTCAAAAACTTCGACTTCATCTTCGACCATGTGGACTACTTCCGGAAGCAGGCGAGCGAGTTCGGGGTGCCGCCGGGCGGGTTTCGCGGGCTGCTGGAGATGCGCGAATTGGACAACTGCGGCGCCATCGGAGCCGCGCTGATCAAGGCGTACGCGAAGAAGCGGGACCCGCGCTACCGCGCTGCCATCGACCTGGCTGCGGACCACATTTCGCACAAGCAGACGCGCCTCGCCGACGGCACGCTCGCCCGCCGGCGTCCGCAGCCGGTCTCGCTGTGGATCGACGACATGTACATGTCGGTGCCGTTCCTGGCGCAGATGGGGCGGCTGACCGGCGATCGCGCCTATTTCGACGACGGAGTCCGGCAGGTCATCGGGATGTCGGAGCGGCTGCAGGACAAGGCCAGCGGGCTGTACGATCACTCCTGGTTCGAGAACACAACTTACGATCCGAAGTTCTACTGGGGCCGCGGGGCGGGATGGGCGCTGATGGCGACCGCCGAATTGCTGAGCGTTCTGCCGGAGGACCATCCGGAGCGGGCGCACGTGCTGGATGTTTTCCGGCACGCGGTGCAGGGGGTCGGCGCGGTGCAGAGCGGCACGGGGATGTGGCATCAGTTGCTGGATAAGACCGACAGCTACCTGGAGACCTCGGCGACCGCCATGTTCACCTTCGCCATCGCGCGCGGAGTCAACCGCGGGTGGCTCGCGCCGACTTACGCGCCGGTGGCGCAGGCCGGGTGGCAGGCGCTGGCAACGCGGGTGCGTCCGGACGGCCGGATCGAGGATATCTGCGTAAGCACCACCGCGGCCTACGACGCGGTGTATTACTACAACCGCCCCCGGGAACTCGGCGCGATGCAGGGCTACGGCCCGGTGCTGATGGCCGGGGCGGAGGTCATCACCATGTTGCGCTCGTTCGATATCGAGCGCCGGCTGAACACGTTCCATTACCGCGCGCGGAAGCCGTAGGAGGAGACCCGGATGCGTCCTGCTTGGTTGTTCCTGTCGCTTCCTGGAGCGATCTTGGCCGCGCTTGGCTGGGCCGCCGATCCCGGCGTCGCGGTTACGGTGCGCAATCCCCTTGCCCTGGCGCGGCCCAGCGAGACCATTGTGCTCCAGGCCGCCGAACTGCGGCAGTTGCTGGGGGTGCCTGATGTGCGGCGGGTTCACGTGCGCGACCAGCGCGGCGGCAAGGATCTGCTCGTGCAGGCCGTCGACACCAACGACGACGGCGCCTTCGAGCAACTCTTGTTTCAGGCGGACCTGGCGCCGAAGGAAACCCGCACGTTTCTGCTGGTGGTGCGCGATCGGCAGATTCCGCGCCTGGAAGACTACAAGACCTACGGCCGCTTCGCGCGCGAGCGCCGCGACGATTTCGCCTGGGAGAACGACCGCATCGCGCACCGCGTGTACGGCAAGGAGCTCGAGACCTTTCCGCGGGAACCGCTCACCAGCAGCGCCATCGACGTTTGGAGCAAGCGCGTACGCAAACTGGTGATCGACGATTGGTACCTGGTCGACGACTACCACCACGACCACGGCGAGGGCGCGGACTTCTATTCGGCGGGCAGCACCCGCGGCTGCGGCGGCTCGGGCATTTGGGCGGGAGGCAAGCTCTGGCCATCCGCCAATTTCCGCGAGTCGCGCGTGTTCGCCGCCGGGCCGATCCGCGTTCTGTTCGAACTCACCTACGATGCCTGGACCGCCGGCGGCGTCCGGGTTTCCGAGAAGAAACGCATCTCGCTCGACGCCGGCCACAACCTGGACCGCATCGAGAGCCACTACACCTTCGGCAGCCCCATCGCTCTGGCGCACGCCATCGGCATCCGCAAGTGGAAGGATTCCGAGATGCGCTCGGATCGTGCGCAGGGCGTGCTGCGCACCTGGGAAACGGTCGAGGGCGGATTCGGGAAACTGGGCATCGGCGTGGTCTCCGATCCGGCTTCGGTCACCAATTTCACCCAGGACGACCACAACTTCTTGATGCTCACCAGGATCGACCCGGCAGCACCGCCGGTCTACTACGCCGGTTTCGGCTGGACCAGGAGCGGCGATTTCAGCAACCTGGAAGACTGGGACCGCTACCTCGGCGACTACGCGGCGCGCCTGCGCGCGCCGGTGGAAGTGCGGATCGAGAAGCGATAGGACTATGATCGCGATTGTATGCCACGACTTCTTCTAGCTCTGCTGTTGGTCTTGCCGGCGTTCGCCGCCGAACGGTACAACACCTTTCTGTTCGGCGTGGCGTATTACCCGGAGCAGTGGCCGGAGAGCTACTGGGCGCCCGATGCGCGGCTGATGCGGGATGCTGGAGTGAATGTGGTGCGGATGGGGGAATTCGCGTGGTACGCGATGGAGCCCCGGGAGGACACTTTCGATTTCAGCTTGTTTGACCGCGCCATCGCGGTGCTGGCGCGACACGGCATCAAGACCATCCTGGGCACGCCCACGGCGGCGCCGCCCAAGTGGCTCACCGCCCGGTATCCCGAAACACTGGCGGTCTACTCGGACGGGCGCGTGGCCGACGACCAGGCCCGGCGGCACACCTGCTACAACTCGCCGGTTTACCGCCGGTTGTCCAAGCGCATCGTCGAGGAGATGGCGGAGCACTTCAAGGGCAACCCGAATGTGATCGGCTGGCAGATCGACAACGAGTTCAACTGCGGCCTGAGCGAGTGCTACAGCGAGAGTTGCGGCAACGCCTTCCGCGAGTGGCTGAAGGGGAGGTACGGCGAGCTGCACTCGCTCAACGAGCGATGGGGAACGGCGTTCTGGAGCCAGTGGTACACGAGTTGGGGCCAAGTGGATCTCCCCTTCCCCGCGCCCGCGTCGCACAATCCAGCGCACGAGTTGGACTACCGGCGGTTCATCTCGGATTCGGTGGCGTCCTACCAGCACGACCAGGTCGAGATCCTGCGCCGTGTGCGGCCGAACGACTTCATCACGCACAACGGCGCGTTCAAGAACATCGACTACTACAAGATGAGTCGCGACCTGGACCTCTTCGCGTTCGACAACTACCCATGCTTCCAGGAGAAGCCGCAGTACACGACCGGAGCGAACCTCACCAGGGCGCGCGGATTCCGCGACCGGCTCATGATCATGGAGCAGCAGACCGCGGCGGGCGGCCAGACTTATCTGCTGCGCACGCCGCGGCCGGGCGAGATGAGCCTGTGGGCGTTTCAGTCCATCGCGCACGGCGCCGACGGGCTGCTGCACTTCCGCTGGCGGACGGCGCGCAAGTGCATCGAGGAATACTGGGGCGGCGTGTTGGATCACGACAACATCCCCCGGGCGCTTTACCAGGAGTTCAAGAAAGAAGGCGCCGAGATCCGGCGAATCGGCAACGAGATTCTGGGCTCGCGCGTGGTATCCGATATCGCGGTGCTGAACGAATTCGACGACGAGTGGGTGCTGGATCACCAGTACCTGACCAAGGAGGTCAACCTCGCCGGGGAGTTCGAGGACCTGTTCCAGGCGGCCTCGGAAGCCAGGTACAACATCGATTTCATCGGCCGCCAGGCGGATTTCAACCGCTACAAGATCGTCTTTGGCCCGCACCTGATGCTGATGGATCCGGAGCTGGCGCAGAAGATCCGCAAGTTCGTGGAGCAGGGCGGGACCTTCATTCTGTCGGCGCACAGCGCGATCAAGAACCACGACAACGCCATGACCGGCGAGGTGAAGCCCGTCCTGGTGAGAGACCTGTTCGGGGTCGAGGTGATCGACTTCCAGTGCTACCAGCCGCCCTCGCGGAAGAAGAACGCGATCCGGTTCGAGGACGGTTCGACAGTGCCGGTGAATGTGTTCGCGGATGTTCTCAAGACCACGCAGGCGGCGACGGTGGCCACTTGGGAACACGACTCGATGAAGGGCAGCCCGGCGTTGACCGAGAACAAGTATGGGAAAGGCATCGCGGCCTACTACGCGTCGTTCTTCAACCTGGAGGCGGCACGGCGCCTGCTGCGGCGCTATGCCGCCGAACACAACCTCAAGCCGCTGCTGGCGGGCATTCCCAGTGGCGTCGAGGTGACGCGGCGCAGTAAGGGCCAGAACCACTACTACTTCGTGCTGAACCACGAGGAGCAGAGCGTCGCGATCAAGCCCGGGCCGGGTTATTTCGACCTGCTCGAAAACGCTCCAGCGCCTGCGAACATGACCCTGCGGCCGTTCGAGTACAAGGTGCTGAGGAGAGCGCAGTGAGGCGCGCCAAGACCGCTTGCTGACGCGCGCGGCTCGGTAAGAGCGCGTAAGAAGGCGCGACGCTAGCGCCGCTTAGCGTCGAGGAGCGCCAGTTCGTGGCGGATGAGCGGGTTCTCGGGGTAATCGCGAGCGTACTCGCGCAGCATGGCCTCGCTCTTGCGCGGCTGCTTCTCGCGAATGTAGATGATGGCCAGCAGGATCTTGGCGAAGGGCTTCAGGTATCGCCCTGAGCGGCCCACCAGCTCGAGATTCTCGATCGCTTTCTGCTTGCTGCCCTGCACCTGGTCGAACCGGATGAACCAGCGGAGGAAGAAGGGTATCGATCCCAGCAGATACTCGCTGACGCCGGAGGTGAGATAGGCGTCGTAGTAGGTGGGGTCCTGGCTGAGCAGCCGCGCGGCGTATTTCTGGGACTGTTTGGCGTAGGACAGGCTGCCCCACTGCCGCTTTTCGACCAGCGCGGCGTAGTCGGTCTCCACCCCGGAGACCACACAGAGAGTGAAGAGAGCCTCGGAATCGCGCGGTTGCTTGGCCAGCCGGTTGTACGCGCTCCGGCGCGCCAGCTCGAGCGCGTCCATCATGGCTTTCTTCAGGTTCTGGTCCGGCTTCTCCTTCTTCTTGTCGATGATGCGATCGTCGTCACTAAGGAACTCCGCTTCCAGGATGCGCAGCCGGTACAGTTCGGAGAAAAGGTAGGCGGAGGCGCGCACGGCGTATGCCATGGAGTCGGTCGGGGCCTCGGCGAGGCGGCGGTCGAGAATCGCGTGGGTACCCGGGAAATCGAAATTGTAGAGCCTCAGGAAGGCGTTATGGACGGCATCGGCGCCGTCGGTTTTGGTGTCCGCGGCTGCAGCGGCGCTCGCCGCCAGGAGCAGCAGCGCCACCGGCCGGAAAAGTTGCACCTTCCTATCTTAACCTCGGTAGCTCGATGATGGGGGCGCGGCTCGGCTACGGCCGCGGTTCGGCGGTCTTCAGCGACTCGTAGAACTGCTGCATGACGAAGAAGGCCGCCTTCTTCTGGCCGCGCTCGGAGATCAGCCCCTTGCGATTGAAGTAGTCCTGGATGCCCGGTAGGGTACGCCGCGGGGAGCGGAAATCCATGAGAATCCAAGGCGAAGTCCCGCGCAGGAACGGAATCCGCTTGAGCATGCCGATCTGGTGCTCGTAGACGCTGCGCTGATACTCCTCGGTGAAAATGGTCAAATCGTCGCCGTGGTAGCCCTGGAGGGCTCCGCCGCCGAACTCGCTCATGATGAGCGGCTTGTCGAAAGCGGATTTCCATAGGATGTGGTCGGCTCGCTCGGGGAGTCCCACGTACCAGCCCACGTACTCGTTGCACCCGAGCACGTCCAGGATCTTTCCCAGGGGGTCGTCGAGCATCTGGGTGTCGGCGCCGGCCTCGTGCACCTGGAGGGCCGCGGTGATCAGGCGGGTCGAGTCCTCGCGCCGCGCACGTTCCACCAGCCGGGTCAGGAATCGCATGCGGGCTTCGCCGATGGGGGTCTCATTGGCCACCGACCACAGGATCACCGAGGCCCGGTTCTTGTCCCGCGCGATCATTTCCGTCAGTTGGTTCTCGGCGTTGGCGTAGGTCTCCGGATTCTCCCACCGGATGGTCCAATAGACCGGGATCTCGGACCACACCAGGATTCCCATGCGGTCGGCCAGGCGGGTCATGCGCTCGTCGTGGGGATAGTGGGCGAGCCTCACGAAATTACAGTTCAGCTCCCTGGCCCAGCCGAGCAGGGTCGAGGCATCGGCATCCGACCAGGCGCGTCCGGTCCGGTAGGGCGCCTCGGCGTGCATGGTAATGCCCCGCAGGAAGATCGGCTTGCCGTTCAGCAGGATATTGGCGCCCGAGGTTTCGATGGTCCGGAATCCGATGCTGTCGCGCACCCGGTCCGTCTCGGCCTCCAGCGCCACGTCGTAAAGCTTGGGATTCTCGGGGCTCCACAGGGAGAGCTTGGCGTCCAAGCCGATAGCGGCGTAGCCCTTCGCGTCGGTTTGAACGCCGACGGCGGCGCCGGCCTCGGGGATCGCCAGCTTGATATTCTGCTGGAGCCGCGGGCCGTTGAGCCGCACCCATCCGCCTATGCGGCTCCGCGATCCCTTCTCGAGCTGGACCGAGTAGTCTTCGATGAAGGTCTCCGGGAGTTCCACCAGTTGGACGTCGCGGGTGAGGCCGCCGTAGTTCCACCAGTCGGTGTTGACCGTGGGCACGGCCTCCATCTTGCGCGCGTTGTTTACCAGTACGATGAGGAAGTTGCCCTTCTCGCGGACCAGATGCGTAATCTCGAAGTTGAAGGGGGTGAATCCGCCCACATGTTCCCCGAGCTTCTTACCGTTCAAAACCACGACGGCGTGGTAGTTGGCGGCCCCGAAATGGACGAACAGCCGCCGCCCCGGTGGAAGGCTGTAGTCGAAGTCGCGCTTGTACCAGATGGCGCCTTCGTAGAACATCAGCTCCGGCCGCTGCGTGTTCCAATCGCCGGGCACCTGGAGACGCGGCGACCGGTCGAAGTCGTACTCGACCAGTTCGCTCTTGGAGCGCGGCTTGCGGTTCGCTCCAAAGCCCGCCTCGACGTCGGGCTGCCAGCGATAGTCGTAGTACCCGACCTCGAAGGGATCCACGATGGTCTGCCACGGGCCGTTGAGACTGACGGTCTTGCGCGCGGCGATGTTCTGAATCGGAGCCGGGGGCTGCGCCAGGGCGCCGCCGGCAAGCGCTAACAGCGCGATTACACGGAGCATTTTCGTCACCTCGCTGATTGTATCAACCTGCTCAGCCCATCATAGCCGCAACTTTGGGACCCCGTGGGGCGGGCAGCCGCAATCCGTCCGTGGTGCGATGCCCGTCCACCCGCTCCCACACGGGGCTATGAAGAATTTGCCGGGCAAACTGAAGCATGCCCCACGAGAGGCTGTAAGCCGTTGATGCTCCCCGCAGGACATGCTTTAGCTTGTCCT
>PLEM01000132.1 GCA_003137035.1 Bryobacterales bacterium | reverse complement strand
GGAGCGGAACGAGCTTAGCGGGTTTCGAACCAGGGCGATGTCCCAACCAGGTCTCTGAGTGATGGACTCGATGGACTCTCGCCCGCTGTGCCTGTGAGTATGCTCTAGCGGCGTAGACCCAGATCTTGAATCAGCTTCTTGTAACGTTCCGGCGTCTCCGACTTCATATACTTCAGAAGCCGCCGCCGCTGGGCTACCATGAGCAACAGACCTCTTCGGGAATGGTGGTCTTTCTTGTGAGTCTTGAAATGCTCCGTAAGCTCGGCGATCCGCCGGCTCAGCAGCGCCACCTGCACTTCTGACGAACCGGTATCGGTTTTGTGCGCCCGAAACTTGCCAATGATCTGCGTCTTGACGTCTATCGCCAGTGCCATCCTAGAGTCAATACCCCTTCTCTCTCTTTATCTCCGTCTTGTACCTCCGTAGGATAGCACAGAACCCGGATGGGGGACGGTTGCCCGTAATCCGTCCGTAGTGCGGCCGCGCGCTGGCCGGAAAAATCCGCTCCCTCGCGGTNNGCGACCGCGAGGGAGCGGACCTAGGCGCGAGGCTCCGTAGTTGGCAGTGCCTCAGCCGACTCTCGGCCGCTGGAACAGGGAAATCCCGGCAATCCCGGCGGCTCCGGCGGCCAGGCAGGCGGGTGCGTTTTGTCCGGTGATGCCGCCCAGCGCCAAAACGGGCAGGCGCACGGCCTGGCAGGCTTCTCGCAGGCAATCCAGGCCCAGCGGATCGCCGTAGGGGGCCTTCGAGGGAGTGTAGAACACCGGGCCGAACACGGCGAAATCGGCGCCCTCGCGCTCGGCGGCCCGAACCTGCTCGGTGGCGTGGCAGGAGACTCCGATCAGAAATCCGGCCGGCGCGATGGCGCGTAGGCGGCGCGGCGCGATCTCGTCAAAGGGGAGGTGCACGCCGTGCGCCCCGCAGGCCAGCGCGACATCCAGGCGGCCGTTGACCAGGATCTTGGTCCCGTGCGGATTGGGGAGCGCCAGCGCGCTGCGCGCCAATTCACACAGTTCCCGCGTTGGCAGGTCCTTCTCCCGAATCTGCACCAACTCAACGCCTGCCGCCAGGTTCCGGGCAATGACCTCGAGCAGGGGCGCGCTGCCACCCAGCGGCTTGCGGTCGGTGATGTAGTATCGGATCACGTTTTACATCCCGCCCCGATTTCGCTCTCGACGCGAGGCGAATAAAAGGCGCAACTGGACTCCTGTATGGAGGACACCATGACGATCTCCGATGCCCTGTTGCCTGAATTCGACCGGGAAATGGCCCTGACCCGAGCCACCCTGGAACGCTGCCCCGAAGAGAAGTTCGGCTGGAAGCCCCACGTGAAGTCCTTTAGCATGGCCGCACTGGCCACGCACATCACCAACATGTGCGGTTGGGCCGGCGGGCAGCCGATCTTCACCCTGCCACGAATCGCCGTCCTTCGCCTCATGATCCTGAGTCACTGCATCCACCACCGCGCCCAGCTCGGCGTGTATCTGCGGCTGAACGACATCCCCGTTCCCGCCATTTACGGCCCATCGGCCGACGAACCCGGAATGTAATCCAGGGGCTCGTAGTAGCATTCCCCGGCGCAGGCGCGGCATAGCGTCCCGCCGTCCCGGAGCACCTCGCGCCGGAAGCTGATTCCTTCGCCGCAGGCAGAGCAGACCGCGCGGGGGCCTTTGTAGCCGGGCAAGTCTTGGGACGCGATGCGCACCCGTACCCATTGCGCGTCGAACAGTTCCCGGTCGGGCATCTCGCGATAGGCGAGTATCTGCTGCTGGTTCTTGTCCGCGATCTCGGGATGCAGTTCCCGCGCTCGCCCGACGGAGGATTCCTTGGCCGCCACCCGTACGGCGCGGTTCTCCTGGAGGTCGCAGAACGTCGCCGCGGCCTTGCCGAAGTCGCGGAACTTGAGCGCGCGCTTGCCCATCCGGCAGCCGGTTACCACCGATATGGCGTCCGTGGCGCAGCGGTCGATCTCGACGAAGGTCACCAGGCGCTTGCGATCTTTCCCCTCGGGGTCCGCCAAGCCCAGCAGGCGCAGACCGCAAAGCGCCATCCGCAAGCCCAGAATCTGGCCGGCGCAAATGTGGCCGTGGATCTCGGCGGCCAGGGCGACGTACTGGTCGAAGCTTTTCATATCACAAAACGCGCAAGGCGTCTTGCGGGAACCACACCAGCCATTCCTTATTCTGCTTGTGTTTGTCGAACTCGGGGCGGGAGAGCTCGACGCCGATGTCGCCGGCAAACTCCAGGCGGACAGTCTGCGGCTTCTCGATGGTGCGCAGTAACTGCGCCGGAACCTGGTTGGGGCCGGGCTTGCCGTCGCGGGCGGAGACGCCGAGTTGTTCGGGGCGCACGGAAAGCCACACCCGGTCGCCGCGCAACCGGCCGGGGAAGTAGTTCCCAGCCAGCTCGAACTCGCCGAAACGCAGCCGGCTCAGGTTACGCTGCGGATCCAGTTCCACGATCTCCGCCTGAAAGAGATTGAAGATGCCCAGCAGCCGGGCCACTTCCACGTTCGCGGGGCGTTCGGCGATGGCTCTGGGCGAGCCGCTCTGCACCAGCCGTCCCTCGCGCAGGATGAGCATCTCGTCGCCTAGCTCGAAGCACTCGTCCAGGTCGTGGGTCACCAGCAGGCTGGGGATCTGAAACTCGGTCTGGACTTGCCGCAGCACCGCGTAGAACTCGGCGCGCAGTTGGGCGTCCAGACCGCGGGCCGGCTCATCGAGCAGCAGCAGCTTGGGCGACCCGATCAGCGCCCGCGCGATCGAACAGCGCTGTTTTTGGCCGCCCGAGAGCTCGTGTGGGCGGCGGCCGGCCACCTCGGTCAAATGGAATCGCTCGAGCATCTCGTTGACCCGGCGGTGGCGTTCCAGACGGGGCCGCCGCTCGGCCGCGAAGGCCAGGTTCTGGCGCAGGGTCATGTGCGGGAACAGCGCATAGTTCTGGAAGACGTAGCCGCAGTGGCGGGCCTGCGGAGGCAGGCAAACCTCCGAGGGAGCGTCGAACAGGATCTCGTCGTCCAGCATGATGCGGCCTTCGTCCGGGGCCACGAACCCGGCGATCGAGTCCAGCGTTAAGGTCTTCCCCGACCCGCTCGGCCCGAACAGCACGGTCACCCCGGCGGCAGCCTGGAACTCCACCTCGAGCGAAAACGCCGCGGCGTCCGGGCGGGCCGGGAAACGCTTGCGGATGCGTGCCTGGATCATTGCGCCGCCTGTCTCGCCGCCAGACGGTTGGCGATCGACAGGATCGCGATGGCCAGCACGGAAACCACGATCACCAGCGTGCGGGCCAGCGCGCCATTGCCGGATTCCACCGCGTCGTAGATCGCCACCGCAATGGTCTGGGTGCGGCCCGGGATATTGCCCGCGATCATGATGGTGATGCCGAAGTCGCCTAGCGTTCGGGCAAAGGCCAGCACCGAGACGGCCAGAATCGAGCGCCGCGCCAGGGGCAGGCTCACTCGCCAGAACACCCGCCACTCGGAGGCGCCCAGGTTACGCGCGGCCCTCTCATAGCTTCGGTCCACGCTCTCCAGGGCGGCCCGGGCCGAGATCACCAGCAGAGGGATGGCATGGAACATGGCCGCCACCACCGCCGCCTGCCAGGTGAAAACCAGGGGAGACCCGACCACCCACTCGTACAGGTGGCCCAGCGGGCTTTCCCGCCCCAGCAGCACCAGCAGGTAGTAGCCCAGCACGGTAGGTGGCAGCACTAGCGGCAAGACCACCGCGGCATCCAGGACTGCCTTGCCGCGAAACCTCCGGTTGGCCAGCAGATAGGCCAGCCAGAGGCCCACTCCCAGCGACAGCAAGGTGGCCAGGGAGGCCACCTTGAGGCTGAGCCAGAGCGGGAACCAGTCGATCTGCATGAGAAACGATTATACAGGGGCACACATTCTAATGACATAGCTCCCAAGTGTCGATGAAGAAGGTAGGCCAAAGTATGCGTGTCCCGATCGCCGCGTTCCTATCGTCCGTTGGTCCCTGGATTCAGGCCACGCGGCGGCGACTGGCCGGCGGCAACAAGGGGTTGCTGGAGAGCGAAGCCCACTACCGCAGCCTGTTCGAGGAAGGCCCGGTAGCGTGTCACGAAATAGACCGCGACGGCATCGTCCAGCGGGTCAATCAGGCTGAGTGCGAGTTGCTCGGGTTCGACCGCGCTCAGATGGTTGGCCGTCCCATCTGGGAGTTCCTCGCGCCCGAGGTGCGCGAGATCAGCCGCCGCGCCTTCGCCAGGAAGCTCACCGGCGAGCAGGCGCTGGCCCCATTTCGGAGGGAATACCTGCGGGGCGACGGCACCCAGGTGACTGTCGAGATTCACGACCGGCTCGTTCGCGACGCGCAGGGGAACGTGACCGGCATCCGCTCCGCGCTCCTGGATGTCACCGCGCGCCGCCGGGCCGAGCAGGCTCTCCAGGAGAGCGAGACCCGTTATCGCAACCTGTTCGAAAACGGCCCGATCGGAATCTATCGGACCACTCCGGACGGGCGGATTCTGATGGCCAATCCCGCGCTCATGCAGATGCTCGGGTATTCGTCCTTCGAGGAACTGGCCATGCGCAACCTGGAACTCGACGGCTTCGAGCCCGGCTACGATCGCAGCGCGTTCCGTGCGGCATTCGAGGGCGGCGGCGAACTAAAGGGATACCAGGCCGAGTGGCGGCGGCGCGACGGAACCAGCATCGTGGTGCGGGAAAACGCACGCGCTATCCGGGCTCCCGACAGGACGGTGCTCTACTTTGAGGGGACCATCGAAGACATCACGGAGGCCAAACGGGCGGAGCAGGCCTTGGCGCAGACGAACTCGATGCTGGAAGGCGTGATCCGGGCCTCCCCGCTGGCCATCGTCGCCATCGATCGGGCGGGCGTCACCCAGAGCTGGAACCCGGCGGCCGAGCGAGTGTTCGGCTGGACGCAGGAGGAGGTTCTGGGTCGGTCGCTGCGCGTCGTTCACGGGGACGATGCGGACGGATACAGAGAGTATGTGGATGCCATGAACGCCGGCCAGGCGTTCGCGGGCTTGGAGAAACTCGTCCAGCGGAAAGACGGGTCGGAGCTAGACGTAAGCATTTGGTCCGCTCCGCTTCGGGACTCTCAAGGAAAGATCACCGGGAGCGTCGGCTTATCTGCCGACATCACGCAGCGCAAGCGCGACGAACACAGACTGCGGGAGAGCGAGGAGCGTTACCGCGACTTGTTCGAGAACGCCCACGACATCATCTTCTCGATCGACCTCGACGGCAACTTCACCTCCTGGAACAAGGCCACCGAGCAGGCCAGCGGATACTCGCGCGCGGAAGGACTGCGGATGAACGTGGAGCAAACAACGGCTCCGCGCGACCGGGCGCGCGTGCGTGAGTTGATCGCCTTGAAACTCGCCGGCGGCGCCGCAACCACGGACGAGGTAACTATCCTCACCAAGGATGGCCGCGAAGTCATGCTGGAGGTCAGCACCCGGCTGATCTTCGACAAAGGGCGGCCGGTGGGGATTCAAAGCGTGGGCCGCGACGTGACGGAGCGCAAACGCCACCAGGAAGAACTGGCCCGGTACACACGGGAACTCCAGCGCAAGAACGAGGAGTTGTCGCAGGCGTTGACCGCCGCCCGCGCCGCCGCCGAGGCCAAGAACTGCTTCCTAGCCAACATGAGCCACGAGGTCCGCACGCCCATGAACGGGATTGTGGGAATGATCGACCTGCTGATGTCGACCCCGCTCGGCCCGGAGCAGATGGAGTATGCCGAGACCATCCAGACGTCGGCCGCGGCGCTGCTGGCGGTTTTCAGCGACGTGCTGGAGTTCTCGAGGATGGAGTCCGGGAAGCTGGAACTGGAGACGGCGCCATTTGAGCCAATCACGGTGCTGCGCGCGGTCTGCACGCTGCTTCGCATCCGGGCACGGCAGAAGGGAGTGCAGCTCAGCTTCGACGCCGACGCCGATGTGCCCCGCCTGGTCCGGGGCGACGCCTGCCGGTTGCGCCAGGTCCTGAGCGGCCTGATCGGGAACGCGATCAAGTTTACCGAGCAAGGCGAGGTCGCGGTGCGGATGGCGCTGGAGAGCGAGGCCGGAGAAATCGTTACCATCCGGGTAACGGTTCGGGATACGGGCATCGGCATCGCGCCGGAGCTCTGCGCGCCGCTGTTCGAGGGTTTCGAACAGGGCGACAATTCGGCCACCCGCAAGTACGGCGGGACAGGTCTCGGACTGGCCATCGCGAAGCAGCTCGTCGAGAGGATGGGCGGCCAGATCGGGATGGAAAGCGAGTTGGGGCGCGGCAGCAAGTTCTGGTTCACCGCGCAGTTCCGCAAGCAGATCGAGCCGGCTACCCCGGCCCCGCCCGTTGCGCGCGCGGCGGCGGCCATTTCCCCGGCAGGAGTTCGCATCCTGCTAGCCGAGGACAACGAGGTGAACCGGAGAATCACGCTGCGCATGTTGGAGAAGTGCGGTTTCCGCGCGGAGGCGGTTTGCGATGGCCGGCAGGCGGCCGACGCGGTTCTGGCCGGGCGCTACGATGTGGTACTGATGGACGTCCACATGCCCCAGATGGACGGGCTGGCGGCGACCGCCGAAATCCGCGGCCGTGAAGGCAACGGGCGGCACACGCCGATCGTGGCGATGACCGCGCGGGCCCTGGCGGGCGATCGCGAAGAGTGCCTGCGGGGCGGCATGGACGATTACATCGCCAAGCCCGTCCAGATGGAAGAACTGCGCCAGGCCGTCCTGCGCTGGGCCGGAGCGGACGGCGCGGTGAATCAGTAACCGCTTGCTGGCGCGCGCGGCCCGGCAAGGTGACCGCGACCGCGAGGAACTGTGAGAGAATCGCTGGGCAAGCTGAAGCATGCCCCACGTGAGCCTGTAAGTCGTTGATTTGCTGTGTGGGACATGCTTCAGCTTGTCCTCTTCGGCGCAACGAGCGGTCCCACGTGGCCGGTGGTCGGAAGAACCGCTTCCTCACGGTCGCGGTTCGGTGCTGGGGGTCGNNACCTAACCGCGACCGTCGGGAAGCGGACGCTACAGCGGCCTGAATCGGGCGCTGAAGTGGCGCAGGAATTGCGGCTGGGACACGATTTCGACTCCGCGCAACTGATCGCGCCGCGCGTTCACCTCTAGAATCGCCTCCACCACATAGTCGATATGGCTCTGAGTGTAAACGCGCCTGGGAATGGCCAGCCGCAGCAACTCGTGAGCGGCTTTTTCGCCGAACATCACCGACCCGATCTCGACCGAGCGTATCCCGGCGTGCCGGTACAGCTCGACGGCCAGCGCCTGGCCCGGGAACTGGCTCCTCGGGATGTGCGGCAACATGCGCTCGGCGTCGATGTAGATGGCGTGTCCGCCGGGCGGCTGGACAATCGGGACGCCGGCGTCGGAGACGTGCCGCCCGAGGTATTCGGTCGATACGATCCGGTAGCGCAGGTAGTCCGGGTCGAGAACTTCGGAAAGACCCACCGCGATGGCCTCCAGATCGCGGCCCGCCAGCCCTCCGTAGGTGGGGAACCCCT
>PLEM01000353.1 GCA_003137035.1 Bryobacterales bacterium | reverse complement strand
GTGATGGCGCTGGCCTGGGTGGCCATGATCGAGAACGCCACGGCGTACCACGGCATCGTCCTTCCGGCCAACAGGTATTTATTGACGGTGTTGCTGCCGCGCCCCTTGTAGAGCCCGTAGACCACCATCGAGACCAGGGCCCCGGCCAGGACGATCCAGTCGAGCGGCCTCATAAGAGCGGCGGCTCGCTCACGGAGCGGTCTTTCCCGCGCTCAGCAGGTTGGCGAAGACGCGGAACGCGCCGGGCACGCCCGCGGGCAGTTGGCGAAACCACGCATAGGCGGTGAACACGTAGGTTCCCTTTCCGTATGGGACGTACAGCGTGCCGCCGGGTTTCGGGGTTTCGCCGGGATCGTGCGTTTCCAGCAGCGTGCGGTAGCGCGGGTCCCATTCCGAGGCGAAGTACAAGCCGCGCTCCTGCACCCAGCCTTCGAAGTCGGCCGCGGTAATCCGGTTGGGCTTCTGCAGCAGAGGACTGGCGGGGTCGGGGAAGCTCACCGGCGCCTCTTCGACGGTGACGCGGTCGCGGCCGACACGAATCGGGTACGGGCCAATCTTCTCGAGGGTCTGCGAGGATCCGCCGAAGTCCAGGACGTTGTACTCCACCACCAGCGTGCCGCCCTTCTCGACGTAATCCAGCAGCCGGTGCTGGTTGGCGCGCAGGTCCGCCCGCACGTTGTAGGCGCGCACGCCGGTCACGATCGCGTCGAACCGGGCCAGGTCGGTCGTGGCCAGGTCGTCGGCGGTCAGCAGGGCGACCTCGCAACCGAGTTGGCCCAGTGCTTGCGGCACCTCGTCGCCCGCGCCCATCACGTAGCCGATTCGCTTGGCCAGGATGCGGATGTCGGCGCGCACCGCTTCCACGGCCGAAGGCGGGAAGACGGTCTGCGGGTGGATGTGCGGGTAGGCCACCACCTGCATGCCCGAATCGATCCTGCGCTCTCCGAGCCAGGCGTGAGCCAGAATGCGGCCTCGCGCCGCGGCGGCGGGCGGCGTGATTTCAAACGCCAGCGTCATCTGCTCGCCGTCGCCAAACTGGTATTTTCTCGAGGCCGGCTCGACGCGCCAGCCGTCCGGAGCTTCGAGGCGCACCTCGCCCGATGCGCCCGAGACGTTGCTCTTGATCGCCACCTCGACCCGCTTCGGCCGCTGATCGGGGAACACGACGACCGGCTCGACGAACTCCAGAGCCACCGGCGGCACAATGGTCACCGGCCTCGTGAACTCGCCGCGCAGCCGGTCCACGTAGCGATTGACGACCGGGCGGGTCAGCTCGAGTTCCTCGGAAGCCACGCGCAGATGGAAGCGCGCGCGCAGTACCGGCGGGTTCTCCGGCGCGCCAACCAACCGCTGGTCCGGGACGCTGTAAGCGTCTCCGTGACGCGCCTCGACCAGCCAGTAGGGCTGCGAGTACTTGGCGTCCTCGGGGACCTTCCAGGTGAGTTCGCGCGTGCTGGGCTGGTTGAACGGCAGCTCGGCGTCCATCGCGAAGTCGCCGTCGAGGGAGATCCCGGTGAGGCGAATCGGGAGGCTCGAGCGGTTGAGCGCCGTGGTGCGCACGGTCATCGTGGAGCCGGGGACGAACTCGGGGCGGTCGGTCGAGGCGTCCAGCCACAACCCCGCGCACAGCGCCACCGCCTCATCCAGTTCCGCGCGCTTTCGCTCGGCCCAGGGATCCTTGAGAGCCGCCATGCGCTTCCTGGCTTCGAGCAGCAGGGGCACAACTTTCTCCGGTTGCGCGGGGTCGAGCGAGCGCGACGCCTCAGCCAGGATACGGCCCACCTCGGCGCCGCCCGGCACGCGGTTCCAGGTGGTGTCGATGCCGTCGAACAGGTCCTTCGAGGCTGGCTCGCCAGCCACCGGGACCAAGGAAGCGGATGCCGAGCCGCGCCGCCGCGGACTTCCCATTCCCTGGCTGGCGTGCATGCTCCGGCTCAGGCCCGCAATCTCGGTGTACGAGTAGCCGAGCACGGGGTTGAAATCGCCCGTCTCGATGGCGATCTGCCCTGGCGTCCCCGGCGCTTGGCCATAGACGTTCCACACCGCGCGCTTGGCTTGCCAGAGCTCGACCCATTTCAACTGCTCGGGGAAACGGCTGCGGTCGGCGGCGGCGGAAAACGCCTCTCTGCCAAGCAGCGCGGAGGCCTGGTGCTGCCCATGCCCATCGCGCGGGGTTCCGGATGAGCAGAAGATGACGACGTCGGGGCGAAACTTGCGGATGATCCACACCAGGTCGGCGAGGATCGCCTCGCGCCCCCACTTGTCGAAGGTCTCCTGGGGGCTCTTGGTGAATCCGAAATCGATGGCGCGGGTGAAGAACTGCTCGGCCCCGTCGATGCGGCGTGCGGCCAGCAACTCCTCGGTGCGGATCAGGCCCAGCATGTCGCCCTGTTCCGGGCCGAGCAGGTTCTGCCCTCCCTCGCCACGGGTCACCGAAACGTAGGCGGCGCGAATGAACCGGCCGCGTGCCAGCCAGGCGAGCGTGGGCGTATGTTCGTCGTCGGGGTGCGCGCCGATCATGAGCGCGCTGCCGAGCACGTTCAACCGCCCCAGCGCCAGGCGAACCTCCGCGGCGCCCGATAGATTGGGTTGGCCGCTCGCCGCAGCAGCCGCGAACAGTAGCAGGGCCGGGGCCCTGAAGCGCAGGGATCGCATTAACTTGATGGTAAACGATGACACTCGCGGGTTGCTACGAAAGGGCGGAACCGCTTCCTGGCGGTTGCGGCTCTGTTCCGAGCCGCGCGCGCAAGGGACTGTGAACAAATGCCCCGGCGCCCGGCAGTCGTTGGGGACACAGGCTGAAGGCCTGTGCCACATCCAGCGGTTGCGATCCCCCGTGGCACAGGCATTCAGCCTGTGCGGGTTGTTTTTCACAGTCCCGCAAGCGAGCGGTTCTAGCCTTCAACGACCACCTACTCTTTGCGGATCTGCTGGGAGAGGTAGCGGTCCAGGCCGATTTCGGCGATCTGGTGGAGTTGGGTTTCCTGCCAGTCGACGTGCCCCTCTTCGATGGCGAGCAGCTTCTCGAAGAGTTCCCGCGAAGTGTTGTCGCCCGCCTCCGCGCAGAGCTTGATGCTCGCGTTGTAGGTGGCCACGGCGCCGAGTTCGAGCGCCAGGTCGTTTTCCAGTTGCGCCTTGACGTTGGCGCCGATGGTGAGCTTGCCCAGTTCCGACAGACTTGGCGCACCGTCGAGGAACAGGATGCGTTCGATCAGGTCCTCGGCGTGCTTCATCTCTTCGATCGACTGCATTTTGGTGTGGGCGTGGAGGCGCTCGTAGCCCCAGTTCTGGCACATCTCGGCATGAAGAATGTACTGGCTGATGGCGGTCAGTTCCGCTTTGAGCGCTTCGTTGAGCGCTGCGATGACTTTGCTGTTGCCCTTCATTAATGTTTCCCTCTCCTGCTCAGGATATCAGATGAACAGGGCGTAATGTGCGGTTTGACACGCCTCCGCGCCGCCTGTTAGGCTTCTGGTTTGAAGCGGACTGCGCTCAATCCCGTTCATCGCCGCTGTGGGGCGCGGATGGTGGACTTCGGCGGCTGGGACATGCCGGTCCAGTACTCGGGAATCATCGACGAGCACCACACGGTGCGGCGCGCGGTGGGGCTGTTCGACGTCAGCCACATGGGCGAGATCGACATCCGGGGGCGGGAAGCGTTCCAACTGGTGGATTTCGTCACCACCAACGCGGTGGCGCGGCTCGAGCCCGGGCGGATTCAATACAGCGGGCTGCTCTACGGACACGGGGGATTCGTCGACGACATTCTGGTCCACAAGGTGGCCGACGACCACTACTTCCTGTGCGTGAACGCCTCGAACCAGGAGAAGGACTACCAGCACATCCTGGGGGCCAACCGCTGGGCGGCCGAGGTGGCCTTCGCCAGCGAGCGTTACGCGCAGCTTGCCATCCAGGGACCGATGGCTCTGGCAACGCTTCAAAAGCTCACCTCCACCGGACTGGCCGCCATCCGAAATTACCACTTCGTGGACGGCGAGGTGGCGGGCACGCCCGCGCGTATCGCGCGCTCCGGATACACCGGAGAGGACGGGTTCGAAGTCTATCTCGCGCCGGGGGAGGCTGAGCGAGTCTGGGACGAAGTGATGGCGGCGGGACGGGATTTCGGCATCAAGCCCTGCGGTCTGGGGGCGCGGAACACGCTGCGGCTGGAGGCCAAGATGGCGCTCTACGGCCACGAGATCGACGCCGAGACGACGCCGCTGGAAGCCGATCTGGCCTGGATCGTCAAGCTGGACAAGGGCGAGTTTCTGGGGCGTGAACGGCTCGCCACCGAGCAGCGCGAGGGGATCGGCAGGAAGTTGATGGGCTTCGAGATGCTTGGGCGCGGCATCGCCCGCGACGGCTACGAGGTCCAAGTGGATGGCTCGCCGGCCGGCTGGGTAACCAGCGGAGGGCCGTCCCCCACATTGAACAAGAACATCGGACTCTGCTACCTCCCCGTCGAGCTGGCAACCGTCGGCCGGTCCATCCAGGTCTCGATCCGCGGCCAACTCGTCGAGGCGGTAACGGTCCCAACTCCCTTCTACAAGCGAGCGAAATGATTACATACCCCGAGGAGTTCCGATACACGAAGGACCACGAGTGGGTGCGGCTGGATGGCGAAATCGCCACGGTCGGCATCACGGATCACGCCCAGCAGGAGCTGGGGGAGATCGTCTACCTCGATCCCCCCAAGTTGGGTGCGCGCGTCGAGCAGGGCAGAATGTTCTGCTCGGTCGAGTCGGTCAAGGCCGCCAATGATGTCTTCTCGCCGGTCTCGGGCGAGGTGGTCGAGGTGAACGAGCCGCTGGTCAATGAGCCCAAGGAGCTGAACCAGGACCCGCACGGCAGCGCCTGGCTGGCCAGGATCAGGCTCAGCGCGCCCCAGGAACTCGACCGCCTCATGACCGCCGCCGAGTATTCCACCTACGTCGGCGTAGCGACCTAACGCCAGTGCGCTATCTTCCTAAGTCCGATTCCGAACGCCGCGAGATGCTG
>PLEM01000389.1 GCA_003137035.1 Bryobacterales bacterium | reverse complement strand
CCACGAAAGTGTCAAGGATGTCGCCGGTCTAAAGTGTCAAGGATGTCCCCGGTCCGGACCAGGTCCGCGGGCCGACGTCCACGTCGGCCCCGCAACCTGCCCGGGCCGGAGTCGCTATGGTGGCGCATAATGGGGATACAATGACGCGGGAGGAAGCGATCGCCGAAATCACGCGCCGGCTCCTGGAGTACTACCACCCGGAGCGCATTTACCTTTTCGGCTCGGTAGCCCGCGGCGACGCAGGGCCCGACAGCGACCTGGATTTCTGCGTGGTGCTTCCGGACGACGCGCCTGTCGCCTTGCTTCGCGATGAGGGAATCTACAGCTTGCCGCGCGGTATGGGCTACCCGAAGGACGCCGTGCCCTGGCGCCGCGGCGATTTCGAGGCCCGCGCCACGCACGTCCGCGCCTCGCTGCCAGCGACTGTCGTTCGCGAGGGCCGGCTGCTCTATGACTCCACACCAGTTGCGGCTTGAGTCCCGATTGCCTCATCATCGACGGCTCGCGCCAGCCTGCCTTGGTTCAAGCTGAAGGCCTCACCGCGTATGCCTCGCGATTCCGATCCCCGAGAAGCCGAACGAGCCCGGCGCAACGGACGCGCAGGAAGGGCTGGAGGGGGCAGAAGGAGCTGTGGCGAGCCGTGAACGGTTTCCTCTATCCGCGGCGCGCCTCGACGGAATGACTTTATCGCGAAGAGACTTCCTGGAGACCGCGGCCGGCGCTCTCTGGATCGCCCCCGCAACCGAGCGGCCCGAATGGTTTGATCGCCCCATGCGCTGGGCGCAGTTGACCCTCGTGGAGAACGATCCCGGCCGCTACGATCCGAGCTTTTGGCTGGATTACTTCCGCCGCACCCACTCGGACGCGGCCTGCCTCAGCGCCGGCGGCTGTGTGGCCTTCTATCCCACTAAAATCCCGCTGCACTACCGCACCCCGTGGATGGGCGCGACGGACCCTTTCGGCGAATTGGTGGCGGGCTGCCGCAAGCTGGGCATGGTGGTGCTTGCCCGCACCGATCCGCACGCCGCGCACCAGGATGTCCGCGACGCTCACCCCGACTGGATCGCCGTGGACGCGCAAGGCCGCCAGCGCCGCCATTGGGCCAGCCCCGACCTCTGGGTGACCTGCGCACTGGGCCCCTACAATTTCGAGTTCATGACCCAGGTCACCCGCGAGATCGTCTCCCTCTATCGCGTGGACGGCATCTTCTCGAACCGCTGGGCGGGAAGCGGCATGTGTTACTGCGAGCACTGCGCCACGGGCTTCCGGGCCGCCTGCCAGATGGACCTGCCGCGCACCAACGACCCGCGCGACCCGGCGCGCCGCAATTACATCCTGTGGCGTGAGCGCCGGCTGTTCGAGCTCTGGCGGCTGTGGGATGCCGCGATCCGCCAGATCGATCCCCACGCGCGTTTCATCGCCAACGCCGGGGGCGGCGCCCTCAGCGGCCTGGACATGCAGACCCTCGGCGAACTCGCCCCCACGCTCGCCGCCGACCGCCAGGCGCGGAGCGGCCTGATGCCCCCATGGGCCAACGGCAAGAGCGCCAAGGAATACCGCGCCACTCTCGGGCGGAAAGCGATCATCGGCATCTTCAGCGTCGGGCTCGAGGAGCCGTATCGCTGGAAGGACTCCGTCCAGACTCCCGAGGAGCTCCGCGTCTGGGTGGCCGACGGCATCGCCAATGGCCTGCGCCCCTGGTTCACCAAGTTCTCCGGCACGCTGTATGACCGCCGCTGGCTGAAGGTAGTTGAGGATATCTACGACTGGCACTACCGCGCCGAGCGCTATCTGCGCAATGAAGCGCCCCTGGCGCGCGTGGCCATGGTGTACTCGCAGCAGACCGCTACGTTCTACGGCGGCGAGCGCTCCTCCCAAAAGGTTGAGGACCACACGCTGGGCATGTACCACGCGCTGGTGGAGGCCCGCATCCCGTTTGAAATGGTCCACGACCGGCTGCTCGACGCAGCGCACGTGGATCGCTTCAAGCTGCTCATCCTGCCCAACATCGCCGCGCTCTCCCTGGCCCAATGCGCCGAGCTTCGCCAGTACGTTGCGCGAGGCGGCAGCCTGCTCGCCACCCACGAGACCTCGCTGTACGACGAATGGGGCGCGCCGCGCGCCGACTTCGGCCTCGCCGACGTCTTCGGCATCGCTTACCAAGGCCGCCTCGAAGGGCCCCTGCGGAACTCCTATCTGAACCTCGAGAAGGACCCCGTCACCGGCGGATATCATCCGCTCCTGGCCGGACTCCAGGATGCCGGGCGCATCGTCAACGGCGTGTGGCGCGTCGAGGTGGCCGCGCGCGCGAACTTCCCGAACCCGCCGCTCACCCTCATCCCCTCCTATCCCGACCTGCCCATGGAGGAAGTCTACCCGCGCACTCCGAGGACCGATATCCCCGGGGTCTTCCTGCGCGAAACCGGCCCCAGCCGCATCGTCTACTTCCCCTGGGACATCGACTACCGCTTCGTGTCCCCCATCAAGACGCGCCAGAAGAGCTAGGCGATCCCATGAGGCGACCTCCACCCGGTCGGTGGGTTACACTGGATTTACGATCGGGGGATCCATGTTCGGCGAGATGAAGGTCTTTTCCGGGAGCAGCCACCCGGACCTGGCGAGCGGTATCGCCACCCACATGGGC
>PLEM01000277.1 GCA_003137035.1 Bryobacterales bacterium | reverse complement strand
CGCACTCCTGCGTGCCGCGTCGCCACTCTTGGCGACGCCCGGACGTCGAGACGAGTCTCGACGCTGCACGCACGAGTGTGTGCGCCACGACGCTCATTTCGCCTCTCCGCGCAGCTTCTTTACGAGCGCTTCATCCACCGGACCGGCCTTGTTGCCCCAGGACGAGCGGACGTAAGTCAGCACTGCCGCGAGTTCCGCGTCGGGCAACTGCTCGCCGATGGGCGGCATTGTGTTGTCAAAGCTCTTGCCTTTGACTTGGATGGGGCCGTTCAGCCCGCCGAGCAGGATACGAACGACGGCACTTGCGTCCTTGGCGACCCATTCGGAGCCTGCGAGTGGCGGGTATTGTCCCTCCAGTCCCGTACCCCCCGCCTGGTGGCAGGGCAGGCATACGGTCGAGAAGACGAGTTCGCCCGAGGGCGCCGTGCTCGCGGCCTGCGCCTTCACGGGCCCACTCGTCTCGTAGAGTTCGTGCGGATCGGCGGAGAACGAACCGCCGTAGCGCCCGAGGTAGAATCCCATCGCGAAGATCACCACCACCGAGGCCGCCCAAACCCACCACGGCGTCGGTTCAAACCCGTCCTTCGGCTCCACCGTCTCGCGCTCCAGCAGCGCCTGGTGGATCTGGTACACGTCCTCCCGCTCGGCATCCCCAAGCAGCGGCGGCAAGGCATCCGGGTTTTTGTTCTCGTCGTTCATCGCACCGGATAAGTTCGATTCATCGACAACAGATACTCAATCAGGTCCAGGCCATCGCGATTGGCCACGAACCTGCCATGCACCACTGTCTCCGACGGTTCGGCGGCCCGCTCTTCGAACAGCCACGGAAACGGCGGCATCAGCGATTGCGGCGTAACCGTGCGCGGATTGTACAGGTGGGCCAGGTGCCAGTCGCGGCTGGACTGGCGAGCTCCGATGTTCAGCAGGTCCGGGCCAGTGCGCATGGTGCCGAGCAGGTGCGGCTGATCGTAGAAGTAGTCGCCCGGAACCGAGGGCCGACCCCAGCGCCGAGGCTGGTCCGCGCCGAAGCCCTGGGGACGGGTCTGCTGCGAATGGCAGTACATGCAGCCCTCGCGGATATAGACCTGACGCCCATGCGCCTGCTCGAAAGTGTAGGGGCGCAGGTCCGGCTGCGGCGGCACCGCTGCGATCTGAACCCCCGGCACGCCAACCAGGGCGGCCCACCCCAGGAACAGCGCGGCCAGAACGCCTGCGAAGAATACCGAGAGGCGGATGAACATCATGGGGTGACGGCCTCCTCCCGGCGCGGTCCCATGCGGCGGAGCACTTGGGCGAACAGGGCCGCGAAGATCAGGTGCCCGGCGCCGATCAGAACGCCGGAGATGGTGCGCAACAGCAGATACGGCCGCGTCAACTCGACCACGTCCGTGAAGGGCTCCGCGGGGTTGTTGAGCGCGCGGCCTTGCAGAAACCCGCCCCAGCACGTCGCGCCAACGTAAATCAGAATACCGGCCGCGGTCAGCCAGAAGTGCGCGCTAATCCAGCCGGGCCGCGGCCAATCCCAGCGCGCCACCCGCGGCGTGATGTAATACATCGCGCCGAACAGGATCATGGTGAGAAACCCGTAGACGCCCAGGTGCGCGTGCCCGATGGTGTAGTGCGTAAAGTGCAGCGTCTCCTGCACGCTGCGCAGGGATTCCATCGCAACCTGGAAACTCACCGCCGTGTAGCTCATGGCCCCGAACACGATGAAGCGCAGCTCCAGGCTGGTGCGCAGCATCCGGAAGTTCCCGAGCGTCGTCAAATGGTGGTTGACGGCCACGGCCAGCACCGGAATCACCATCATCACGCTGGCGATGATGGAGATGGTTTGCAGCCAGTTAGGTACCGGCCCGCCCACCAGGTGGTGCACCCCGTTCCAGTTGTAGAACAGGGCGAAGGTCCAGAAGCCCAACAGCGAAAGGTAGTAGCTGTAGAGGGGGCGCCCGATGATCTTGGGGATGAAGTAGTAGGCCAGCGCCAGGCCCACCGGCGTGAACCACACCGCCAGCGCGTTATGGGCGTACCACCAATTGACCACGCCGTGCACCACGCCCGAATAGATCGGGAGGTTGGCCACCACGTACAGCAGCGGGAACCAGACCACTGAGGCCAGGATGTACCACAGGCTCACGTAGACGTGATCGACCTTCCGCAGGCTGAAGGTGCGCAGGATCGAGGCTGCGTAGAGCAGGAACGCCAGCGCGATCAGAGCGACCGCCGCGAGCGGGAACTCGAGCCACTCGACACCGGCGGAATATCCCAGCAGGATGGAGCCGACTCCGTAGACCAGCCCCGCGTTCCAGAGGGCGGCCGAGGCGATCAGGCAGCCGCGCCACTGCACGGGAACCTGACATAGCCGCGACGTCAGCCAGACCATACAGCCGGCCCCGGCCAGCGACGCCCATCCGTACATCACGGCGTTGAGATGCGCCGGGCGGATGCGCCCAAAAGTCAGAGCAGGAACCGAGCCGAGCCAGTCCGGCGCGTTGAACTTCAGGGAGGACGCAACCCCGAGAACGGTGCCGGCCAGCAGCCACAGGATGCCGGTTCCGAAGTAAAGCAGCACCGGCAGGGCAGCCCGCTCGTCCATTTCCCGCCGCAGCGGCAGAAGGGAGTCGCTCACCGGGGCGCCTCATCGTCTTCAAAGATCACCGAACCGCCGGCGTTGGTGGGATCGAGCTGCCCATCGCGCACCGCCCAGACGAAAGCAGCCAACGCGACACCGGCGCCTGCCAGGGCCACTGCGACCAGCACCAGAACCGCCGGCGGGATGTTCATGAGATGTTAATATCTTTTCATCGCGATTGGGCGCTCGTCAAGCGGGGGCTCTTCGCGGCCAACGGCAGGCGTTGTTATTGGTTCCCCGTAGCGCCTTTGATCAGATCTCGCACGCTGCCGAAGAGCTGGGCATCGTCGACCACGAAGAACAGCCCGCCTCTGCCGTCCTGGCTGCTGTCGCACTCTGGCGCCGACAGCGACCCTTGCTGGTTCAGGTCCCCGAAGATGGCGTAGGTGTGATCGCCGGTGGACACGCCGATCTTGGCGTGATTACCGTTGGGCACGGCTTGCCCTTCGAGCCCAATCGTCTTTCCCTTCCAAACTCCGGTGGTCGCGATTTCGACGGCGCCCGGTCTGCCGAGCGATGGAGCCCAACATGTGATTGGCGTGGTCGCGGTGGTGGTCGGGATTTCGGGCTTGGCCCACCACGTCGCCGCGCGCAGTGGCTCGCCACCTAACATGGCCGAGACCAACTGCCACGGTGGGACATTGAGGTCGGAGGGCTTCGAAATCAATACGACTCCACTCGATAGTTTGTCCTTGGTAGCGATGGTGCTCTGGGAGTTCTTCCCAAGTCCTTTCACCAATGCCTGAATGTCCGCGGGCCCGCCGTTGTTCACAATTTGACGTTTGGCCGGGTCCGTTACCACACTCGCGTTCCCCAGGGCCTTCAGGACCAGGACGACATCGTCCTTGTTGAGTTTCAGAGCGAAGAAATGCTGACTCACCAGAACATCGTTGTCCGATACGCAGCCGAGCGTATTGCCGTCGGTTTTGCGAGGGTTCTTTGAACTTCCCGACGCGGGCCAGGATGGTGTCGAGACCTGTAATACGACCCCATTTCCATCCTTGTTCCACGCGAGCATGCCCTTGGAATGGCCCGCCGGAGAGTCCTTGGTCTTGACGGGATCTCCATAGAACTGATCGTTCCAGAGCACATAGAACAACTTGCCGTGGTACACCTGGTCGAAGGTAGCGCCGAGCGGATCTGCCGCCGTGTCGCCGGCGCAACCGTCTCCTTGTTTGAGTGTGCGATCGGCGCTGCTGGCATAGGCGAACTGCTGGCCGAACTTTTTGTAGGGCTGAACCGTGCCGCCAAAAAGACATGCTCGCTGGGCAGCGCCACAGTTCGGAAAGGACCCGGCATTGAACTTAAACACGAACCACCAGTCCACCGGCTGCCCGCTCTGCAACAGCGGCGCCGGCGCACTTGCCGGTGGCGCCGCCGGAGACGCGACGCACAGAAATACCATCGCAATTGGCAACAGAAGTGCCACCCTTAATCGCTTCCGATTCATATTTGCCCTCCTGGCTAGCATCGATTGTACATCCTTTAGGGAGGTCGATTCGGGGGGCCGTTCGGTAGGATAAGGCTCCGCCTTGTCCCGGTTGCGATCCGGATGCGCCGCGAACGATTCGGCTAGTTCTTGGCGGCGCGCTTGAGGGTAAGGGGCAGGGAACCCCCACCCTGGCTCCAAATACCCACGAGTTCGTCGCCTTTCAACTCGCCCTCAAAGACGCCGCCGACCAGCTTGAGCTCCAGGGTAATCGCCGAGCCCTTCTGCGCGATGGACGAGAGCGGCATCTCCACCGCGCCCTGGTCCAGGCTGTTAATCGTCCCCGACGCCGCGCCGTCGGCGCCATTGGCCAAATTCACCCGCAAGCGCAGCTTGGTTCCGTCGGGCGCGACCAGCGCGCCCTCCCAGGTTCCCTCGAATTCCTTGGCGATCGGAGCGCTCTTCGCCGGCGCCTTGATGCTCGGCTCCGAAACCCACTTCAACTCGAAGGTCAGCGACGCGCCGCCCTGGGTGAAATTGCCTTTGATCGCTTTGCCGGAGGGGGATAGATCGCCTTGGAAAGCAGGCTCTCCGGGGACGCCGTTCATAACGAACGATACCGAGGCGCCTTTCACGACGATCTTCGAGAGTGGAAACTCCTTCAACCCTTGCTCCGGAATGGCGATGTTGCCGAACCACTCGCCTTTGTCGTTCTGCGCGAGGTCGACCAGGATCTTCAACTCGTGGTCGGGAACCTGAATCGCCCCTTCCCAGTGGCCCGAGCCGGCCGGTTTGCTTTGCGCGGGCGCCAGCAGGACCGCGACGACTACAATGAGTACCGCGGAAAACAAAGTCTTCATTTGGTCTCCTGAACGGAATTACGATCTTCGTGGGCGCGCTGTTCCCTCTACTCCCGGAACAGGTGAATCTCCTCGACTTGGCGCGGCCGCTGTTCCACGATAACACCCGCCGCGATTCCCATGGCCGCCAGCGCCAGCGTCGCGATCGAGATCGCGTCGAACCCCCGCCGCCAGAACACGGCAAGCAGGCAGACCGAGATCCGCAACACCCAGGTCAGAGCTTTCGAGTAGGGTTGATTGTTCCGGAGCAACCTGGCGGCCACCCGACCCAGAGCGTAGGCGAAGAACACCGCCAGGATGCCGAGCGCGACACGCAGCAGTTGGATCGGCACTACCTGCACGACTTCAATTGTAATCGCAGCGAGTTGCCGATCACCAGCGCGCTGTTCGAGAGCATGACGGCCGCGGCCCAGACGGGCTGAAGCAGTCCGGCGGCGGCCAGAGCGAGCGCCGTTGAGTTGTAGGCCAATGTCCAGGCCAGGTTCTGCCGCGCGATGCGCCTGGCACGCAGCGCCAATTCGAGCAACTCGGGCAACCGGCAGAGGCCCGGTTCGAGGAGAACCACCCCGGCGACCTCCCGCGCCACGTCGGTTCCGCCGGCCACCGCGATTCCGACCTCGGCGGCGGCCAGTGCCGGTGCGTCGTTGATGCCGTCGCC
>PLEM01000047.1 GCA_003137035.1 Bryobacterales bacterium | reverse complement strand
CAGTCAAAAATGAATGTGACGTGGAGTGCGGGGTCCGAGCACCAACACGGGACAGAACCTGTGCCGTCTTTCGGCCCCAGGTCGAGGAACTCGATGGAAAAGAAGTTCATGCGGTCACCTTCGCGCCAACGGTTCCCGTCTATGATTACTGGCTTGAGGATACCGTTCAAGCCGGGGTAAACCCTCCGGATGAGTTGCTTGGCGCGTGCAACATAGTCGTCGGGCCTCGTGCCGACGGATTGCGCTTGCGCGCAAGACGCGGCTAAAACGACAAGAGCTAATGCATTTCTACTGCGGTTTCGCAAGGATAGTGACATTGCCGTCTCCTTCACGCCTCCACCGATGGGCTGCCCCCAGGTACGTTGCGGTGTTGTTGCCTTCGAGGACAGCCTCGTCCACGGTCTTGCCCTCAGCCAGCCTAATCAGCTTGCTCTGCCATTCCCATGCCGCTTTCTCCACGTCTATTTCCGTCTTCTCGGTGACGCTCAGGTACACGGGCACGATCAGCGCCTGTCCCTTGGGTTGGAGATGCTATTGAGCGATAAAGTTTTCATCGATACCACAAGCAGCCAGGAACACTATCTTCGCCTTGGGCGCGAGGCCGTTATCGATGAGATCCCACTGGGTCCCACCTGCCGGGGCCAACTCCACTGTGGACCCATCCGGCTGTGTAATCATGGTGAGCGGCTTGAACACGAGGCACAAGCTCCCAAAGCAAAGGCCTACCGCGTTATGCGTGCCCGGAACGAGGACTCCATGGCCCCCGAATGCAACGATCATGTCGGTCGTCGCAAGTGCGTCCTTAAACTTAGCCTCCGTGGCAGCCCCTTTCACCAATAGCTCGACGGCTACCTTTGTGGGAGGCTCGAAATTCGTTTTCACCTGGTCATAGAACCTTTTGTTGACCGCGGCCGTGTCGCTGATTTCCGCAGGGAGAAACATCTTGCTCTGAACGAATTTGACGGCCGCGCCGTTGGGAGATAGACTGCCCCCCAGGAAAGCCCCAAAGGACAATGCGAAGTCTGGCAGCGCGGCCACAAATCGGTATATACTCCCAACCCGGTACGCGTTGCCCTTCCACGAATATATGGGCAGGTTTGCGATCTGCCCCGTGACATTTCCGTTCTGGTCGAACATCACGGCTTCCCGTGACCCGTCGTCGATGGTGGCGATGATGCCGCCATCNNCCTGGCTCGTCGTTGTAGGGGACGGCGATCATGCCGCCATCGGCGGTGGCGATCTGGGGTTGGTAGTTCCCTGCCACGCTCCAGAGCAGGTTCCCGGTCGCGTCGAAGGCGACCATGTACCTCGGGTCCCACGTGTCCTCAACCGATGCGGTGCCGACAAACGAACCGTCCTGGAGCTGCAGCGCCGGGGCGACATAGTGGAATTGGCCGGCCGCCGGCGAGTTGATAAGGCTCGCAGTGGCGCCAGTGGTTATCGCCATGTGTGGTTCCCGATTCCACCAGTCGCCCCAGCTGTCCCAACTGAGCAAGATTCCCTGGTCGCCGTTGGTAATCATGTTGACCGTACTCAGCATCGGTCCGTCGAAATTGACGATGCTCGTCCAGTCGAAGACCCTGATAGTCTCATAGGCTCCGCTGCTGTCTATCCGCAGGAGCAGAAGGTGGTTGAACTGGATGGGGTAAGCCCACTCGCTATATGAGTAGGGCACATACGCATAGCCGTCGCCCCCGATGATGATGCCCCCCTCAGTCGGCATTTGCCCGCTTTGCGGCAGGGGCACGCTGAATTTCATGGCGCCCGTGGTGGAATCAATGCCAACCACCGAATCCCACTCGGGGCTGTTATGTAAGATCGTGAAGATGGTGCCATCGGGATGTACGCCCAAACCCCCATCACGGGGATACCATGGGCCTTCCGGTTGAACTGTGTAAAGGGGAGAGGGCTGCCCGGTAGTCCCATCGAACCTCACAAGCGCACTGGCACTCCCACAATTGCCAAAGTTCCACATCCAGCCGACCAAGCCACCCTGGAAATCCGGCACAACGCCGCGCGGCGACCAATAATGCGCGCCGCTTAGGTCCGCGGTCCACGCCGTCGTGCCCTCGCTGGTGATGGCTAGGACTGTGCCGTCGTCCTGGAACCCGAACACGTCGGCTACGCCGCTTGGGCTGGGCACCGCGGGAGCAATCCGATCGACGCCCGCTATCGTGAAGGCATGGGCTGTGCGTTGTCCTAAAACGCGAGCGCGTCCGGCTACACGGCTTGAGCCGGTCGCCGCAGGCACAGTCGAACAGGAACCCGCTCCCGTGCCGGGATTGGACCAAATCACCGTTCCCATCGGCAAGGCGTCGGCAGAAACGGTGACATCGGCGGACGCGGTGCCGGCCGTGACGGTTACGTGTCCCGCGGCCAGGGCGGAGAGCATCGGCGGATCATCGCTCGACAGGCTCACCACATTCGTATCGCTGGAGGTCCAAGTCAGTCCTGTTACCGGCTTGCAGTCCGGGCCTAAGGCCTGGATCGCATGTGTATCGCCCACTACGAGGTTGAGCAAGTTGGGCGCAATGCTGTTGCCGCCCGATACCACCACGGTAAAGGCGACCGCATTGCTCGACATCCCGCCCTGTTGAACCCGCGCAATGCCGGTCAGCGCGTCAGGGGCGACCTTGGCTACTACCTGCGTTTCGCTCCAACTCAGGACCTGGCCGCCGGTGCTGCCAAGCTGAACAGCGCCCTGAGACGATCCGAACCCGCTGCCCGTGAACGTGACCGCTGTCCCGGGCGATCCCGAGGTCGGGCTTACTCCCGTGACGTGCAGCGTATTCACATCGAACTGAACCGGATTGCTCAACACGCCGTTCTGCAAGACCTGGGCCTTGCCGGACGCCGATCCGGCGGCTACCACCGCGACCACCTGGGCATCGCTCCAGCTTTGCACCACGCCGTTGGGGGTTCCAAGCCACACCTGGCCGCTCCCCTGAGCCGCCCCGAAGCCGGAGCCCGCGATCGTCACCTGATCTCCGGGCACGCCGCTGGCCGGCGTAACGCTCGAAATCGTCGCGGTAGCTACGTCGAAGGCCACGGCGCTGGACCAGACTCCATCCTGCTGCACCCGGGCGGTTCCGGACGTGGCATTGGAAGCAACCTTGGCAACCACTAGCGTGTCACTCCAACTCACTATCGTGCCAGAAGCGCTGCCGAGCCATACGGCCCCTGTACCCCTTTCCGATCCGAAACCGGAGCCGGATATCGCGACTTGCGCGCCCGCCACGCCAGTCGTCGGCGACACGCTGGAGATGCTGGGCGCCGCGGTCTGCACCGTGAAGTTCACGCCATTGCTGGCGACGCCTCCGACCGTGACCACGACGTTGCCAGTGCTCGCTCCGC
>PLEM01000102.1 GCA_003137035.1 Bryobacterales bacterium | reverse complement strand
TATCCCTACGGCTTCGGCGTGGATCGCGACAACCCGGCGAAACCGGACCTCACCGAGCCGATGGAACTGGTCGGCTACTTGAAGCGAATGGGTGCGCCGCTGGTAAACATCACCATCGGCAATCCTTACTTCAACCCGCACGTCAACCGGCCGTTCGACCTGCCGGTGGCGGGCGNNGTGGCGCGCTTCGTGGCCATCGTGCGCACGATCCAGAGAGCGTTTCCGGGGATGGCGGTGGTAGGGGGCGGCTACTCCTGGTTGCGGCACTACTTCCCGAATGTAGCGGCGGCCGCGGTGCGCAACGGATGGGTGTCGCTAGTAGGCTGCGGGCGGATGACGTTCGCGTACCCGGAATTCCCTCGGGCGCTGGCCGAAAAGGGGCGGCTGGACCCGGAGCGCGTCTGCGTGGCTTGCTCGGCCTGCACCCAGATCATGCGGGATGGAGGCCGCACGGGCTGCGTACCGCGCGACGCGGCAGTCTACGAAGCGGTCTATAAAGCGGGCCGCGCCGAGGCGTTGGAATCCATCGTGGAGATGGCCAAGACCTGTCGCCAGTGCAACGACCCGGCCTGCATCGCGGGCTGCCCCGCCCGGGTGAACATCCCGGAGTTCGTGGGGCACGTTGCCGCCGGCCGCTTCCGCGAGGCGTATGAGACGTTGCGGGAGAGGAACGTTCTGGCGGCGATCTGCGGGTACGTGTGCCCGGCCGAAATGCAGTGCGAGCATGGCTGCATCCAGCAGCACTATACCGCGAGCGTGCCGATCCGCCACCTGCAACGCTGGGTGGCGCGGAAGGCGGTCGAGGAGGGTTGGACGGCCGAGCCGCGACCGCGAGGTCCGGGCAGCGGAAAGCGCGTGGCCGTGCTCGGCGCCGGGCCGGCCGGGATATCCGCCGCGGCGGCCCTGGCCTCGCTCGGGTACGAGGTCAGCCTGTTCAACCGCGGCCGCGCCCTGGGCGGGCAGGCGCAGGAAACCATTCCCGCCGAACGCCTTCCGGCGGAGATTCTGCATCGCGAGATCCGCGATGTGCTGGAGGGGAGCGGCGTCAAGGAGCACCGGACGTTCGCCCCCATCGAGCGTGTCTACAACCTGGATCACGTGCTACAGGAAGGCTTCGACGCGGTCCTGATCGCGCTCGGGCTGAGCAAATCCATGCCGCTGCCGGGTTCCGAGCGGCCCAAGTCCGGAGTGGTGGGCGCGCTGGAGTTTCTCACCCGCGCGAAAGACGGTGTGCCGGTTTTGGGCGCCGTCCTGGTGCTCGGCGGCGGAAACACCGCCATCGACGCCGCGCTCTGCGCCAAGGCCAATGGCGCCTCCGATGTGGCGATCGTCTACCGGCGCTCGTTCGCCGAGATGCCGGGGCGGCCCGCGGAGCGCGACCGCGCGATTCAGGCCGGCGTGCATTTCCTGATTCTTACCGCTCCGCTGGCCTATGTCGCCGACGCACAGGGCAAATTGACGGGCCTGAAGGTGGTGCGAACCCGGTTGACCGTGCCGGGAGCCGATGGGCGGCGCAGGCCGGAGAATATCCCCCGTTCCGAGCACGTGATTCCCGCCGATATGGCGATCGAGGCCCTGGGCCAGCGGATTGACGAGGAGCTGGCCGAAGCTCTGATCGGGGTGCAGACCACGAGCGNNTGCCGTGTCGGCACTCGTGCCGACACCCTGGCGTCGAGATGAGTCTCGACGCGGCACGCACGAGTGCGTGCGCCACAAAGAGAGGCTTCCGTGGACGACTTTGTCGACTATTACGAATTGATGCAAATCAGCCAGAGCGCTGAACTGCAGACCATCCAGCGCGTCTACCGCATGCTGGCGGCGCGCTACCACCCGGACAATCCCGAGACCGGCGACACCGACAAGTTCGTGCTGCTGAAGCTAGCCTACGACGTGCTGGGCGACCCGGACCAGCGCGCCGCCTACGACAAGTTGTGGGAACAGCATATCAACCAGCCGATGGCGGTCTTCGAGATGAAGGAGTTCGTCGTGGGCATCGATGCCGAGGTGAACCGGCGTCTGGGCGTGCTGTGCCTGCTCTACAACCGCCGCCGGGAGAGCCCCGAACACCCCAGCCTGTCGCTGCTGGACATGGAGTCGCGCATGTCGGTGCCGCGCGAGCATCTGGAGTTCACCATCTGGTACCTGCGCGACAAGGGCTTTGCGATGCGGGACGAGTCCTCGAGCGAAATCGTGATCACCTCGGAAGGCGTCGATTTCGTCGAAAGCAACCTGCCGTCGAACCGCATCGTCCACAAGCTGCTCAAGTCGGGAGAGCGACCGGAGACCAGGCGTAACCGGACCATCGAGGACGGGGGGTAGCGGGCCGCCGCCGGAGCCGTGGCGCGCAGGGTAGAATAGCCGCGTATGCCGCGCTTGATGTTCCCTGTGTTGCTGTTCCTGCTTGCGGGTTCGGCTCCGGCCGGGGAGACCTACAAGAAACCGCCAAAGGAAATCCTCGAGGTCCTGGATGCGCCCGCCACACCGCTGGCGGGAGTCAGCCCGTCCCGGGACGCCATGCTGCTGGCCGAACCCCTACGCTACCCGTCCATTGCCGATCTCGCACAGCCCATGCTGCGGCTGGCGGGCTTGCGCATCAACCCCATTACGAACGGGCCGCACCAGCCCTTCCTCCTGGTCTCGCTGGCGGTGCAGAAGATCGCCGGGGGCCCGGCCATAAATGTCACGCTGCCCCCGGGGACCAAGCCCGGCATGCCCGAGTTCAGCCCGGACGGCAAACAGTTCGCCTTCACCAGCAGCGCTTCCGGCGGGGCCGAATTGTGGGTCTGCGACACCGCCACGGCGAAAGCGCGGCGGCTGGGGACGCTGCGGCTCAACACGGCATACGGCGAGGCGCTCCAGTGGATGCCGGACAGCCGCACGCTGCTGGTGCGGCTCATCCCGGCGACGCGCGGCAAGGCGCCCCCGGAGCCGCGCGCGCCCTCCGGACCCAACGTCCAGGAAAGCTACGGCAGGGGAGCGCCGACCCAGACCTTCGAGGACCTGCTGAAGAATCCCCACGACGAGGACCTGTTCGACCACTACACCCAAGCGCAACTGGCCTTCGTCGATAGCGCCAGCGGCCGGGCAATTCCCGTGGGCAAGCCGGGAGTCTACGAGATCGCCGCCCCCGCCCCCGACGGGCAGCACCTGCTGGTGGCGCGCATTCACCGGCCGTATTCCTATCTTTACCCGAGCGAGAACTTCCCCAAGGAGGTCGAGGTCTGGGACCGGGCCGGCAAGGTGGTCCACAAGCTCGCCAGCCTGCCGCTGGCCGACGCGGTTCCGATGGACGGCGTGCCCACCGGCCCCAGGGAGTACGAGTGGCGGCCGAACGAACCGGCCACGTTGGTGTGGGCCGAGGCCCTGGATAATGGCGATCCCAAGCGGATGTCTCCGTACCGCGACCGGCTGCTGATGCTGAAGTCGCCGTTCAGCGGCGCGCCGGCGGAAATCCTCAAGACGGAGCAGCGCTTCATGAATGTGAGGTGGGGAGAGAAGGGCGGCCTGGCGCTGGCGACCGACTATGAGCGGGAACGCCGCTGGCTCCGCACGGTGGAGATCGACGCCGACCGGCCGTCGGAGCCCGCCCGCATCATCTGGGATCGCGGCCTGCGCGACCGCTACAAGGACCCCGGCACGCCGCTGATGCGGACGCTGGCGACGGGACATCGCGTGCTGCTCCAGGACGGCGATTCCATCTTCCTGGCGGGCCAAGGCGCCTCGCCCGAGGGTGACCGGCCGTTCCTGGATCGCCTGAATCTGAAGACGCAGGCCTCCCAGCGCCTGTTCCGAAGCGGCGCCACCGAATACGAGAGCGTGGTGGCGGTGGTCGACCCCGCCGGGGTGAAGGCGGTTACGCGGCGCGAGTCGCCGAGCGAGCCGCCCAACTACTTCCTGCGCACGCTGGGGGAGCACGGGGCAGCGCAGGCGATGACGAAATTCCCCGATCCGACGCCGCAACTGCGCGGGATCAAGAAGCAGATCGTGAAGTACAAGCGAGCCGACGGCGTGGATCTGTCTTTCACACTGTACCTGCCGCCCGACTACAAGGAAGGAACGCGGCTGCCGACGGTGGTCTGGGCCTACCCGCTGGAGTACAACGACCCGGCCACGGCCGGCCAGGTTTCCGGCTCCGCGCAACGGTTCACGCGCATCACGGGGATTTCGCACCTGTTCTTCCTGCTGCGCGGGTACGCCGTGCTGGATGGCGCCGCACTGCCGGTGGTCGGCGATTTCAAGACCGTGAACAACACGTACATCGAGCAGATTGTGGCCGGCGCCAAGGCGGCCATCGACAAGGCGGCCGAGATGGGGGTCACCGATCCCCAGCGAGTTGGCGTGGGCGGCCACAGCTACGGCGCGTTCATGACCGCCAACCTGCTGGCTCACTGCGACTTGTTCCGCGCCGGCATCGCCCGCTCGGGAGCCTACAACCGCACCCTCACTCCGTTTGGGTTCCAGAGCGAGCGCCGAACCCTTTGGGAAGCGTCGGAGACTTACCTGAAGATGTCGCCCTTCATGTTCGCCGACAAGATCAAGGCGCCCATCCTGCTGATTCACGGCGAGGCGGACGACAACTCCGGCACGTTCCCGATTCAATCCGATCGCATGTACCAGGCGTTGCGCGGCACCGGCGGGAAGGTCCGATTGGTGATGCTGCCCTTCGAGGCGCACGGCTACGCGGCGCGGGAATCGGTGGAGCACACACTCTACGAGATGATGGCGTGGTTTGATAGGTATGTGAAGGAGGCGCCGGCCCAGTAGGGGCGGCGCAGAAAGCTCATGCGCAGCGCAAAGGTATGGTTGGCCTGGTTGAGTTGCTCCACGCTGTGGGCGGCGGGCGGGCCGGCGGTTCGCTCGCTGGCATTTACGGCGGACGGAGCGAGCCTGGTGGCGGGATACGAGGATGGCCGGGTCCTGGTTTGGACGGTGGGTGGGGAGGAGGAACTGGCGCGGTGGGAAGGGCGCCAGGACGGCGTCTACGCGGTCGCCGTGATCCCCGGAGGCAAGCTGGTAGCGACGGGCGGAGACGACGGTTCGATCGAGCTCCGGTCGTGGCCGGGCGGGTGGCGTGTAGGCACGCTGGAAGGCCACCGGGAGGCGGTGCTGGCGCTGGCGGCGACCCCGGACGGCAAGCTGCTGGCTTCCGGCTCGGGGGACGCGAGCATCAAGCTGTGGGCGCTGCCTGGGGGCAAGCTGCTGGGCACGCTGGAAGGGCATCGAGAGGCGGTACTCAGCCTGGCGATTTCTCCCGACGGTAAGACGCTGGCTTCCGGCTCGGCGGACACCGAAATCAACCTATGGTCGCTCCCGGACGGCAAGTTTCTGGGCCGGATGAAGCGAGGCAAGATCAAGTCGCTGAAGTCGGGCGTCCTGAGCGCCACGCCCGGCGCGGGCAACGCGACAGAGATTGGGGTGCGGGCGCTGGCATTCAGCGCGGACGGCGCGAGACTTTACAGCTCGGGCCTGGAGCTCAAGCGCGCCCCTGGAGAGCCGGCGCGGGGAGCGGTGGACGTATGGTCGGTGGCTCGGCGGAGCTTGGGGCGGGTCTTCAAGGAACACTTGACCATGGTGACGTCGCTGGCGGCGGCGCCGGATGGCAAGACGCTGGTGTCCGGATCCTCGGACCGAACCGCCAAGCTGTACGCGCTGCCGGGCGGCGAGGAACCGGCGACGCTCACGCACCAAGGCACGGTGTACACCGTGGCGGTATCCCCGAACAGCAAGACCATCGCCACGGGCGACAGCACGGGCGCGATCCAACTGTGGGACGCAGGCGGCAAGTCCGCCGGCAGCACGCTGCGGGATCCGGCGGCGCCGCAGGAGGGGAGCAGCCTCTGGGCCATGCCGTCCCAGGATCGGAAGACGTACCTGAAGTTTGGCTACGTGGATCGGGCCGGCGCCTATCGCATCGCGCCCAGGTTCGACGATGCGGAGGATTTCTCGGAAGGCCTGGGGCTAGTCAAGATCCGGAAACAGCCGGTCTTCGTGGATCCAGCGGGGAAAGAGACGATCACCCTGCCCGCGTGGGTCACCGAGTGCGGGACATTCCAGGAGGGGCTGGCGCCAGTGAAGAAGGGCAAGCTGGCCGGGTACATCGACAAAGCCGGGAACAGCGTCATCGAGCCACAGTTCTCGCAGCCGAAGACCAGCGAGCGCAGCCTCGGGCTGGGGCCCGGGACGGCAGTCCCGTTGTTTTCGACGGCCTCCCCCGGGTTCACAGAAGGACTCGCGGTGTTCGAGAAGGACAAGAAACAGGGATACATCGACAAGAGCGGGAAGGTCGCAATTCCTGCCCAGTTCGATTACGCTTCCGGGTTTCGCGAGGGCCTGGCGCTGGTCGGCGTCAACGGGAAGTGGGGTTTCATCGATCCGGGCGGGCGCATGGCGCTCCCCGCGCAGTACGACGAAGCGACGCATTTCTCGCAGGGACTCTCGGCGGTGCGGACGGGCCGGAGCTGGAGCTACGTGGACCGGGAGGGGAAGACCGTTCTGGCGGTCGAGTTCGAAGAGGCGCGGGCGTTTTCCGAGGGCTTGGCGGCGGTGCGTAGGGGCAAACTGTGGGGCTACATCGACCGCGCGGGGAAAGTCGCGATCCCGCCCCGGTTTTCATCAGCCTGGGAATTCCAGGAGGGCCGCGCACTGGTCGCGGACAAGGAAGGGCCGAACTGGAACTTCGGGTTCATCAACCGGGCGGGCAAGCTCCTCGACACGCTCTGGTATCGCGGGGCGGGCGATTTCCGTGGGGGGCTGGCGCGGGTGGAGGCCATGTACAGCCGAAACGAGCGCCACAAGAGCGTGCTGATCGACCGCACCGGGGTGATCGTGCTGGACCCGCAGGCGACCGAGGCTACTGGACCGTAAACTCGTGCTTGGATTCGACGGTCTGGTGGCCGATTTCGTCGCGTAGCGTCAGCACGATGGTGTAGGCGCCGGGCCGCACGTCGTTGGTCAGGCTCAGACTGAACGTGCCGGGAAGGTAGCGTTTGGGGTAGAAGGATGGGCCGTCCTCGAGGGCGGCCTGAGGCTCCGAGTACACGGTCTTCCCGGACGGGCCAAGCACGGAGACGCCGTAGGAGAACTGCAAGCGGTTATTCTCCCCGAATTTGTATCCCACGATTTCAAAGCGTACCCACACGAGATTACCGGGCCGGTAGATGGGCGGCTGGAGGGGCTGGGTGTCGTCCTCGGCGCGCAGGAAGCGGACATTGCGGGCGACCAGCGTGTCGCTGGGTGCAACCTGGCGCCCGCGAACCGGGAAGTGCACCTCGAGCTTAGCTTCCTGCGTTGCCAGCAGGTCCTCGACCACGATCACGATGCGGTAATCGCCAGGGAGGGCCAAGGGCGGGATGGGGAAGCTATCCCGCACGATCGGCATCCAGTTCTTGTCCTCCGGCGAGACCGTAGTCCTGATTTCCTGGCGGATGGAGGCGGCGAGTGGGACGCCCTGCGGGTCGAAGGCGTCGATGTGGCAGACCAGGCCCACATGGGGATCTTCTCCCTCCGCTACTTTGTATCCACCGACCAGGAAGCTGAGGAAAACGCTGTCGCCGGTGGCGAAGCCGGCGCCGGGCGCGACAGCAGGGCCGTCTTCGTACTGGTGCAGAGATGGTTTGAGGATAGCGAGCGTTTGGGAAGGCGCCGAGGCCCCCGCCAGCGCAGCGCATGAAAGCACGGCGGCAATGGTCGCCCTCAGCATGGTCTAGAGGCTCCTTGCTATGGTTGCGGCGTGGGCTGGGGGCCCGCCGGAGTCGGGATCGGGGATCCTAGTTGCAGCGGGATATCCACCAGCGCCACCTTCTCGTTATCCGGATCGGCATCGTTGACGAGCCGCAGCCGGTAAGCTCCCAGCGGCACGTCGAAGAGCAGGCGTCCGCGCTCAGTTTGCGCCGCTTTCACGCTGCGCAGGTATCCCAGCCATTCCGGAAGCCCGTCTCCGTTGGCCAGTTCCTCGTAGGTCGTCCCGCGGGAATCCTGCAGGCGCAGGGCGGGCACGCCGGAGGTACCGGAACCGCTGTTGGTAACCGATATACGAATGGCCAGAAACCGCTGCTGTGGGGTGCGCACGCTAATGGACTCGCCCAGTTGATCGAGCCATTCGGCATCGAGGACGGTGTAGATGAGCGGACCCACCTGCACGGCCTCGCCCATCGGGTGGAGGGAGGGACCGGTCCGGGACGCCCCAGAGGAGCAGCCAAACACCAGCACACACAGTAGAACTACAGCACCAGCAGCCGAAAACTGACGCATACGCGAATCGTTCTCCGCCTCACATCCTATCAGAACCCGGTCCGCGAAGTTAGTGAAAAAGAAACCGCACGCCTTGCAGGATGGCAGCGGCGCCCGCCACGCCGGTCAGCGCCGGCCCGAACGCCGGCACACCGCGCCGCCACTCCCCATGGACAGCGTGAAACCCGAGGTAGAGGAAACTCCCGCCCGCGAGCGCCAGCGGGTAAGTCACCCAATTCGCGCCCGAACGATCGGCCATCGCCGATTCCAGCACCGCGCCCAGGAACGTGCACGCTTCCGCCGCCACGCACCAGGAGAGTGCCGCGAAACGCGACCGGATGGAAGCGCGCAGCATGATACCCAAAGCGATGCCCTCGGGAATCTTGTGCAAGGTCACGCCCGCCAGAATGGCGGTGGCCAAGCCCTGCCCATGCTCCTGCTGCGAAGCGGCGATCCCCAGACCGTCGAAAAGGCTGTGGAGGGCGGCCGCGGCCACCAGCGGCCCCGCGAAACCGTGCAGGACGGTGACGCAACGCTGGTGATCGTGGGTGTGGGAACAAGATGGGCATACCGGGTACACAAAGCGACCCACGGCCCAGAGCAGCGTCACCCCGGCGGCCAGCATCGCAGCGCCAAAGGCCCAGCCGTGTTTTTCCGCCAGTTCGGGCAGCACGCCCAAGATGGCGATCCCCATCAGCAAGCCACCGCTGAACGGCACAATCCTGCGTGCCGTGCCGATCCGGGAACACACGCCCAGCGCGGCGCCGGCGATGCCGATCGAAGTCGCGAGGAGCGCGGGAAGCGGTCCAGCAGCAGATGAAATCACGAGCACGCGAATCTACTCTAATGTAACATTGGCGCGCCCAAGGTCCGGATTCGCCTTGCGCCATTCGCCCGTAGGGCGGCAGCTCGTTGGCTAGAAAAAACCGCTCACGGTCGCGGCTCGGTTTCGTTTCCGGACCGCGACCGGGAGCGGCTTCTTGCACAACCCACTTGCTGACGGATACCGGGCCTAGCGCTGCAATGTGAAGCCAACGTCCACCTGCGTGGTGACTTCCGTAGGCACTCCGTTCAACATTCCCGGCTGGTACTTCCACTGCCGCACGGCGTCTTCAGCGGCTCGTTTCAACAGGGGCGGCCCGCTGATCGCGCGGACCGATTTCACCTTGCCGTCTTTGCCGATGCTCGCCTCCACCCTGACGGTGCCGGCAACCCGGGCTTGACGCGCCAACTGAGGATAGACGGGCGGGACGCGGCTAAGGATCTTCGCTTCCTGTACGTTGCCTCCAACCCTTACTGGATCCGGCTGCGACGGAGCAGGGGTTGGCGTCTGGGACGCGGCTGGGGCGGGCTGCTGCCGCGCGGGCTCTGGCTTGGTTACCGCAGGAGGCGGCGGAGTCACGGACGTGGAGGGCGCCACATTTCCCCTGGCGGGAACGGCCGGGTTCTGGCGCTCTATCGCGGGCGGTTCGGGGAACGCGATGGTCCCCCGCGCGGGCGCGGGCAACGCTTCAGCGACCCTCACGGGAGTGCTGGGTTTGGGCTGCTCGACTGGCGGGGCCGGGGTCTGGGCGGCAACCGGAGCGGGCGTAGCAGTCTGGGGTGACGGCGCCGGGGTGGCCGCTGGCAGTGCCTTGGCTTCGGCGGCGGGCGTTGGCTTGGCCGAGGCGGGCTGCATCAATGGCGACGGTCGCCCGGCCAGTGCGCGAATGGTTTCACTCTTGCTGACGCCCCGCTTCTGGTCGTTGACTTCCAGCTTGAAAACCACATCGTTGGTGATGGGCGCGTACACCACGCTGCCGCCGCGGAGTTGGCCGACATCGACGGGCCAGTCTTCCGTGTGGTCACCGTCGACGATGGTCAAAGTAGCGGTCTGCGCGGTCTTGACGAGTTCGGCGTCCCGGTTCCAGCTCAGCACCAACTGGCCGGCGTTGCGCTCAACCTTGAGGGCCAGCGATGCGTCGGCGGGCTTGGCTTCGGGCGCTCCCGTCCGCAGGCGGAGGAAGTAGTAACCTCCGACGGCCAGGAACAGCACGGCCACGATGGCCGCCCACAGCCAGATCTTCCCCCGCTTTGCGGGTTCGGATTCTGCGGCCAGCGCCGGCTCTTCCGCTTTCACGGGGGCCGGGGCAGGTTCGAACTTTGCCGGAGCGGCGGCGACCGCCGCGCGCTCTTCCCTGCGTTCTTCCTTCTTCTGGGCGACCGGAGCGCGTTCTTCCCTGCGCTCTTCCTTCTTCTCCGCGGGGGGCGCGGGAGCTGGTTCCTCGCGCTTCGCAACGATCGGCTGGACCGGAGGCCGCTCCTCACGCTTGGGGGGCTCCTCCGCCTTCGGCGCGATCGGCGGCGCCTGCTTAGTAACCGAGGGGGCAGGCGCAGGCCTTTCCTCTCGCTTCGGGATGATCGCGGGGCGCTCCTCGCGCTTAGCGGTGACCGGCGGCGGGGCAGGTTCCTCGCGCTTGGGCGCCACCGGTGGAGGGGCGGGCTCCTCGCGCCTGGATGTGGGGATCGGGGGGGCGACACGCTCCTCGCGCTTGAGGCTCAGCGGCGGAGGAGCAGGACGCTCTTCGCGCTTCGGCAGGATCGGGGGCGCGGCGGCGCGCTCCTCGCGCTTGGGCGGAGG
>PLEM01000548.1 GCA_003137035.1 Bryobacterales bacterium | reverse complement strand
TCATCAATGTTGGCACGGAGGGACGGTGCCGATGTGCTCGCGGGGCCATCCGAAATGCAGACCATTGCCAAACAGAACAGCCGAGACGTTCTTGGGGCAACGACCGGCGCCTTGGAGAGAGCAGGTGCCTACGTTTTCGAAGGATATACGAGCCTCCGGTGGTCCTGGTTCTGGCCCACCTACGCGGAGGGCAAGGACGATGCAGTTCTCTTCGGCGCAGAGAATTTCGGGGTGAGGGCTAGGAGTCTAGCCGAGCTTTCCAAGGACGACCGGTTCTCGCGTCGAATGGCGGAGCGCGTGCTAATCCGACGTGCGTGGGGCCCTTTGGGGCTGTTCTGGGCGCTGCTGATTGATCGACTGGAGGAGCACGCGAGTTTCCATTCCCGTGGGCGGTGTCACGGCATCATTGAGGGCAAGAAGGGCAAGGCGTACTGCAGCCAGTCCGACAACCCGGAGTGTTTCGGACACCGCCGGGCTGCGGATAAACAGAAATCGCGTCAGCGGAGCTGAGATTCCTTTTGGTGACAGTCGCGGGAACTCACGGGTAGGATTCTGCAGTCGGGGATTGCTCTGGAAGGCGCTGAAACAACCGGCGGACGGTGAGGAAATGGATGTTCGGGGGCATCGGGCCTCCCTCTCTGGGCCGCGCCAACATCCCGTGGCAGCAGGAGGTCAGGACCCGTCGCGTGAACCCCCGGGTCGCACGCGCCCGGCGCACGTGCGGAGGGTGGGGGAAACGGATCAGGACTTCGCGGCCAGCAGCGAAACTAGCCTTGTCGCTTGCCTAAGCACCGCCCCGCAGCCATGCACGCACCGATCCGGGTACAGAAGCCGGAACGACAATCCAGTTCGTTGCTCGTGAATATGACCTGGCTCTGGTGCCCCGGCTGCCGCCAGCGCCACGCTGTTCTGAAGTTCTTCGCTTCTTGACGGAAACGAGCCGCAGCGTCGGCATTGCCCGCTCGTTCCTGCTCAGAAGCCAGAAGTTCATAGTCATCGGAACGCCCGAGCAAGTAGTCGTCTGCCCCCATGCGCTTCTCCTTCCCACGCCTCCGCTCGGTCACCCCAGCGGCGCCCCACAAACCGTCGCAGGCACCCACGTACCCCTTCTCAATCTAATAGTGTCAACCAAGGCCAAACCGTTTCACCTCATTCGGCGCAAAAGGGGCTATGCACTTGACTCAGGTAGCCCCTACAGGTTGTGGTCGCTTCCGCCTGCGGTTCGAGGCCTGTTGGACGATAGTGAGATAGGGTACCGGGTCCGTTGCCATGGCCTGCTGTACCAGACGGTAGAACAACATGCCTCGGTTCTTGGATCTCCGCCGGTTGAAGCGGAACGTAAACTCGTCCAAGTAGTAGGCCAGATGAGCACGGCTGGCTGCCCCCTGGTGGGTGCCCAGCAGCCACCGTTTGAGTAACGAGATCACGCGGTGGACGCGGGGCAGCAGCTTGATGGCTTGCTTCCGGCACCCCCGCAGCACGGTCACCTCGTGATCGTAACCCTTCTTGTCGAGCCCCGCGTAGCCCTGCCAGCCGTCGGTATGCACCCTGCTGCCGGGCTCGACGGAGTCCTCCACAAACAGCTCTAGGCTCCCAGCCGTGGCGTCCTGAATGGGGCGCATACGGATGCGACCAGTGCCCTTGCCGTCGGCTTGTGCCGCCACTACGATCAATGCTTTGTTCCCGCTGCGTCGACCCGCAACCCCCTCCTCCAAACCGCCCAGGTAGGTTTCGTCCACCTCTACCCAGCCCGACAGGCGATCGCGTCCGGACCGCACCATCGCCCGCCGCAGCTTGTGTAACCACGCCCAAGCGGTCCGATAGCTGCCCAACCCCAAAACCCGCTGCAAGCCCAGCGCGCTGGCCCCGCTCTTCTGGCTGGTTACATACCACATCGTCCGGAACCACAGAGTCAGTGGTTTGTGCGTGTCCTGGAATATCGTGCCCGCCGTCACCGAACTTTGATAGCCGCAGTGCCCGCACTCCAACAGGACGGTCCGCAGCGGCCACGCCTTTTCCCCGCCGCACCGCGGGCAGCGGAAACCGTTCGGCCAACGGAGTTGGAGAAGGTAATCCCGGCAACCTTCTTCGGTCGAAAAGCGGGACTCGAACTCCGCCAGGGTGCGGGGATAGTCTTCCATCACCAGACATACTACCTGTAGGGGCTACCTGAGTCAAGTGCATAGCCCTTCGGCGCAATTTGCGGTCCCCATCGTGCGGGTGGCCGTAGCCTGAATCGGGAACTCGTCTTAATGGGCGTGGCGGTCTTTGCGGCAGCGGCGCAGACGCAAGTCGATTTGCGCACCCAAACCAAAAACGTGGACTTTAGGGCGGCAACCTCGACGAAGCCGATCAAGACGGGCACGGCGCTACCCGCGACGTGCGCTCAAGGCGAGATGTTCTTCAAGACGGACGCTCCGGCAGGCAGCAAGCTGTACGGCTGTGCTGCGGAGAATAGGTGGGAGGCCGAAGGAGAAGGCCTCACGGTCCAGAGCGATGGGGTGGCGGTAGGGATGAGGCCCAGACTGAATCTGATCACTGGTCCGGGGCTGATCTCCCTGATCGCGGACAACGGCTCGGCGATCGACGTTCTCTTCGGTCTGGATACAGCCGTCACTCAAACCAGACAGGGAGAACAGAGCGGAGCAGCGGTATTGTGCGCGCCGACCGGCCACTCGAGCAGCAACTACCAGTGCGCCCTGCATCCCACGGCGGCGGCGTACCAGACTGGCATGGTATTGCGCTGGAAACCGGACGTGAATGGAGCAGGCGGGGCCACCACGTTGAATGTCGACACCCTGGGACAAACACCCGTCAAATTGCGGGACGGCGTAAGCGATCCGGCGGCGACCGACATCGTTGCGGGGCAGCTCTACGAGATCTGGTATGACGGAGCGCAATTCCGGCTGATGACGCCTACGGCCGCCGCCACCGGCGCGATCGCTCTTCAGCTTGCCGGGACGGCCCGGGCCGCCAGTTGCGGGTACCTGGACTACGGCGGAACCCTGACGGGAGGAAGAATCATGGAAAGCTCCGTTCCGGCAGTCTCTTCCAGCGCCACGGTGGATATCTGGATCGGGCCGACCTACCAGCCCACAGTTGCCAACTCGATTATCGGCTCGGGCACAAAACCAACCCTATCCGCCAGCATCGGCAACTCTGTGAGCGTAGCGAACTGGACGACGGCTTTCTCAGCGGGCAACTACATGTGGGCTCATGTGGATACGGTCACCGAAGCGCACAACATCCAGGTGGCGCTGACCGCCAACAGGAACTGAGGAGCGGGCTCATGCGCACACTCGTTCTCATTTTCGCGATTTCCGGCACGGCCTCGGCGGGAGGCGGAGCCAGTTGCGGCGGGGCGGGAATGCCGCAGGACTGGTCCGGCCTGCCGGCTCCGGCCGGGCCCCAGAGCATGGGAGTGCTGGCACCCGTTCCCACGCCGAACGGCGGAGTTGTTAACGTAGTGGAGGAGAGGTGACACGATGACGCGTGTTCTGCTGGCATTGGCTCTGGCTGGGCATGGATGGGCATATTCCTCTCTGGTCGTTGCCGGGAATACGGGACCGCTCAGCGTTCCTCACGTGGCCCCCTTTAACGCGCTGGGCGACTATCGAGTGGAGTTCCGCATGGACGCCTGGACCGCACCTACTACTGGATATACTCAGATCTTCAGTT
>PLEM01000288.1 GCA_003137035.1 Bryobacterales bacterium | reverse complement strand
GGCTGCATGCCGCCCGAGGCGATCGGCACCTTGTCGCCGATCCGCAGCGTGGCCTTCTGCCCGCTGGCGGCGCGCACCTGAGGAGACTGCAGGATCTTGGTGCTGCTATCCGACATCACCGCCTGGAGCAGCGCGCCGGGCATGGTGATGGAGAAGTCGTTGGTGGAGATCTTGGCGATACGGGCCAGGGACATCAACTGCTGGGTGGAGTTGGTGGAGTTATTGGCGCTCGACAGGAGACTGGAGTTGAGGGTTCCACCCTGGAGCGCGCCGAGGATTTGGTTCAGCGTGGCCTGGGTCGCGGTGTCGGTGGTAGTGGAGGTGGAGGTGGTGGTGCCCCCGAGAAGTACCGGGTTGCGCGGCGTGAACTGGATCGCGGAGTTGATGCCGGCCGCGCCGTTGGAGGCCNNTTCCGACTTCGGCTTGTCCAGGTCGTTGACCAGCTTCTCGGCCAGCATCACCTGGTCCGGCGTGCCGCGGATGATCACGGCGTTGAGCGAGTTGTACTGGAACACCTTGCGTACGTCGGCCACGGTCCGGAAGGCGGTGGTGATCTCGGCCAGTTCCTGGGGCGTGGTCAAGTTGGTGAGGTAGAACACTCGCACCACCGAGTCGTCGTAGTCCCGGTGTTTGGTCGGGTTGTCGTTGGTGACAAAGATGGCGTTTGAGGAGAGCGGCTTCCAGAACGACTTGGTCATCAGGGCCAGGTAGTCGAGGGCGTCCTCAAGGGTGGAGTTGTTCAGTTCGACGCTCGCGGCGCGCTGGGAGTTAGGGTCGCCACGGAATTCGGGATCGAACACCACGTTGATGCCCGCCACCTTGCCAACGGTTTCGAACAGCACCTTAGGCGGCTGATTGGTCATGCGCAGGCTGATGGGCTGGCGGGACATCGGCTTGAGTTCGGCCGGCCCCTCGATGCGCGCAATCCGGTCCACCGATTCCTTGCGCGACAGCTCGGCGGGCGTCAGCGCACGCTCGGAGGGGGACAAGGCCGCACCCGCCTTCTTGTTCCGCTCGATCATCTCGAGGACGCGTTTGAGTTCCTGTTCCGCGATGGCCGAGGAGGGGTCCGTGGCGTAGGCCTTCTGGAACTCGGCCAGCGCCTGGTCGAGTTGCCCCTTTTCGCGGAGCTTCTGGCCCAGATCGACATGCATCTGGGCGGCCTGGAAGCGGACCCGCCGCGCGCCCATCTGGTAGCTCACGTCGCGCGGGTCCGTCGCTAACGCCTTCTCGTACCACTCCAGCGCCTTGTCCCAATCCTTCGTCTGCTCCGCCTTGCGGGCCTCGGCGAGGAAGCTATCGCCTTTTCTGCTGCGGGCGTCCAGCGTGCCCGCGACCGCCCCGAGCAGAGCGACTGCGACGAGCGTGCTTGCTAACCGGTTTGGGTATCGCATCTTATTGGTTTTCCAAGGGTTGTGTTAAGATGGACTCGGCGGCGCAACCCTTGCTATAAAGCATTGACGCACAGGGGTTTCGCGGCGTGCAGGACAAACTTGCGAGACCCCGGCGAAGACATCAAGGTGCTGGCCGCCAACCGGCAGGCGGGCCACAACTACTTTCTTATGGAGCGCTTCGAGGCCGGCCTGGTGCTGACCGGCACGGAGGTCAAGGCGGCGCGCGGGGGACAGGTGCAGCTCAAGGACAGCTATGGAGATGTCCGCGGGACCGAGGCCTGGCTGGTCAATGCGCACATCAGCCCCTATTCGCACGGCAATCGGCAGAATCACAACCCGGCGCGCGACCGTAAGTTGCTGCTACACCGTCGGGAAATCGACAAGCTGCTGGGCAAAACGCGGGAAAAGGGATTGACGCTGATTCCCACCCGGATCTACCTCAAAGGCGGCCGGATCAAGTGCGAGTTGGCCCTGGCGCGAGTGAAGAAACTGCACGACAAACGGGCGGCCGACCGGGAGCGCACTACCGCGGCCGAGGCGCGCGAAGCCATCAAGAAGACACGGTAGGAATCCATGCGGATCAAACTTGAGGTAGCGTCCATTGAGCGGGTGGAGGCGGATGCCCTGGTGGTACCCATCTTCGACAAGGAGAGTCCCGGTGGCGGCCTGCCCTCGGAGTCGGCCCAAGCCGCCAACGACCTGGCCGGCGGCTGGATCGAGGAGTTGTACCGAAGCGGGGAGTTCTCCGGCAAAGAGTTCGAGACGGCCATGCTGTACCGGCCCCCGGGGATGAAGGCCCGGCGCCTGCTGGTGGTCGGCGCGGGACGGAGCGACCGCTTCACCCCGGCCGGGTTGCGGAAAGTGGCGGGGGCTGCGGTGCGGTTCCTGAAGCCGAAATCGACGCCCACCATCGCGCTGGTGTTGGATTCCGGCGCGGCGGCGGCCGGGCAGGCGGCTGCGGCGGTGGAAGGGGCCATCCTGGGCGACTTCGAACCGGACCAGCTCAAGACCGACAAGAAGGACGCCAAGACGGTGGATACCTTCACGGTCGTGCTGCCGGGCGGGGACGAATCCCTGGCGGAGACCCTGCGATCCGCTCAGGTCCTGGCCGAAGCGCAGAACTTCGCACGTACGCTGGTGAACGAGCCCGCCAACCGCATGACGCCGACCGTACTGGCGGCGCGCGCCCGCGAGATGGCCGCCGAGTGCGGCCTGGAGTGCCAGGTGCTGGCCCAGGACCAGATGCGGGAATTGGGCATGGGCGCCCTGCTCGGTGTGGCCCAAGGCAGCGCCGAGCCGCCCGTGCTCATTCTCTTGCGATACCGCCCGATCGAGGAAAGCGGCGGGGCGCACCTCGGCCTGGTCGGCAAGGGCATCACCTTCGACAGCGGCGGCATCTCCATCAAGCCCTCCGAAGGCATGGACAAGATGAAGTACGACATGGCGGGCGGCGCGGCGGTGATTGGCGCCATGCGCGCCATCGCGCAGTTGCGGCCCCCCATCCCGGTGACCGCGCTGATTCCGGCGGTCGAGAACATGCCGGGCAGCCGCGCGCAGCGGCCGGGCGACATCGTCGCCACGCTCTCGGGCAAGACCGTCGAGGTGCTCAACACCGACGCCGAAGGCCGGCTGATTCTGGCTGACGCCCTCACCTATGCGCGCACTCTCGGGTGCACCCACCTGGTGGACGCAGCCACGCTCACCGGCGCGATCGTGGTGGCGCTGGGGCAGGTCAACGTGGGCGTGTTCTCGAGCGACGACGCCCTGCTCCAGCGGGTGCTGGCGGCCGCGCGGGCGGAAGGCGAGAAGATGTGGCCCATGCCCATGGACGAGGAATACAAGGAGCAGCTCAAGAGCGCCTTCGCGGACCTGCCCAACATCGGGACGCGCTGGGGCGGCGCGGTCACCGCGGCAATGTTCCTCAAGGAGTTCGCGGATCCGACTCCCTGGGTGCACCTGGACATCGCCGGCGCCGCCTGGCTGGACGACGCCAAGCCCTTCCTGGCCAAAGGCCCCACCGGCGTGGCCGTGCGCACGCTGGCCGGCCTGGCGGTGAACTGGAAGTAGGACGCACAGGCTGAATGCCTGTGCCACGGGGCTTGACGTGGCACAGGCATTCAGCCTGTGCGCTCCTACCACGAACAGGGCGCGGGCAACCGGGCCACGTCGCGGCGATCCTGCGGCTTGGCCAACAGGAAACACCTTTCGCCAGACAGGGTAACAACTGTGTGGGCCGACATGGCCCCAACCGGCATCAGCGGCAGCAGCTTCGAGGGCAGGTAGAAATCCGTGTGCGGATGCACCTCCACGAGTCTGACCTCGTCCTGCTCGCTCCGTACGGTTATGACTGTGGCGACTGCCCGGGTCGAAGGATTCCCCCACTCCCGGAGACGAGGGCGAAAGACCGGAAGCCAGCGATCCAGCTCGAGGAATTCATTGCCGGTGACCGTGATGCCAAGGAAGGCGAGATGCGGGGCGGACCTTTTCACGTCGCCAGAGGGATCGAACACGACGTAGCGCACGTGGGCCAGCGGGAGCGTCGCACTGGAGAACTCGTCGTCCGGTTCGATCAGGAGCAGGTCGTTCGCCCGGTGCTGCCGACAGTACCAGCTCATTGGGGCGGCCGCGGGAAGAGCAGGGGCCGAGCCGAACCGAAGGCTCCACGGGTAGTTGCCCGCAATTGCTTTCACCCCCATGAGCGCAAGGAGCACGGCGGTGGCGATACCCATGCGGCCTGCGATCAGCCTGGGCGCGCACAGAGCCGCGGCCACCGTGAGCGCTGGAATCATTAGCGCAATGTACGGCAGATTCTTGGATTTAAACGACAGCAGAGCGAGGCTCACTACAAATATCCAGGAAGCCAGGATGAGCAGAGTAGGCGATTTTCGGTCCCGGAGGGCTCGTAACAGTCCCGGCAACGCGGCGACCGCTAGCGCGAGCAGGATCGGGTCGGTCAGGAGCATTCGCCGAAGATAGAACACAATCGCCGGCTCAGAGTTGAATTGAGGCGAAGGGTTCATCCCGGCCTGAAGAAGTTGAATCTGGATGTAGTCGGCCCAAAACCACTTCGGATGAACCACAAGTTGGAAGATGTGCCAGGGCAGGACGAATAGACCGGCCGTGGCCAGGACCACGCCAACACCCCGCCATGGCGGGCGCTTCTCCTTCCCGGCAACGAGGCAGTAACCGATGAGCGCCACCAGCGGAAGAACGCCCGCTACGTGTTTGGTCATGATCGCCACGGCGGTTGCGGCTCCAAATCCAAGCCGGGCTCCCCACGTGCGGAGAGTGCTGTCCGAGACCAGGCAATACATCGCGGCCATGCAGGCGCCACTGGCAATCGCATCGGTATAACATAGGCGCGAGTAGGTGTGCCAGAGGGCGTTGGACAGCAACAGAATGCAGGCGAATATGCCCGCGGTTCTGTTCTTGGTCTTCGCCGCCCACAAGAAGACAATTGAGCAGCCCATTGCGCCGAACAGGAGGGCCGGCAGCCGCACAGCCAATAGCCGGGGACCGAAGACCTTCACGGAGAGCGCCGACAGCCAATACAGCAGCGGGGGCTTGAGGAAAAACGGGCGGTTCAAGAAGTGCGGAGTGAGCCAGTCTCCATCCGCGGTCATGGACAGGGCGCAGTTCACGTACATGGACTCGTCCTGGGCACGCATTCGAGACACCGGGTCCGAATAGGCACTTGCGATGCCCGCCGCCTCGATGCCCGCACCCAGCACCCCGATCGAAACGACGAACACCACACACGCCCACATCCGATCCATTAGTCAGGAATTCTATCAGAACGCGGGGAGGGCGGAACCCGGCGCGTACTTCCGGCGCACCAGGAACAGGTAGGAGGCCACGCCGGCCAGCAGGAACACCCAGATGACCTGCATGGGGGCGGTGTAGCTCCCCGTGGTTTGTATCAGCCAGCCGGTGAGCAGCGGCGCGACGATCCCCGGCAGGTTGGCGGCGCAGTTCTGAATGCCCACGATGCGGCCCACGGCGGCGCCCGGGATGAGGGTTTGCGTGAGCGCCCAGTAGTTGGCCGTGGTCAGGCCCAGCCCGCTGAGCGAAAACACGGCGAAGAACAGGGAGACCGACGGGGAGTCGGAATAGGCGCCGATCAGCTCGGTGGACGCCACCAGGAACCCGGCGATGGTGAACGCCTTGCGCACGCGCACCGGGTCGCCACCGCGCGCAATCAGGCGGTCGGCGGCCCAGCCGGCCAGCGTCGCCACCGCCGCCATGCCTGCGAAACTGAACATGGTGTACAAGCCCGTCGACTCCAGCGACAGGTTGTGACGCTCCACGAAATAGGCTGGCATCCAGGTCATGCAGAAGTAGACGAAGTACTGATAACAGAAAGTCCCGGCGATGGTCCCCCAGATGACCGGACTGGCCATCACCCTCAGGAACGGAACGCCGGCGCCAGGCGTGTTGCGAACCAGCGCGGCCTCGATCTGCCGATCGTCGTCTTGGGCCAGCTTCAACCAGGGCGCCAGCCAGACCAGCCCTCCCAGGCCCACCATCAGAAACATCATCCGCCATCCGTAGAGCGCGATCAGCCAGGCGGCCAGCGGCGCGCCGATCCCCGGGCCGACTTTGGCGGCCGCCATGTACAGGCCGACCGCCAGCCCACGCTGGTTCTCCGGACAGTGGAACCGGATCCAGCGCATGCCCGCGGGGGTGGTGATGGATTCCCCAACGCCCAGCAACACGCGCAGCCCCAGCAACTGCCGCTTCGAGCCCGCCAGGGCGGTGGCCGCCGAGGTCAGGCTCCAGAACACGAATCCGATGGCGAATGGGAACTTGACCCCGTAACGGTCCACCACCCAGCCGGCGGGAATCTGCAATGCCGCGTAAGACCAGAAGAAGGCCGAGTTCAGGACCCCGCGATCGGTGTCTGTCAGGCGTAGGGACTGCTGGAGCGGCTGCGCGGAACGCCGGTCGGCCAGCGCCACCGACAGCTTCACGCGGTCGAAGTAGGAAATCATCATCCCGGCGCACAGCAGCCCGACGATGCCCCACCGCAAGCGAGAAGACATGTCAGATAAAAATAACACACGGCTTCCCAGGCCCCGCAACCCATGACACAATAGTCGCAGGACGGCGTTTGACGGAGTGGAAGAGGGAGTGACGAGATGCAGCTTCGCGTATTGGCGTTCGTGCTCGCCGGCGGGAAAGGAACCCGCCTCTACCCGCTCACCAAGGAACGCGCCAAGCCAGCGGTACCGTTTGCCGGCAAGTACCGGATCGTCGATTTTGTCTTAAGCAATCTCATCAACTCGGGCATCTACTCGATCTACGTCCTGGTCCAGTTCAAGAGCCAGTCGCTGCTGCAGCATCTGCGGGACGGGTGGCAATTCGCGGGCCTGCTCAAGAACCAGTTCGTGATTCCGGTGCCCGCCCAGATGCGCTCCCCGGGCGAGAACTGGTACCAGGGCACCGCGGACGCCATCTACCAGAACATCAACCTGATCGAGCAGGCCGATCCGCACGTGGTGGTGATCTTCGGCTCCGACCACGTCTACCGCATGAACATCCGGGAGATGATCGAGTTCCACGAGCAGAAGCGCGCGGTGGCTACCGTGGCCTCGATTCCGGTGCCGCGGGAACAGGCCCTGGAGTTCGGCGTAATCGAGGCCGAGAGCGACGGCCGGATCGTCGGATTCCACGAGAAGAAGCCCGACGCACCCACCATGCCGGGAGACCCGAGCCGCGTGTATGCCTCCATGGGCAACTACATCTTCTCGACCCGGGTTCTGCTGCAGGAACTCTACCAGGACGCCAACAACGAACAGAGCACCCACGACTTCGGCCGCGACATCCTGCCCTCGCTGGTGGGACGCGCCCCGCTGTACGCTTACGACTTCCAGAACAACTTCATCCCCGGCGAGCCGGCGGGCCGGCCGGCTTACTGGCGCGACGTCGGGACCATCGACGCCTACTACGAGGCCAACATGGACGCCCGCGCGGTGGAGCCGGAGCTGAACCTCTACAACCGCGAGTGGCCCCTGATTACCGCGGGATACTCGGACCCGCCCGCCAAGTTCGTCTTCGACCAGGAAGGCCGGCGCGGGAAGGCCATCGATTCGGTGGTCTCCGGCGGAACGATCTTTTCCGGCGGCGTGGTGCGCAATTCCGTGGTGGGACGATACGTGCGGGTCCACTCCGGCGCGCTGGTCGAGGACTCGATTATATTCGACAACTGCGATATCGGCCGCCGCGCGCGCATCCGCCGCGCCATCCTGGACAAAAACGTCCGGGTGCCCGAGGACGCCGTGATCGGCTACGACCTGGAGGCCGACCGCCGCCACCACCACGTCACCGAAAGCGGCATCGTTGTGGTGGAGGGGATTCGCTCGCGGGTGGAGCTGTCGACCGTGGTGATCTAGACAAGATTCCGGCAACCTGGTCCGCGCGATCCACGTCAAAAAGACAACCGGATCTGGAGGGCGGCCTCTATGAGATTCTCACCCGAAGCGCTGTGCCTATCAACGGCTCTGCTCTGGTCCATGAGTGGCTTCGCTACGCAAACCCAGGGGGCCCGCGCGGAATACCCGCTGGCATATGAAGGTGGCAGTCTAGCCCTGAGCCACGACAAGGTCAAGGCCGCGCTGGGCCAGGATGAAGTGATTTTCGTTCAGAACAAACACCGGATCGGCGTCCCGGCCAAAGACATCACGCGGATTTCGTGCCGTAGCGAGGTCCGTCGCCGGTTTGGGGCCACGGTCCTGGATGTCGTTCCCTGGTTGCGTCTCGGGGAGGTCGAGAACCGTTACGTTGGCGTGACTTGGACTGACAACACGCAAACCAGCGAAGGGGCCGCCAAGGTGGAAGTGGTGCTCCGGTTGAGCAAGAGCGACTACGACGGATTCCTGGCTGGCCTGGAGCGGTTGACGGGGTTGAAGGCGGTCGATACCACTCGCGTGCCCACCGCTGTGCGCTACGGGCTGTGACGGCTGGGTAGTAAGCCTTGCCTGCGCGGTCTGCGGGTGACCGTCGGCGCCATTGTGGGACTCGTGGCTTCTGGCCGTTCCGACGCCGAGATCCTCGCTGCTTACCCGTACCTCGATGCCGAAGACATCCGCCAGGCACTGGCGTACGCCGCGCGGCGCGCCGAAGAGATTTGAGTCCCCCTGTCTGCCGCATGAAGATAGTGGCTGATGCGCGGCCGTCACCGAATCAGACCTCGAGAAAAGTGTCAGGATCGATGGCGGCCTGCTTCAGGATCGCTCGGAGCGTTCCTTCCGCGATCGCGCCCGGGTGGTTGGGAACCGTCGTGTAGCGGTTGGTCTTGGCGTTGTACCAGATCTCGTGGCTGCCGGCGGCCTGGCGGTCGAACTGGAATCCGCACGCTTTGAGCTTCCGGGCAACCTCACGATAGCGGAATCCCGAGAGCCGGCCCACCTAGGCAGCCACCACGATGGTGTAGTCTCGATGGTCCGACGCAGTCGAGAGCGAGACCTCTCCCTCGCGCTCGCGGCGAGCCTCGATGAGCTTTCGAGCGACGTCCCGCGCGATTTCGAGGGCCTCGGCAACGGTTCGCCCCTCCGCTACCAAGCCTGGTAGTTCATCGGACGTCGCCAGGTACAGCCCTTCCGGCAACTCCTCGATCTGGATGCGAATGGCGAGTTCCACTTTCAACACAATTGTATCAGTGGGGATCGCGGCCCGCCGGTCGTCTTGGTGTGATATTGTTGGCCTCGGCGGGCCATGCCTC
>PLEM01000087.1 GCA_003137035.1 Bryobacterales bacterium | reverse complement strand
GGGGAGGTTCATCGGCAACTGTGAGTTTGGGATGAAGCCGGCGCGCTTGGGATTCCTGGGGTCGGACACATTGACCACGTGGAATCCCGCCGTCTCGCACGAGAGGGCCGTCAGATACGCGTAGGGGTAACTAACGGTGACGCTCGCGGCGTTGCAGGCTGGATAGGCACCGACCTCTTGCGGCCGCGCGGGGTCCGAGATGTCGACAATGCGCAGTCCCCACTCCATCGCCGCCACATAGGCGTAGTTGCCCGAAAGGGCGACCGACCAGGAGCGCGCGAAGGTGTCGAAAACCGTTCGGACGGCGGCTCCCTCGATCACCCGCAATCCTTCGTGCCGGTCCGCGGCCCAGATGCTTCCGCCATCGATCGCCACATCCGCGACATCTCCCAATTCCGTTTCGCTCGCCCCGGTCTCGACCGGCTGCGTGGGATTGGAGATGTCCAGCACGCGAACGCCGTGGTAGGCGTCGGCCACCGCGAGGGTAGTCCCCGAGACGGCACCCTTCACGGCCCACCCGGGTGTGGCGTAGGTCGCGGCCAGACTGGGCTGAGCCGGATTGGCGATGTTCACGATGCCGATGCCGTTCCAGGAGTCCATGACGTAGGCATAGGAGCCTCGGAGGGCGATGCCGGCCGCGTGCCCCGCCAGGTGCACTGTGGCGAGTTCCACCGGCTGAGCGGGATTGGCAATGTCGGCCACGAGCAATCCGGCGCCGCCGCCCGCCACCAGCGCGTAGTGGTCCCGGACGGCGACGGCGCGCGCCTGCTTGCCCTCGAAGGCCGACCCGACCTCCGTCGGCCGGGTGGGATCCGCGACATCGATGACGCGCAGGCCGAGCGGGCCGTCCGCGACCAGGGCGAGCGTCCCGGAGCAGGCCACCGCCTCGGCGTATCCGGAAGTCTGAAACGAACCGAGGAGTGCGGGATCGCCGCCGTGCGAAACGTCGTAGATGCGAAGTCCGGCGGACCCCGCGGCGACGAATGCGCGGCCGTCGGCCACGGCGATGCCGCGCACCACGTCCGGCAGGGCTCCACTAGCGCCCGTCTGGACTCCCGCCTCGAAAACCAGCAGTCGCGCCCCTGCGCCGGCGTATGTCTTTCCGTCAGCCGCGGCGACCGCCGTCACGGCCCCTCCGGCCACCGAGGCCTGCGGAAGCGGGGCCCCGAAGATCCCCCCAGGAAGAAGGCAGAGAACAAGCGCCGGGTGGGCGCGCCTCACCGCAGTTTCAGGGCACATTACCCTAGATGGTAGCAGAGAGCGCACTCATCCCAGCGGAGAAGTACGTGTTTTGTCTGGCCGAGGCGGCACAGATTCGGAGGGTCGAAACACGTAGCTGCGAACGCCAATCCCGTCACGACCGCGCCAAAAAAAAAGGCAGCCTCCCCATCGGCTGCCTCTATGCTGATGGTCTTCTTGGTGCGGAGAGGGGGACTTGAACCCCCACGAGCTTTCGCCCGCTAGCACCTCAAGCTAGTGCGTCTGCCAATTCCGCCACCTCCGCGTTTCAGCACCCCTACTTCTTGGGTGGTGTGGCTGGCTGCTGGGCGGGCGCCGCCGGCTTGGCCTGGCCAGGCGGCGGTGGGATCGTCAGCGGTATCGTCTGGGACGCTCCGCCGCCCTCGGGTGTAACCGTCATCGAGGGCGGCCCCAGAGGAGCCGGTGCGCCCTGGATCGGCCGGCTTTGCTGCCCACGCGCCGGCGCCGGCGCCGTCCGCGTAGTGGCGGCACCCGCCTTGTCGAACGCCGACTTCTCGCTGCCCGAACCGCGCGTGGCGAAAATCGCCAGGGTGAGAGAGGTCACCATAAACAGCGCGGCGGCGATGGTCGTCGCCTTCGAAAGAATGGTGGCCGATCCGCGCGGGCCGAAGGCCGTCTGCGAGCCCTGGCCGCTTAACGCTCCAGCCAGGTCGGCCGCTTTGCCGCTCTGGAGCAGCACCACGATGACCAGGAAGCAGCACACTGCAATGTGAATCAACGTAAATAGGACTGTCATGCTAGTCGGCTCGGAACCGCGGACACACCACCAACTTCGGACGCCCGCAACTCATTATTCAGTATAGGGGAGCAGACTGGCCTGGTCAAACCAGCGCGCCCACCGATTGCCTGGAGCGGGTCTTCCAGTCGTTCCAGGCCATGCTGACCGCCCAAACGACTTCCTTNNCTTGGAATCAAAGGGCTTAGCCAGCACGTCGCAGCCGCCAAGGTTCAGCACTTCCGCCCACAAGGATTCGTCCGCGGCGCCGGAACTTACCACCAGTACCGGCGGGGGGGCGCACAGTTCGAGCGCCGCGAGCAGATTCTTCCAGGACCCGTCCGGGAGATTCCGCTCGCAAATCGTGACCGGGATGGTCTGGGTGCGCAGGGCCTCGCACGCCTCGCCGAGGTTCCGGACCGAGAGAAGGCGCCAGTTGGAGTGACTGAAGATATGTCCCAGGATGAGGTGATCCTCTTCCAGGCCGCTTACCGATAAGACAGTGAGTCCGGACTGCTGGAGGGCAGTCGCATCGCGGCGGTCGGTTTGATCGGCTAGCACTGTGAAGGTTCCCCTTTGAGGGCGAGTCTAACATGGGCCAGCGGCGAAGCCTACAATAGGACCGCTGCATTGCCGGCGAGAAGCGCCTTAGAATCGCCTCCAATCGCTCTCGGTCCTTCCCCCGCGAACGGAACCTCAAGCCGAATACGGTTCACTTGCCGCTTTGTAGGGCGGTCCCCCGGGACCG
>PLEM01000486.1 GCA_003137035.1 Bryobacterales bacterium | reverse complement strand
CCCGTGGGCTCGTCGGCCAGCAGAAATCGCGGATCGCCGACCAGCGCCCGGGCCAGCACCACGCGCTGCTGCTCGCCCCCGGACAACTCGCCCGCCCGGTGCGAAGCACGGTTTTTCAACCCCACTTCCTCCAGCCTGGCCAGCGATGCCGGGGCGGCTTCCGCGTGAGAAACTCCCCGGATCAGCAGCGGCATCATCACGTTCTCCAGTGCCGTGAACTCCGGCAGCAAATAGTGAATCTGCCAAACGAAACCAAGCTCCCGGTTGCGGAAATTCGCCAGTTCCGCGTCCGGCAGCGCTGTCAGTTCTTTCGTCCCGAAGTGTATTGTACCCTCGGTGGGCCTGTCCAGGGCGCCCAGCAGATGCAGCAGCGTGGACTTGCCGGCGCCGGATTCCCCCACCAGCGCCAACTGCTCGCCCTGCTGGACCTCGAGGTTCAGCCCCTCGAAGACCACCAGGTCGCTGGAGCCGGAGCGGAACCGTTTCGTCAAATTGACGGCCCGAATGGCAATCTCCGCTGGCATAGCCCGATCCCTGGCTGGAACCCCCTACTACTACGCTAGCACGGTGGGGCAGACGGCCGTTTTGCGTCGTCTGCCGGGCTGGCAGACCACAGAAGGCGATGGTCTGCCCCACGTACGATCGCGAGCTACACTTCCAGCTTCCACGGCTCGCGGTAGTGGTGCGTCAGATACGGGCGCGCCTCGGCCTGCTTGACGGTCTCCTCCCGATCGTCCCAATCCAGCCGCAGCTTGCTGCGGTAGGCCACGTTGCCGAGCTGGCAGGCCGCCGTGGTCCTGCGGCACAGCTCCACGTCGCTGATCGGCAACCGGCGCGTCTTCACGCAGTCGATGAAGTTCGCCCAGTGCGCCATATTCATGTCGTTGGAGACCTTCACTTCCTCGGCCTTCAAATCGGAACCCTTTTCCGGAGTCACCCGGTAGAAACGGCGGTTTACGAAGAGCGTGCCCTCGGTCCCGCAGAACAGCGTGCCGGGACCCCCGGGATACGGGCCTTGCGAGGTCCCCGACAGGGCCTCGAAGGTGGCCACGAAGTCGTCCCCATACTGGTAAGTGACCAGCAGCGTGTCGGGCGTTTCCCGGTTGTCCCTGACCCACAACTTGCCGCCCAGCGCGGTAACGGCGGTAGGCATCGGCTCGTTCAGGCCCATGTGCACGATGTCCAACAGATGGACGCCCCAGTCGGTCATCGAGCCGCCGGCATAATCCCAGAAATAGCGGAACCAGGAATAGGGCCTGGGGGTCATCTCCGGATGCACGCCCCACCGGTTGGCATTGAAGGGACGCTTCGGCGCTGGCCCGAGCCACATGTCCCAGTCCAGATCCTTGGGCGGATCGCTATCCGGCGGATTGCCGAACCCCTCGGGCTGCTCCACTTCGTTGATCCAGGTGCGGCAGAGCGTGATCTTGCCGAGCGCGCCGCTATGGGCGATTGCGGCGGCCTTCTGGAAGTGCGTCCCCGAGCGCTGCATGGTTCCGGCCTGCACTATGCGCTGGTACTTGCGCGCGGCGCCGACCATTAGCTTGCCTTCATCCACGTACACGCAGAGAGGCTTCTCGACGAAGACGTCCTTGCCGTTCTTGCAGGCCTCCACGGTCATGTAGGCGTGCCAATGATCCGGAGTCGAGATGTTGACGATGTCGATGGAGGGGTCTTCGAGGATCTTGCGGAAATCCGCGACCGGCTTGACGGTCTTGCCGTTCTTGGCGGCCAGCGCCACGGCCTCGTCCAAATGCGGCTTGTAGACATCGCAGGCGGCCACCACTTCGACTTCCGGCTGCCGCATGGCGAAGCCCATGTTCCCGATGCCCATTTGGCCCATGCCAATCACCGCGCAGGCAATCCGGTCGTTGGCGCCCTTGACGTTGCCGGTGAAAATCGAGGTGGTAAATGCAGCGGCGCCCGCGGTTTTCAAAAAGTCGCGGCGGCCGGTTGTGTCTTCTGCCATGGCTACCCCTTTACGACAATGTTGACCAGCTTGTCGGGCACCACGATTACCCTGACCATCTGCTTGCCCGCCACGAAAGCCTGCACCTTCTCGTCCGCCAGCGCCCGCTGTTGCAGCTCGTCGTTGGAACTGCCGAACGGAGCGTAGATGCGGCTGCGCAGCTTGCCGTTCACCTGCACCGGGATTTCGGCTTCCGGCTCGCGAGCCAACTCGGGATCGTATTCCGGCCACGCCTCGTGGAACACCGGTCCCTGGTGTCCCAGTTCCTCCCAGAGTTCCTGGGTGACATACGGCACGAAGGGCGCCAGCAGCAGCACCGTTTTCTCGAGGATTTCCGCCAGCGCGCCTCCCGAGAGCCGCGCCTCCAGCGGGTGCAGCTCGTTCATCAGCTCCATCACCGCCGCGATCGAGGTATTGAAGTGCCAGCGCGAATCGAAGTCCTCGGTGACCTTCTTCACCGTCTGGTGCAGTTTGCGAAGCGCCTTCAGGTCGGCCTCGTTGCGTTCGCCGCCCGCGCGCGCTCGCTCGATGTTCCGGGTAGTGAAACGGTACACGCGGCCGATGAACCGGAACATGCCGTCCACGCCCGCCTCCTGCCACTCGAGGTCTTTCTCGGGAGGGGCGGCGAAGAGCACGAACAGGCGGCCGGTGTCGGCGCCGTATCGCTCGGCCATCTCGTCGGCGCCCACCACGTTGCCCTTGTTCTTGGACATTTTGGCGCCGTCCTTGTACACCATGCCTTGCGTGAACAAACGCGTGGTCGGCTCACTATTGGCGATGAGGCCGAGGTCGCGCATCACTCGGGTGAAGAAGCGCGAGTAGATCAGGTGCAGGATGGCGTGCTCGACGCCGCCGATGTATTGGTCGATGGGAAACCAGTAGCCGACCTTCGCGGAATCGAATGCGGCCCGGTCGTTGCGCGCGTCGCAGTAACGGTAGAAGTACCACGACGAATCCACGAACGTGTCCATGGTGTCGCTCTCGCGGCGCGCGTCCGCACCACAGCCAGGACACTTCACGTTCATGAACTCCGGCACGCCCTCCAGCGGCGAGCGCCCCGCGCCGGTGATCTTCACGTTCAACGGCAGCACCACGGGCAATTGATCCTCGGGTACCGGGACTACGCCGCATCGCGGGCAGTGGATCACCGGGATCGGCGTGCCCCAATAGCGCTGTCGCGAGATGCCCCAGTCGCGCAGCCGGAAGGTGATGGCGGCTTTCCCGAAACCCTCCACTTCGGCCCGCGCGGCCATCCGCCGCCGCGCCTCCGCGCTCGCGAGACCCGAGAATTCGCCGGAATTCTCCAGCACGCCATCGTCGCAGAACGCCTCCTGCATGGAGGATTCCTCGGCGATCGTGCCATCCACCGGCCGGATCACCGGCCACACCGGGATGCCGTACTTGCGGCAAAACTCGAAGTCGCGCGCATCGTGCGCCGGCACCGCCATGATCGCTCCCGTGCCGTATTCCAGGAGCACGAAATTGCCCACCCACACCGGGATGCGCTGCTGGTTGTAGGGGTTGATCGCGTAGTGGCCGGTGAAGAATCCTTCCTTTTCCAGATCCCCCTGGTCCTTGTGGCGCTGGGCGTCGATCATCGCTTTGACCCGCGGCCGATCCTCGGGGAGCACCAGCTCGGCGGTAAGCGGATGCGCCGGCGCCAGGATCACGCAGGTGGCCCCGTAGATGGTGTCCACGCGCG
>PLEM01000094.1 GCA_003137035.1 Bryobacterales bacterium | reverse complement strand
GTTCACGATGTCCAGCGGCCGGATGTTCCCCTCCAGGCAGCGTTTCAATGCGTGCGCGGACTGCTTGACCAGCGCGATGCGGTCGGGGTTGGGCTCGGTGGTGGTTCTCTCCTTGTCGGCCCAGCGCTCGGCCGGAGTGGTGCCGTTGCCGGGCAGCGCCAGGCCGATCACCTCGCCGAGGCAGTTCATCGAATTGGCGGTGAACATTCCCGCGCAACTGCCGCAGCCGGGGCAGGCACGCTCGGCCAGTCCGCGTAACTCCGTGTCGCTCATCTTGCCCACGCTGTGCTTGCCAACCGCCTCGAACACGGTGATCAGGTCGGTATTGCCGGGGCCCGCCAGCATCGGCCCGCCGCTCACGTAGACCGCCGGGATGTTGATCCGAACCATCGAGTTGTACATGGCCGGAACGATCTTGTCGCAGTTGGCGATGCCGATCCAGGCGTCGCAGGGGTGCGCGCCGATGATGGTCTCGATCTGGTCCGCGATCAGCTCGCGCGAGGCCAGCGAGTATTTCATCCCGAAGTGACCCATGGCGATGCCGTCGCAAATCGCCCCGCCGACGTTCACGTACCATACATTGAAGCCGAGGGCCTTCAACTCCTCGCGCAGTACCGCGCCGATCTTGTCCAGGTGCGCGTGCCCGGGGATCTGGTTGGTGTAGGAATTGACGATGGTGACGAAGGGCCGCTTGAGGTCGTCGAGCGATTGGATCACGCCCTCGGCGATCATCAGCGACGCCGCCGGCAGCATGTGACTCCCTTCCGCCACGATGCGGCTGCCGCGCTTGCGAATGTTCTCGATGCCTGGATTCATAGTTCTCCATTGTGGCACAGCCTCTGCTATGCTCTGCCCTTATGGGCGCTGCGAAGGAATTCAAGGATGCCGCGCGGGAGCAGACCAGCCTGCTGGCCCCGATCGAGAAGAAGGCGCTGATCTGGTTGGCGCACCATATGCCGGCCTGGATCAACTCCGACCACCTGACGCTGCTCGGGCTCGTCGCCATGGCGCTGGCGGGATTGTGCTACTGGCTAGCGCGGTGGAACCGGCTGGCGCTCGTGGCGGTGATTTTCTGGCTGGGCGTGAATTGGTTCGGCGACAGCCTGGACGGCACGCTGGCCCGCGTGCGCAGCCGGCAGCGGCCGCGCTACGGCTTCTACGTCGACCATATCTCGGATGCCTTCGGCACGGTGTTTTTGCTGCTGGGAATGGCGTTTTCGGGCTACATGACCGAATGGGTCGGCATGGGCCTGCTGATCGTCTACCTGTTGCTCTCGATCCAGTCCTACCTGGCCACCTACGCGCTGGGCACGTTCCAGCTCTCGTTCTGGAAATTCAGCCCGACCGAGTTGCGGGTGCTGCTGGCGGTCGGCAATATCGCGCTGCTTTTCCGACCGATGGTGCGGCTGTTTGGCATTCAGTACCGGCTGTTCGACGTGGGCGGAGTCGTCGGGATCGCCGGGATGGCGCTGATGCTGGTGGTCTCCTCGATCCGGAACACTTGCGCACTGTACCAGGCCGAGCGGTTGTCATGAAGGCGGGGGAAACCTGGGGCGCCCTGGGTCTGCGCTGGCTCAAGTTCAACGCGGTGGGCGCGGCTGGCATTGTGGTGCAGCTTGCGGTGTTGTTCCTGCTCAAGCGCGGGCTGGGCATGAACTACCTGGTGGCCACCGCGCTGGCGGTGGAAGCCGCGGTGCTGCACAATTTCTTCTGGCACCAGCGCTTCACCTGGGCGGACCGCGCCAGCCTCTCGAGACGCCAGACGCTCGACCGCCTGCTGCGCTTCAACCTCGCCAACGGCGGCCTGTCGATCCTGGGGAACCTCGTCGTCATGCTGCTGCTGGTGGGAAGCTTCCACTTCCAATACATCGTCGCGAATCTGATTGCCATCGCCGTTCTCTCGGTGGCGAACTTCCTGGTGAGTCACCGGTTCGTGTTTATCCGGTGAAGCCAGGCGCCGCCAACACCAACCGCCTTGTGGATCGGCTGCGAAAGTGCTATTACTGAACCTCTGAGCACCGCGAGGAAGACACCATGCGTCCGTCCGTGATCCCGCTCGTCTTGATAGCCGTCATGGTTGCGCCGGCGAGCGCTCAACAAAAGAGGCGAGTGGCCGTGCTGGACTTCGATTGCTCCACAGTCGAAAGCGGTGTGAAGTCGATCTACGGCGCCGACCGGGACATCGGCAAGGGCATCGCCGACCTGATTGTGGAGAAGCTGGTCGCCAGCGGCGAGTACTCCGTCATCGAGCGGAAGGCGCTGGACAAAGTCCTGACGGAGCAGAACTTCTCCAACAGCGACCGGGTCGACCCCAACTCCGCCGCCAAGATCGGACGAGTGCTGGGGGTGGATGCGATCGTCATCGGCAGCGTCACCCTGCTCGGCCGCGACGACACGAGGGTGGTGGTGGGCATCAGCGCGAGGATGGTGAGCACCGACACGGCGGAGATTCTGGCCGCGGCCAAGGGGCAAAGTACATCGAGCCTCTCGAAGGACAAGCCGATTGGGTCCGGCGGCATGAAGAACCCGAGCGTGGCCGCGGCGATTCTGGGCGAGGCCAGCAACCTGGCGGTGGCCCAGCTCTGCTTGCAGCTCGATTCGATCCGGCGGACGATGCCGGAGAAGGTGGTGGCTATCGACGGAGTGGTGGCCGATGTGGAGGGAGGCGTGGTGGTCCTCAACGTCGGCAGACTGGCTGGCGTCAGGGTCGGCGACCGCCTTACGGCGCTCCGCAAGATCCGCGAGGTGCGCGACCCGACCAACGGCTCGCTGATTCGGAGCATCGATAACAGGGTGGGCGACGTGATCGTCACCGAGGTCGACGAGCGGTCGGCGACTGGACAGTTCCGGGGGAACCGGCCAGCTCAGGCAGGCGACGCCGTCCGCAACCAGGGACAAGCCTCAAGACCCCTGACCAACGAGGAACTTCTCAGGCTCGCCAACGCGGGCTTCGACGAAGATGCCTTGATCAAAGCCGTCGAGGCAGGCGCTGGGACGCTCGACCTGTCCGTCTCTTCGCGGCAGGGGCTGAGTAGCGCTGGTATCGGCCAGAAGGTGATCGACGCGGCGCTGGCGGCCAAGCCTCTAGTACTGAAGGACGGCACTCCGCTCCACCTCAAGTTGAATCGGACCCTCTCCTCGGAGGATGCACACACAGGCGATAGGGTCGATTTTGAGGTCCTCGAGGAGGTGCGGGTTGACGATTTCCTGGTCGTTCCGAAGGGTGGGAAGGCCATCGGAACAATCGCCGAGGCGCAGGCGAAACGCCGCATGGGGCGAGGCGGCAAGCTCAATGTGATTGTCGACTACGCCCTGCTGATCACGGGTGAGAAGGTCGCCATTCGCGCGGTCCATGAAGCGAGAGGCGGCGGGCACACTGGCGCGATGATCGGCGCCATGGCCTTTACCGCGGAGCTGGCGCCGCTTTTCCTTCTTATCCAGGGCAAGGATATCACGATTCCCAAGGGAACCAGGATTACCGCCTACGTGAATGGAAATGCCGTCATCGGCCGCACGAAGGCGAACTCTCCCGGACCCGTCATGCCGGCCTCGGTTCCGCAGAGCCCGGCCGAGCAACCGCCGCAGGCGAGGGGAGACTCGGCTGGGGCTGCCGGTCCCCACTAGCCCCGGTACGCTAGCGCTGCCTCTCCGGTCCCCTGCTACTCCGACAGCGACACCCAGTCCTCACACTGCGCTTTCCTTAGAGCCATCGGGAGGGCGTCGAGGAATTGCTTCGCATCGTCCTTGGCCAATTCAAGGTACGGGGCTTTTAAGGCCGGATCAGTTCCACCAGGAAACTTCCCGTGTGTCTCGTTCGACGCAACCGATGTGGTTACTTTGGCTTTGCACTTGCCGCGGCCTATAATCTCCCATTTGGTTATGATCGCCAAGCGTTTGTTCCATCCAACCTTGGCAGCCCAGTAGGACTTCGCACTCACGCAAGCGGCAAGTTTGTTCTTATCGGCTGTCCCGGTCAACGAAACAATCTTCCCGCTTTCGAACGTAACGAGTTCAACGTCGCTGAGCTTCTGGAACAACGCGCTTTCCGCAAAGGCAGTTCCATAAACACCTTGCACTTCTTTGTTGATTTGACCGAAATACGGCGCTGGGCCGCCGGCGATGGCCCCGCCGATGGCGCCACCGACGGCGCCCCCGACGACTCCACGTGAGCTGGTTCCGTCAAGGCTGAATTGGCACAGCCCCAGCCTTTTCGCCGGCTCCGGGACCGGCTCGTTGCTCTGACCCCAAGAGTATCCCGCTTGCGAGGCGAGCAGCGCGAACGTTAGAAAGTACCTCATACTATCTCCTCCACTTTGTTGGGCTGCTTCCGCGACCTTACAGAATACCATTGCCGGGAACTGGGGTCCTCGATCCGGAACGCTCACCCACCTTGGGCGCGCCGGCTGGGCGTGAACAACCGGTGAGCCGCCGGTTTGTATGACGCCCGCACAGTTGGCAACTGAACTCGGGTATATTGGATCGCACATGCCCAGACAACACACTCTGGCCGCCGCTTCGATATGCGTCTGCCTGTTCGTTCTGCCCGCGCTCGACGGGGCTCGGGACAACGCCTGGGAGAAGTTCGTCTCCCGCAACCAGAAGTTCTCGTTCCACTATCCGGCCGGGTGGAGCGTCGAGGAACGGGAATCGACCGTCACCATTGCCAAAGCATCCACCGACGAGGAACTGCTGGTGATCGCGCTTGCGTTCGAACGCGGCAAGAGTCCGGCCGACAACGCGGCGCCGATATTCACCGCCTTGCGGGGGCAAATGCCGGACCTCGAGGTTTCCACGCCCAAAGTGGACGCTTCCACCGCCTACTTCGACGTGACGTACTCCCGGCAGGGCCGCCGGTATTCCGGATCCGTGTTCGTGGTCAAGGGCGAGGGGCAAGCCATGTGGTTCTCCTACTCCGCCCCGGCGTTGGGTTACGACCGGCCGCGTGGCATCGGGCTGGTTCGAACTTTGCTGTCCACCATGAGCGGCGGTTCCGGCTCCCAGCCTCCCTCCATCGCGCCGCCCGCGCGCTCCTCCAGCCCATTGATCGGAGACTGGAGCACTTCGCGCTCCTACGGTAGCGTCGTCAATTCGGTCACGGGCGTGTACCAGCGGGGGTCGTTCTCCGGGGAGCTGTTCAGTTTCAGATCGGACGGGGGATTCCGGCACGTCGTCATGGGCTCCGGCCTGGTGATCAGCGGGGTCTCGATCGAGGACGGCGACTACACCACGAATGGGAACCAGCTCACGCTCCGCCTGAAGGCCGAGAGCTGGCAGCCGGACCCCACCCATCACGGGCAGAGGCCGGCGTTCAAGAACAAGCCAATGGACAAGATCGAGATCTACACACTGCGTTTTCGCGACGGGCAAACGCTGGCGCTGGTAGAGCGTGAGTCAAAGGGCGAGACGGTGCTCTACAAGCAGGTGAAGTAGGCGAACCGACCCGTCTCCGGCGCCACGAATCAAATCCCCAGCCGGGCTTTCACTTCGCGGGCGCGATGGCGGGCCACCATCAGGTCGGTCTGCTTCGGGTCCTTGAGGCGCAGCACCAGCCCGCCGGCGAAGGCGGGAGCGATCTCTTTCACCCAATCCGCATTGACCAGCGTCGCGCGGTGGATGCGCAGGAAGCGCTTCGGATCGAGGCGTTCCTCCAGGCCCGAGATGCTGTGGTCCACCGAGTACGCCTTCCCGTCGGCCACGGCGTAAGTGAGTTTGTCTTCGGCGTAGAAATGCGTGACGCGCGCCAGATCGATGAAACAGACGCGCTCGCCGATGCGCGCCGCGATGCGCGCCGGGTAGTCCGGCGCATGCTGCCGCAAGGCGGACTCGAGCCGTTCAAACGCCGCGCGGAGATCCGTAGCGGCCAGGAGACCCGTCGAGAGCCGCTCGGCCTTGTTGAGCGCGAGATTGAGGCGCTCCGGGTCGATCGGCTTCAGCAGGTAATCGACCGAGTTCACCTCGAAGGCCTTGAGCGCGTATTGATCGTAGGCCGTGGTGAAGATCACCAGGGGCTGCGAGGGCAGGCGCGCCAGCAGCTCGAACCCGCTCAATCCGGGCATCTGGATGTCCAGAAACAACACCTCGATCGGGTTCTCTCGCAGGTACTCCAGCGCCGCGAGTGGATTGGTGCTGGCTCCGGCAATCTCGACGCGATTGGTCTTTACCAGCAGACGGGTCAGGCGATCGATGGCCAGCGGCTCGTCGTCGACGATGTAGGCGCGCAGTTTCACGACGCCGTCTCCACCGGGGTGGCCGGGACCAGCAGCGTCACCACGCACCGGCCATCGCGACGCGCGACTTCGAGGCGCGCGTCGGAACCGAACAGCGTATCGAGCCGCCCCACCAGGTTCTCGAGGCCATGCCCCGGGCTCACGCTCGCCAGGTCGAAGCCCGGGCCGCTGTCGCGCACCTCGATGCGCAGCCCGCCCTGTTCCCGTAGCGCCACCACTTCGATTTCACCCCCGCTCACCTGCTTCGCAATGACGTGCTTGACTGCATTCTCCACCAGGCACTGGACGGCGAGCGGCGGCACCAACAGCTCCCCGGTCTCCGGAGGCGCGGTGAAGCGGAACCGCAGCCGGTCGCCGAACCGCGCCTTCTCGATTTCGAGGTAGTTCTTCACCAGGCTCAATTCCGCCGAGAGCGGGATGAGCGGCTGCCGGGTGGAATCGAGCGAACTGCGCAGCAGGGTGGCCAGCCGGCCCAGCATTTCCTCGGCGCGCTCCGCATCGACGGGGATGAGCGCGCTAATCGAATTCAGCGTGTTGAAGAGAAAATGCGGGTGGATGCGCGACTCGAGCGAAGCCAGCTTCGCCTCCAGCGCCAGCTTGCGCTCGCGCTCCTGCTCCAGTTCCTTCTGTTGCAGCCGCAGCCGCGTCTCCTGCAACTGCGCCGACAACAACTGGAAGAAATAAACCACCGCGGAGATCAACAGCCCCAGGATCGCCGCAATGCGGACCGTGAGGGCGTATACGGGCCAGAATTGGCCGGCGGGGATCAGTCCAGTGGCGGCCAGTATGGCGCCCCCGGCCAGGCAACCGATCCCAACCCCTGAGAGCATCACAACGGCCATAGCCAGGGCCAGCCTGGCGGGGCTCCTGCCCAATCGGCGCACGACGACCGGCAGTGCCAGGCCTACGGGCACTCCAATCGAGTACGCGTAGACCAGCGACATCACGAAGTTCCGGAGGGCCGTAGCTTCACGCCAATAGGGGGTGAACAGCGCGACCGCAAACAGCGAGGCAACGGCGGGCGCGAGCAAGGCCCCCCACGGGCTGGACCGCATTTTCCTCATACGTCAAACCGGGTTTCGGCGGAGCCGGGAATATAACATCTTACTTCCCGGCGGGCTCGAACGTGCCGATGCGAAAGACGTTCAGCACCATCGGTTTCTCCTGGATCTGGAGCTTCATCTCGCCGAACACATCCTCGTACAGCGTGGCGTACTCGATGCGCTTGGTGGTGAGCGACACCCAGATCTGGCCCCAGTAGTGGCTCATCCCCGTCAGGGTGACGGCCGGGTTCGAGATTTCGAGCTGGTTGAAGAACGCCTGGTAATCGATGACAACGCACTCTTGCCCGTTGCGTTTCGAGATGCCGGTCCAGATGAGTTGCAGGTCCTTGTGGCGGAACGAACCCATGCCCGCCAGCTCGATGTTCGCGGTGTCCGGAACATGGTAGGGGGTGTTGAGCTTCAGATGCTCGAACAGAATCTGCCCGAAGGACTCGATCATCGCGGTATCCCAAACCAGGTTGCGCTCCTGCATCGCCATGGGGGGAAAGCCGCGGAAGAAGTCGACCTTGAGCATGTTCTTGTCGCTCGAGTGGGGATAGATGAAGCCCTCCATGAACTCCCGTTTCTCCGCCGCGGGGAACTTGTCGGATCCGTCGGTGTTTTGGGCGACGGTGACATCGTTCCAGCGCACGGCATCGTTGGGGAGGCCACGCGTGTAGAGCGCGGAGTAGCGTACCCGGTTCGCCAGATGGCCTTTGTTGTCGAGATTGAAGTAATCGCACGTGAAGCGCCAGCTCTGCGGCCCGTTCTGTTTGACGGCGAGGTTGGTGGGCAGCGTCCAGTCGCGCGCCGGGGAGGGGGCGGTTTGGCCGAAAGCGCTGGCGAGCGCCAGCCAGCCGATGATCGCAATGGTTCTCATATCAGTCTCCTTTATGACTGTCTCGGAGACCAGTATGCGGTCGGACGGCGGGGAACGCTCGCTGTTCCCGACAGAGGAGGCAGAAATCGGATGGACTGCGGAAAAGCGCCGACGAACCGACCCCCGCTTCACCTTGGTCCGCGCAGACAAAAAAAGCGGGGAGGCTTAAGGAGCCTCCCCGCTTCAGTTGCTGAGACTTGAACGAAGTGAACTATTGAGGGGGGAACACGTATTTCACTGCGTCGAGGGCGTTGACGATGCCATGGCCCGAGTCGCGGTCGATGCCCGCCTCCATGTTGTCGATGGCCGTGTTGAACATGGCCGCCTTCACCTGCGCGGGGGTCCAGGTTGGGTGATGTTGCAGAATGAGCGCCGCGATTCCGGCCAGGTGCGGGGCCGCGAANNCCGAGGTCCCGTAGAAGGGGGTGAAGCCCGGGGTGCGACAGCTCACGCCATCGGCTCCGGCGAGGTCCGGCTTAACCAGCGTCGTGCCACCATTGCTCCCGAACAGGACGTTGCCGGGCGTGATGGGGCTGCCGTCTGGGCTGTAGAAGATCTTGCGCGGACCGTCGGAGCTGAAGTACTCGTCCGGATTGGAGGCTCCGCCGACGAAAGGAACCGTGCCCCTGAAAGCACTGTTCCAGTAGACGGCAGCGGTCGAGACCGCGTTGGCTGCTGCATTGTGGCCGAAGGTGGCTCCGCTGGTGCCGTTCAGGATCATGCCGCGATGGGACCCGACGTGCAGCGCCCGCGCCACGCCATCGTAGAGCACCACGACGATCTTGTCGCCGACGACGATGGAGCTTGACTGCAGGATCTCGGCGGGATCCTGGGTGCCTGTCTGCGAGGCGGCCGACCACGCCTTTAGGCTCGTGCCGGCGGAGTTGGTGATGAACAGGTCGTAGTCGTTGCCGCTCGCGCCGAGCGGATCGGACCACTTCAACGAGTAGATGCCCGAAGCAACCGCCGAAATAGTGAGGAAGTTGTCCGCGCCAAACTTCTGGATGTTGCCGGTTTCGCCACCGCCGGCGATGGGAGCCGGAAGGACTGTTCCGCCATCGACGAAGTCGCCTTCCCAGGTGCCCGAAGCCCCGCGGGTGAGGTTCCCGTCGTTGGCGGCGGACGAGAAGTAGGTGACGCCGGCGGCCGTGACGTCGTTTACGGCCTTAGCGACCGTGCCATCCTGGAAAACGCCTTCGAGGTAATAGGTGACGTCATCCACGATGACCTTGCAGCCGGCCGCGGCCAGGGCTCGAATATTGTCCGCGAACCCAGCCTGCCCGCCGTTATCTGCGGTAGCAAAGTAGATCTGGGCTCCAGGCGCCATGTCGTGGACGATCTCCATCATGGCCGTGCCTTCGTCGGTGCCGGGTGCGCCATCCTGGCCGGCCAGGACGACGGTGTTCGCCGGCAGGTCGCCCGAGGCGATCAGGTTCGCGACGCGTGCCGCGCTGGCGCTATCGGAAATCACGCCGACCTTAACCCCCGCGCCAGTAACGCCGACCTGTGCGATCGCATCCTTCGCGCGGTGGGAGATGTAGCCCTGCGAGGTGAGCGCGCCGGCATTGAGAGTGAACAACCCGATCCTGGATACGCTCTTCACTTCCGGCCGCGCTGCGATGCTCTCCAAGTTCGCCAACGGAATGGAGGCGATCAGAACGTCGTTGTTGCGGTTGGCGTTGCGGATAGTGCCACCCAGCGAAGCGACGTAGTCGCGGAAGCTGGGACTCGCGTTGGCGCCGATTTCCACATCGACGAAGCCGGTGTTGTTGGCGTCGATAATGTTGTTCATCCACGCCGGCAAGGCGCCCCTCGACCGCAACAGGGCGAACACGGTGGTCGAGTCCATCTTCTGCATGGCCGGCGAGAAGGTCTTCTTGATCGCCATGATCTGGGCGATCTGCTGTTTCGCGGAATCGGCGATGTCGCCGGCGAAGGCCGGAGCCAGGGCCAACGAGAGTACCGCCGCCAGACGTAGTAAAGTACGTGGTTTCATAGATTTGCGATCTCCTGGATTGGTCTGGAAACTCTATTGCCGGATTGCCCGGCGCCGCCGCGCCAGAAGGAAGACTGCCAGTCCGCCGAGGCTGAGGGCCATGGACGCAGGCTCCGGAACGGGATCGGTATAGTCTCTGTCGGAGAAGGACTCGACGGTAATGGAGAAGGTCCTGCCTAGGCTGGCCGCTCCGACGGTGTTGATCACCAGGTCGAGCGTATGCGAGCTCGGGACGTAAACCTGGAAAGATTCGAATCCGTCGAAGCCTCCGGAAGAGCCCGCGTCACCCAGGTAGTTGGTCGCGGTGGGACCGGGCCCCGGCGTGAAGGTATCGAGATAAGCGGAAGCGAAAATGGCGATGAAGGGATCGTAGATCTCGATCTGGAAGTAGTTGCCATTCGTCGGGATCGAGAAACTGTATTCCGTGTAGTAGTAGGTTACGCCGCCGTTAACGGTCCCCGGGAAAGCCTTCGGGTCGGCCCATTCGCTGGAAGGCCCGCTTCGGGAGAGACGCCCTTGCATGGTCGGGTCCGTTACGGTGATAGAGTCGTCGAAAGTGGCGATGACTGAACCCTGAGCTGCGAGTGCCGCTGCTAGAAGGATGACAACGAGTCTGAGTGATGCCTGTAGTTTCAATGGATGGTCCTTTCGGTAGTTCAACGTGGTTCAGAATAGCATAGGATATTAAACGCCGCAAGAAGTCCTTCCGCAGGTCCGGCTATCAGTCTGGACCCGCTGGAAAACGGGTTCGCAGGCTATAAGGCCCGCCCCACCCTGGCTCAAGTCGAGCATTGGGTTGACGGTCGGACGCCACCCAACTCCGTGGAGTCGATCACCGCACGCGCCGGACGCGGTCTTGTGGTAATCTGGAGCGGACAAAAACTCCCATGATCCAAACCCGCGAGAAAGCGCAGTTGATGAGCGCTTCGGAGATCGACCGAACGCTGGTCCGCCTGGCCCATGAAGTCCTCGAGAAGTGCGAAGACCTCGACCGCCTGGCTTTTGTCGGCATCCGCCGCCGGGGCGTTCCGATGGCCCAGCGGCTGGCCGCCAAGATCCAGGCCCTGGAGAACCTGAGCATTCCGGTCGGCTTCCTGGATATCAGCCTGTACCGCGACGACCTGTCCACCATCGCCACCCAGCCGGTGCTCAACGCCACCGAGATCGCCTTTCCGGTGACCGGCAAGGACATCATCCTGATGGACGACGTCCTGTACACCGGCCGCACCATCCGCGCCTCCCTGGATGCCTTGTTCGACCACGGGCGCCCGGCCCGCGTGCAGCTTCTGGTGCTGATCGACCGGGGCCACCGCGAGCTGCCCATCGAGGCGCGCTTTGTCGGCCGCACCGTCCAGACCACCGACAATGAAATTATCGAAGTGAAGTTCAGCGAAGTGGACCAGATGGAGAAAGTCCTGCTGGTCGAAAAAGTGTCCTGATCCATGATGCCTGGCGGATTGTTGGGAATCGAGGGGCTGGAGCGCTCCGAGATCGAGGCCATCCTGGAGCGCGCCAAGGATTTCCAGCCGCTCCAGAACCAGTCGTTCAAGCGCCTGGAACTGTTGCGCGGGAAGATGATCGTGAACCTGTTCTTCGAGGCTTCCACGCGCACCCGCACCAGTTTCGAGATCGCGGCCAAGCGGCTGGGGGCGGACGCCATCTCGATCACCGCGGCGGGCTCCAGCGTCTCCAAGGGGGAATCCCTGGTGGATACCCTCAACACGCTGGCGGCGATGCGGCCGGACGCCATCGTGATGCGCCACGCCGCTTCGGGCGCACCGCACTTTCTGGCGCGGCACCTGCCGCGGACGCCGATCGTCAACGCGGGCGACGGAACCCACGAGCACCCCACCCAGGCGCTTCTGGACGCGCGTACCATTCTGGACCGGAAGCCAACGCTGGAGGGGTTGCGGGTGGCCATCATCGGCGACATCGCGCACAGCCGCGTGGCGCGCTCGAACATCCACCTGCTCTCCAAGTTCGGCGTTGCCATCGTGCTGTGCGGGCCGGCCTCGCTGCTGCCGGCGGAACTGGCCCGGATCGCCCCCGGCGTCAGCCTCACCCACGACATCCGCGAGGCCATTCGCGACGCCGACGTGGTCATGATGCTGCGCGTGCAGCTCGAGCGGCAGCACGAAGCGGCCTTCCCGGGCGGCGAGTATTTTCAGTTCTACGGCTTGCGCCGGGAGCATCTGGACCTGCTCAAGCCGGATGCCCTGGTGATGCACCCCGGGCCGATCAACCGCGGGCGCGAGATCTCTAGCGAGGTGGCCGACTCGCAGCGGTCGGTGATCCTCAATCAGGTGGAAAACGGCGTCGCCGTGCGGATGGCGGTGCTGGAGCGCGTATTAACTTCCCATGCCGAAATTGCTCATTAAGAACGGCCGCGTCATCGATCCGGCCTCGGGGCGCGACGAGGTCGGCGACATCCTGATCAAGGGCGGGCTGATCGTGCGCATGGGCCCGAACCTGCACGCCACCGGGGTGATCGGGTTCGACGCCTCCGGAATGGTGGTGACGCCGGGCTTCATCGACATGCACGTGCACTTGCGGGAGCCGGGCTTCGAGCACGCCGAGACCATCGAAAGCGGTTCGCGGGCGGCGGTGGCGGGCGGGTTCGCTTCGATCTGCTGCATGCCCAACACCTCGCCGGTCAACGACGACGCCACCGTGACGCGCTACATTCTGGAACGGGCGCGCAACGTCGCCGTCGCCAATGTCTACCCGATCGGCGCGATCACCGAGGATAGCGCGGGCGAAAAGCTGGCCTCGATCGGCTCGATGAAAGCCGCGGGCGCGGTGGCGATTTCCGACGACGGGCGGCCGGTGATGAACTCGCGGGTGATGCGCCGGGCCATGGAGTACGCCCGGTCGTTCGACATTCCGGTGATCGATCACTGCGAGGACCTGAACCTCAGCGCGGGCGGCGACATGCATGAGGGGTTCCCTTCCGTGCGCCTGGGACTTCACGGCATCCCTTCCAGCTCCGAGGACGTGATGGTGGCGCGCGACATCCTGCTGGCCGAAGCTACCGGGGCTCGCTTCCACGTGGCGCACCTCTCCACCCGCCGCTCGCTCGAAATGGTGGCGCAAGCCAAAACCCGGCGTCTGCCGGTCACTTGCGAGGTTTCCCCGCACCACCTGGCCCTCACCGACGCCGACATGCCGGCCTACGACAGCAACTACAAGATGAGGCCGCCGCTGCGCTCGGCCTCCGACCAGGCCGCCCTGGTCGAGGGGATCGTCTCCGGCGTGGTGGATGCCATCGCCACCGACCACGCACCCCATCCCGGCAGCGAGAAGATGCAGGAATTCGAGAAATGCCCGTTCGGCATCATCGGACTCGAGACCGCGCTCGCAGTGACGCTCGAGACTTTGGTGCACAGCGGGCGCATTCCCCTCATGCGAATGATCGAGCTGTTTACCACCGGGCCGGCGCGGATCCTGGGTTTGAACCGGGGCCGGCTGGCGGTGGGAGCGCCCGGCGACGTGACGATTTTCGATCCGGAATTGCGCTGGACGTACGATGTGAACCGGTCCTTCTCCAAGAGCAGGAACTCGCCCTTTGACGGAAGGACCTTCCGTGGCGCGCCGATGGCCACCGTTGTTCGCGGTGTGGTGGTTTGGCGCAGGTAATTGACGATTGAGGATTGACTCATTGACGATTGCTCGAAGCCGGTGATCGGCCGGGCCAATCGTCAATGATGAGATCGTCTATCAGCAATCGAAAGGAATTCTTGTGCCTTACGAACTCCCCGCTGGCGGCCGCCGCCGCCGGCCTCTTCTGCCGGTTCTGATCGGGATCGTGCTGCTGCTGTTGCTGTTCGCCCGCACTATCTCCAAGTACGTCATCGAATACGAGTGGTGGCGCGAGATGGGGCAGGTCCCCACCTGGCTCAGTCTGCTGGCGTATCAATTGGCCCCGGTCTCCGCCGCCGCGCTGCTGGCCTTCGCGGTCTTTTTCCTGGCGCACCGGAGCGCCTTGCGCTTCGCCGGGACCAGGCTGGGCCGCCATCGTCTGTATGCCTGGATCAGCAGCATCGCAGCCTTTCTGCTCGCCCTGGTGATTTCCTCCAGCACCATCGACACCTGGACCGTGGTGCGCCACTTCGGCGGACACCATTTGCCGGTTGAGGCAACCTCCTGGCACGATGCGGTCTTCGGCGAGCCGCTCAAGTTCTACCTGTTCGATCTGCCTTTCTACCGCCTGCTGCTGGGTTACGTGCTGACGGTTTCCATCTTCGCGATGCTGATCTATTGGCTCGTGGCCCGGCTTTGGCAACTGCGGGAGCGCTTCGCCGAGTTGCAGCAGAGCGGCGAATTCGACTTTCGGATACTCGGCTTGCAGGGCGCGCTCCAATCGGTGTTCCTGCGCGGTGGAGCTGCCCTGCTGCTGGTGGCGCTGGCGTTTCGGTTCTACCTGGGCCGCTACCAGATGCTTTACAACGATCACAACTTCATGGTCGGCATGGACTACGTGGATCAGACCTGGACTCTTCCGCTGCAATGGGTGGTGGTCGGGTCTTGCCTGCTCGCGGCGCTGTTCGCCGGCCTGGCGCGCTGGCGCTGGTTGCTGGTCTTTCCCGCCGCCCTGATTCTCAAGGCGGCCCTCCCCGCCCTGATCGGGGGCTTGTATGTCCGGCCCAACGAGATTTCCCTCGAGCGGCCCTACATCCAGACCCATATTCAGGCCACCCGCGCCGCATTCGGGCTGGACCGGCGGGTGAAGCAAACGGAGTTCAAAGCCCAGTTGGAGTCCAAGTTCGACCCGCAGAAGAACCAGGCCATCCTGAGCAACGTGCGGCTGTGGGACTGGCGGGCGTTCCACGACACCGTGACCCAGAGGCAGGCCCTGCGGACCTACTACAAATTTAACGACACGGACGTCGACCGCTACACCATTGATGGCCAGCTCCGCCAGGTGCTGGTATCTCCGCGCGAACTGGATATCCGGGAGTTGCCCGAGGCGGCTCGCGGCAGTTGGCCCAACCGTCATTTCATCTACACTCACGGTTACGGCATGGTGCTGGCCGAGGCCAACCGCATCACGCCGGAAGGCTTGCCGGTGTTCTTCATCCAGGACATGCCGCCGGTGGTGAAGACGCCCACCCTGAAGTTCACTCGTCCGGAGCTGTACTACAGCGAGATTACCAGCGAGCCCATCTTCGTCCACACTGAGCAGCGCGAGTTCGACTATCCCTCTGGCGACGACAACGCCTTTTCCCGCTACGCGGGCAAGGGTGGCTTTCCGGTGTCTTCCTTCCCCATGCGCCTGGCTGCGGCGCTGGCTGAGTCCGACCCCAACATTCTGCTGACCGGCTACCTGACGCCTTCCAGCCGGATGATGATCCATCGGAATGTCCGCGAGCGGCTGGCCGAACTGGCCGGCTTCTTGAGCTGGGACGCCGACCCCTACCTGGTGCTGACCGAAGCCGGACGCCTGGTGTGGATGGTGGACGGGTATACCACCTCGGATGTCCACCCTTACTCCCGCAGCGTTGGGCTGGCCGATGTTGGCGAGGTCAACTACATGCGTAATGCCGTTAAAGCGACCCTGGACGCTTACGACGGCGAAGTGCACATTTACATCTTCGACGGCGCCGACCCCATCATACGCGCCTACCAGCACCTGTTCCCTAAGTTGTTTCAGCTCTATTCGGAGATGCCGGCGGATCTGCGCGCGCACGCCCGCTATCCGGAGATGTTTTTCCAGGTGCAGGCTGAGATTTACCGCACCTTCCACATGCAGGATCCCCAGGCGTTCTACAATCGGGAAGACGTTTGGGATGTGGCGCAGACGGTGCGGCCGCCCAGCAGCAAGCCAGAGCCCATGTCTCCTACTTATGTAGTTGCCAGCCTGCCGGGAGAGGATCACGCCGAGTTCCTGCTCATGCTGCCCTTCACCCCGCGCAACAAGCCCAACTTGAGCGGTCTGATGATGGCGCGTTGCGACGGCGACCGTCTGGGGGAGGTAGTGGTCCTGCAACTCTCCAAGCAGCAGTTGATCTCCGGCCCCATGCAGGTGGAAGCCACCATCAACCAGGACCAGACCATCTCCAAAGATCTGACGCTGTGGAATCAGCAGGGATCCACCGTGCTCCGCGGCCAGATGCTGGTGCTCCCCATCGGGGATACGTTCCTGTACATCGAGCCGATCTACATACAGGCCTCCGAGGCGCCCCAGCCGCAGTTGAAGAAGGTCGCCATCGTGATGGGCAACCGCGTGTTCTACACCGACACCTATGAACAGGCGCTGCTCCAGTTGAACGCGTTCATGCAAGGAATCGCCGCCCCGGGGGCGGCGCCGGGCTCCGTGCCGCAGGTGGCTGTAGCGGCGCCGCCGGGCGCTCCGGGCGCGGACCTGAAGGTCGAGTCCATCCGCCAGCACCTGCGGCGCTACCGGGACCTCGCCGGCCAGGGCCGCTGGGCCGAGGCGGGCAAGGAACTCGAGGCCATCGAGTTGGAGGTCTCCCGGCGGTGAGCTGGTTGCAGCGTGCAAGACGGTGCTCATAAAGCTGGAGAAAGGCACTATCCGCCGCGAATGAACGCGAATGTTCGTTTTCAATTCGCGTCCATTCGTGTTCATTCGTGGCAAGTACTTGGACCTGTTACTTCCCGACAGGCCTTAATCGTCCGCCCCACTCTTGTATCATCGGGTCATGGGCAATCTGGTGCAGCTCGGTGGACCGCCGCAGCCGCGGAAGACCGTGAAAGACCCGGTGTGCGGCATGGATGTGGATCTCGGAACGGCCTCGGCGAAGTGCAACTATAACAATAGTACTTACTATTTCTGCAATCCCCGCTGCCGGGACAAGTTCCAGGCCGATCCTGAGAAGTACCTCGGCGGCAAGAGGCCTCCTGCTCCGGCCGCGGCGGGAGCAGTCTACACCTGCCCGATGGATCCCGAGGTGCGCCAGGCCGGTCCCGGCACCTGTCCCAAGTGCGGCATGGCGCTGGAGCCGCTCGCGGTAGAGGCCGCTGAGGCGCCGAATCCCGAACTGGTGGACATGAGCCGGCGATTCCGCATCTGCGCCTCGCTTTCGCTACCCATTCTGGCCGTCGCGATGGGGGAGATGTTTCTGCCCACCGGCTTTCTGCCCTCGCGCGCAGTCACCTGGATGCAGTTGAGTCTGGCAACGCCGGTGGTGCTATGGGGAGGTTGGCCCTTTTTCGCGCGGCTCTGGGCATCGCTCCGGAATCGCAGTCCCAACATGTTCACGCTGATCGGGATCGGCACCGGCACGGCTTACGGTTACAGCCTGGTTGCGGCGCTGTTTCCGGGCGCTCTTCCGGCATCCTTTCGCGGACACCACGGCCAGCCGGCGGTGTACTTCGAAGCGGCGGCGGTGATCGTGACCCTGGTGTTGCTTGGGCAGGTGCTGGAGTTGCGGGCGCGCAGCCGGACTTCCAGTGCCATCCGCGCGCTGCTGGGGCTGGCTCCGCCGGTGGCCCGCCTGCTCCGCGAGGAAGGAGAGCAGGACGTGCCGCTCGAGCAGGTTCGGCCCGGCGACCGTTTGCGAGTGCGGCCCGGGGAGAAGGTTCCGGTGGACGGGGTGGTGGTCGAGGGTGCGAGTTCCGTGAATGAATCCATGGTCACCGGCGAGCCGATTCCGGTGGAGAAGGCGCCGGGCAGCCGCGTGACGGGTGGCACGGTGAACGGCACGGGCGGTTTTGTCATGCGGGCCGAGCGGGTGGGCGCGGACACGCTGCTGGCGCGGATCGTGCGCATGGTGAGCGAAGCGCAACGCAGCCGCGCGCCGATCCAGCGTCTGGCCGATGTCGTTTCCTCCTATTTCGTGCCCGCCGTGGTGTTGGTAGCGGTGGCGACATTCGTGGTCTGGGCGATGATCGGCCCGCAGCCCCGGATGGCGTACGCGCTGGTGAATGCCGTGGCCGTGCTGATCGTCGCCTGCCCGTGCGCGCTGGGGCTGGCCACGCCGATGGCGGTGATGGTCGGTACCGGCCGCGGAGCGACCGCCGGCGTGCTGATCAAGAATGCCGAGGCGCTGGAGAGCCTGGAAAAGGTGGACACGCTGGTTCTGGACAAGACCGGAACGCTCACCGAAGGACGTCCGCGGCTGGTGACCGTGGCGCCGGCTACGGGCTTTCAGGAACCGGAACTGCTTCGCCTCGCGGCCAGCCTGGAGCGGGCTAGCGAGCATCCACTCGCCGGTGCCATCGTCGCTGGCGCCGCGGAGCGGGGCATCGAGTTGGCGGCGGTTGGGGACTTCCAGTCATTCACGGGCAAGGGGGTCACCGGAACCGTGGGCGGAAAGCGGGTGGCGCTTGGCAACCGGGCGCTAGTCGACCCCGGCCCGCTGGCCGAGAGAGCGGAGGCTCTCCGGCGCGAAGGCCAGACCGTGGTTTTCGTGGCGGTGGACGGCCAGGCGGCGGGTTTGCTGGGGGTGGCCGATCCAATCAAAGACTCCGCGCGCGAGGCGATCCGGCTACTGCACCAGGACGGCTTGCGGCTGGTCATGCTGAGCGGCGACAGCCGCGCGACGGCCGAGGCGGTGGCCCGCGAGTTGGGCATCGACGAGGTACATGCCGAGGTGCTCCCGGAACAGAAGGGAGACGTCGTCGAGAAACTCCAGGCGCAGGGCCGCACGGTGGCCATGGCGGGAGACGGGATCAACGACGCTCCCGCGCTGGCGCGGGCGCGGGTCGGAATCGCCATGGGAACGGGCGCCGACGTGGCCATCGAAAGCGCGGGCATCACCCTGGTCCAGGGCGACCTGCGGGGTATTGTCCGCGCCCGCAGACTCAGCCGCGCCACCATGCGAAACATTCGGCAGAATCTGTTCTTCGCGTTGGTTTACAACGTCGTGGGTGTGCTTGTGGCCGCCGGGGCTCTCTATCCGGCCCTTGGGCTGCTGCTCAGCCCCATGCTGGCCAGTGCGGCAATGACTTTCAGTTCGGTTTCGGTGATCTCCAACGCTCTGCGGCTGAAAAGCGTGGAGTTGTAGGCCGCGGCCCAGGAGGGCGGCCTTCAGGCCGCGCCGGGCTTGAGCCCGGCGGAGAGTAGTACAGCTGAGACGCCAGCCGGTCCGCTTACTGCGGCAGCAGGATCACCAACTCCATCTCGGGATTGGGGAAGTCCCCTGGGACGTATGCCGCCAGGTTCCGGGCGCGCACCACCGCATCCCAGGCCACGCCGGACTGATTCAGGCTGAAGTACTGATAGTTGAGCTTGATCGGGATGGAGCTGGGCGGCCGCGGCACGTGCGTCAAGGGCATTCCGGGAAGCGCCTGGCGCACCAGGTGCTCAATGTGGGTCGCCGAGCAGACCTTGATGAGCGTGGGGGTCTTGCCGATCAGGTCGCCCTCGTTCATCTCGGCGTTGATGGCCAGGTACATCCGCGTGTTCCGGAGGTACTTGTCGTCGGAGATGGCGGTGGCGTAGATATAGGTCTGCACCAGCTTGAGGGGCAGGGAAACGAAGTTGCTCGGCACCACCGTCTCCAGCAGGAAGCGCAGCTTCTCGTCCAGGTCGGTGAAGCAGGTCTGGAGGTCTTCGTGATCGTAGGTCGGCAGGTCGCGCGGGTGCACCTTCAGCGAGAACGTGGTCAACGCGCCCGCGATCGACAGCATCACCGCGAAAAGCTGCTCGGGATGCCCCTTGCAGGTCTCGAAGATATGGCGGAACAGCGGGAAGTGCGTGTTGACCGTGTACAGCAGCCAGAAGTTGGCGATATCGGAGGCCGTGAAGTCGGCCAAGCTCTGGTTCTTCTGCCGCCGCAAGCCGGCGAGAAGGCTGCTCTTGGCCGAGAGGATCTCCACCAGCCGCCGGCAGATCGACACCAGGTAGTCGCTCGCCGAGATGTCCAGCAAGGGGGGCACGAAACGCTGGTCCAGATGCAGGTTTCCCGCCGGCGTGCGGTTCACCCGGGCGATGCGCAGGGCTGTGACGCCCTGCCGGCTCTCGCCTTCCACCAGCAGCCGGAAGTTCTTCTGGGCAATCTGTATGGGCTTCTCGGAAAGGCCCGAGTTCTCGTCCCGGACCAAGGCCACCTCGGCCAGGTACCGGGTGTCGGCGTTCTGCCGGGCCACCGAGACGTTCAAGCCGCGCTCCCGGTAGTGCGGGACGGCAAGGTAGATGTCCAGTGTATTCTGATCGGCCTCGAAGTACTGGGCCAGCAGCTTGGGTGGAGGGGGCGCGTCGGCCTCCGGCATGTCGAACGGCATCCCGTCGGGGAATAGGCCGGAGGCGCTCGAGATCGCCACCGATCCGCCGGCCAGCGCTTCCTGGTTGAGATTCAATCGGCTGAAGCCCCAAGGCCGGTAGTTCAACGAGCTCAGGCTGAATTCCAGCATGCTCTCGATGAAGCGGTCCTGTATCTGCATGTGCTGGGGGGTGAGGAAGGTCCCCTTCGACCAGATCACCGGCTGCAATCGCTTCATAGCAATTCAAAGTAGCAGGAATAGACGGGCAGGTAAAGCCTCTTGTCGCTCCGGCAGCCCTGAACGCCCCGGTCCGCAAGTTGGTCCGCTCCCTCGCGGTCGCGGCTCGGATACGGCTCCAACCGCGCCGCGACCTGCCCGGGTGCGGCCCAAGCCGCGGAGCCTTTCGGACGGATTGCGCCCCGGTCCTGGAGACTCCGCGGGAGGCCGCTCCCGGCGCTCCGCGGCCGTGTGCGGAGGCCCGTAGAGACGGCCCTCCCGCTTAGCAATTGAAAAATACATCCAGTTCAGGCACAATGGCTCTGGCTACGAAATTGGAATTTTGGTACAGTGTAGCAGCACCTGGGTTCGCTGGAGGGACCCGAGTTTCACCAGAAGGGATTCAAAATGGCAAGAGAAAGCGTCCACAAGAAACTTGAGAGAGTCAGACCGCCGCGCGTGCACATAACCTACGACGTAGAGGTCGGCGACGCCATCGAAGTGAAGGAACTACCGTTCGTGATGGGCGTCTTGGCCGACCTGACCGGACAACCCGAACAACCGCTCCCCAGGCTGAAAGACCGCAAGTTCGTCGAAGTGAACCCGGACAACTTCGACGGTGTCCTGGAGGCCATGAAACCCCACCTGACCTACTCGGTGGAGAACAAACTGAGCGAAGACCCCGATGCCGGGCAATTGAAGGTCGACCTGCATTTCAAGAGCCTGCAAGACTTCGAGCCGGAGCAGGTGGCCCGGCAGGTGAAGCCGCTGCGGGAACTGCTCGAGCTGCGCACCAAGCTGTCCGACCTGCGAGGCACGCTCCAGACCAACGACAAGCTGGACGAGCTGCTGCAGGACGTGGTCCGCAACAGCGACAAGATGGACAAGCTGAAGGGCGAGATCGAAGGCGGAAAGGGAGGCCCCAATGCCTGACCCACTATCGTCCTCCGCACCTTTGCAGGCCCAGGAGCAAGTCAAGGAACTGGGGCTGCTCGATCAGATCGTTGAAGAAAGCCGGATGTCCAAAGATGCCGCTACGCGGGAGCGCGGCAAGGACCTGGTGAAGGAGTTCGTCTCGCAGGTGCTGGAAGGCGCCATCACGGTGTCCCGCGATACCGAGGCCATGATCAACGCCCGGATCGCGCAGATCGATCACCTGCTTTCCATCCAGTTGAACGAGGTCATGCATCACCCCTCGTTCCAGAAGCTGGAAGGGACCTGGCGTGGCCTGAAGTACATGATGGACCAGTCGGAAACCAGCGTCATGCTGAAGATCCGGGTCCTGAACTGCTCCAAGAAGGAACTGCTTCGGGATTTGCAGCGGGCGCCGGAATTCGATCAGAGCGCCGCGTTCAAGAAGATCTACGAGGAAGAGTTTGGCGTGTTCGGTGGCGAGCCCATCGGCGCGGTGATCGGCGACTTCGAATTCGGCAAGCATCCCGAGGATCTGGAGCTGCTGGAGAAGATGTCGCAGGTAGCCGCGGCCGCCCACGCTCCGTTCCTGACCGCCGCCTCGGCCGAGCTGCTGAACATGGAGAGCTTCACCAACCTGGATCAGCCGCGCGATTTGGCGAAGATCTTCGACACCACCGAGTACGCGAAGTGGAAGTCGTTCCGCCAGAGCGAAGACTCGCGCTACGTCGGGCTATGCTTGCCGCGCGTGCTGATGCGGCTGCCCTACGGCAGGGACACCACCCCGGTGGACGCCTTCAATTACGAAGAGGGCGTGGACGGAACGGACCACTCCAAGTACTTGTGGGGCAATGCCGCTTACGCGCTAGGCGCGCGGCTCACGCAGTCCTTCTCCCTGTACGGATGGTGCGCTTCCATCCGCGGGGTCGAGGGCGGCGGGCTGGTGGAGGGCCTGCCGGCTCACACCTTCCGCACCGACGAGGGCGACATCGCTTTGAAGTGCCCCACCGAGATCGCCATCACCGACCGCCGGGAGAAAGAGCTGGCCGACCTGGGGCTGGTTCCGCTGGTGCACTGCAAGGGGACCGATTACGCGGCCTTCTTCAGCGTGCAATCCGCCCAGAAACCCAAGATGTACGATAAGGAGGCGGCCAACGCCAATGCCCGGCTCTCGGCTCAGTTGCCTTACATCCTGGCCGTATCCCGGTTCGCGCACTACATGAAGACCATCATGCGCGACAAGATCGGCAGTTTCATGTCCCGCTCGGATTGCGAGCGGTTCCTGAACCGGTGGGTCATGCAGTACGTCACCGAGGACGACAACGCCGCCCCCGCCACCAAGGCGCAGTATCCGTTGCGGGAAGCCAGGGTGGAGGTTGCCGAAATCCCGGGGAAACCGGGCTGCTATCGCGCGGTGGCGTTCCTGCGGCCGCATTTCCAGTTGGACGAGTTGACCGTTTCGTTGCGTTTGGTCGCCGAGTTGCCGGCTTCCGCCAGGAAGTGAGCCCGGCTGGCCGATCGCGTTGACATTTGGGCCGGAACTTTCTTCCGGCCGCGAACAATGTGGATGAACCTGAACACGCTAGAGGAGGCGTAGCAGATGGCTTTAGTTGACTATTTCCTGAAGATCGATGGGATTCAGGGCGAGAGTAACGACAGTAAGCACAAGAACGAGATCGAGATCGAATCGTTCTCCTGGGGGGCGAACCAGACCGGTACCGCTTCCCACGGCGGTGGCATGGGAGCCGGCAGGGTGCAGATGCAGGACTTCCATTTCATCATGCGGGTGAACAAGGCCAGCCCGAAACTGATGCTGGTTTGCGCTACCGGCGAGCACATCAAGAATGCGATCCTGACCTGCCGCAAGGCCGGCAAGGAGCAGCAGGAGTACCTCAAGGTGACCTTCACCGACCTGCTGGTCGCCAGTTACGTCACCAACGGCACCGGGGCCGCCGATGTGATCCCGATGGATCAGATCGCGCTGAACTTCACGAAGGTCGAGATGGAGTACAAGGAGCAGAAACCAGACGGTTCGCTCGGCGGCGCCATCAAGGCTTTCTACGACATGAAGCAGCAGATCAGCGGGTAAAACAAGAACTGCTTGTAGCTTGTAGCTCGTGGCGTGTCGGTGGTGCGTTGGAAGTGTGCCATGCACCGGCGACAGGTCACAGGCTACAAGCCCCAGGCGGGTGAAGAGGCTTTCCCCATGAACGCAACAGAACTGTTTAAGGCGGGAAAGCTCAGCGAGGCCGTGCAGGCGCTCAGCGCCGAACTACGCGATCATCCTACCGACGCGAAGCGCCGCACGTTTCTCTTTGAGCTGCTGTGCTTTACCGGAGATTTCGACCGCGCCGAGAAGCACCTCCAGGTGCTCTCCGAGGGCGGGCCCTCCACGGAGATGGGCGCGCTGCTGTACCGCGGTGTTCTGGCGGCTGAACGCGCGCGCCAGGAGACCTTCCTCAAGCGCGAGTATACGTCCACGACCGCCGATCTGCTTCCCTTCACCGGGACTTTGAACGGCCAGCCGTTCGAGTCGCTCTCGGACGCCGATTCCAGGGTCGGCGCCAGACTGGAGACCTTCGCCGCGGGGACCTACTTATGGATCCCGTTGGCGCACATCGCCTCCATCGAGATTGCCGCGCCGCGCCGCCTGCGCGATCTGCTGTGGCTTCCGGCCATGGTGCGCACCGGTCCCGGATTCAAGGGTACGGAGCTTGGTGAGGTGCTCATCCCGGTGCTGTCGCCGCTCTCCTGGCGCCATTCCGACGACCAGGTGCGGTTGGGCCACGCCACGGTCTGGGAAGAATCCGAGGAGGGCGAAGAGGTCCCCTTCGGGCAGAAGATGCTGATGGTGGACGGAGAGGAGATCCCGCTGCTGGAAGTGCGCAGCGTGCGCATCAACGCCCAACCCCAAGCCGCTGCCGCCGAGGGCGTTGAGTAAGGCTCCTGCCTGGTCCGGTTGAAAGCGCGTAGGATACTGAAATGCCTTTGCGGGACGACTTGCTGGACCCGATCCCCGGGGGGAATCCGAGTGGGGAGAACCTGCGTTACGCTCCCGTCTTCGACCAAATCAAGGAAGGCCGGCGCGAGGAAGAGGAGATCAACCAGGGTGAGTGGACCACGGCGCTCAAGAAAGCCGACTGGGTCCTGGTGGTCAAGCTGTGCGGCGAGGCGCTCGCCAAGAAGAGCAAGGACCTGCAACTGGCCTCCTGGCTCACTGAAGCGCTGGTTCGGCGCGAGGGCTTCGCCGGCCTCAGGGACGGGCTGGGGTTGATCGGCGGCCTGCTGGATAATTACTGGGAAACGCTGTATCCGGAGCTGGAAGACGGCGATTCCGAACTTCGGGCGACGCCCCTGGAGTGGGTCGGCTCCCGCCTGGACGAGCCGCTCCGCAGGGTGCCGCTGACCCGTAGCGGGCTGGACTGGCTGAAGTACAAGGAATCGCGGTCCGTCCCCACGGAGGCGGAAGCGGGAAGCAACGAGAACAAGCAGCAGGCGCGCGCTACCGCAATCGAGGAGCACAAGCTCACCCCCGAGGAATTCGACCAGGCCTTCAACGCCACGCCAAAAGCCAGTTACGAAGAGTGGATGCAGCACCTGGACGCTTGCCTGGAGGCGGAACAGCAGTTGAACCAGGCCTGCGAGGAGAAGTTCGGCAGCTACGCTCCCAACTTCACGGGCCTGCGCAAGTCTCTGGAAGAGATCCGCCAAACGGTGAAGATCCTGCTGGCGAAAAAGGTTGAGCAGGAGGCCGGCCCCGCGGAGCCACAGGATGCGGCCGAGGAAGAGGCTCCGGCCGGGGAAGGCTACGTCCAGGACGCCGGGGCCGCCGCGAGACCGGCGGCCAGGAAGGCCCTGGCGGCCGAGCCCGCCGACCGGGATGACGCGATCCAGCGCATCGCGGTGGTGGCGCGCTGGTTCCGGCAGAACGACAGCTACAGCCCGGTTCCCTATCTGCTCGTGCGGGCGCTGCGTTGGGGTGAATTGCGAGCGGGCGGGGCCGACATCGATCCCACGCTGCTCGAAGCGCCGCCGACCGAGACCCGCCAGGAGTTGAAGCGCCTGGCTCTCGAGGGCGATTGGACCCAGGTGCTCGAAATTGCCGAAACCGCCGCGGCAACCTCCTGCGGGCGAGGCTGGTTGGATTTGCAGCGCTATGCCGTGCGAGCTTGCCAGGAACTGGGCTACGAGGCGGCCGCCTCGGCGATTCGTTCCGGGCTGCGGGCGCTGTTGGCGGATTACCAGCAACTGCCAGACCTCACTCTGATGGACGATACGCCGACGGCCAATGCCGAGACCAAGGCCTGGCTCAAAGAGCAGGTCGCCGCCGCGGCGGCGGCCCCGGCCGAGGATCTCCTGGCGGCGGAACCGAGCCAGGACGAGGAAGAGACCAGCGAGGAGGAGGGCGCCCAGCAGACGGCGGACGCCTACGATCTGGCTTTGGAGGCGGCCCGTTCCGGCCGCGCGCAGGAGGCCATCGAGATCCTGGCGCATGAAGCGGCCGCGGAGGGCTCCGGGCGCGGGCGATTCCGCCGGAGGGTCCAACTGGCCCAGATCTGCCTGGGGGCGGGCCACGCCACGCTCGCCTATCCGATCCTGCAGGATCTGGCGGGCGAGATCGAGAGCCGCAACCTGGAGAACTGGGAAGCGCCGGACATGATTTCGCACCCTCTGGCGCTGTTGTTCCGGTGCATGGCCAAGATGGACATGAGCGCGGAGGAAAAGCAGAAGATCTACGGCCGGATCTGTCGTCTCGATCCCATCCAGGCGCTGTCGATCCACAAATAGCCTATGGCGCGCTACGAGCCGGAGCCCAATGTCACGCTCTCCGTTCTGGACCGGCTGATCGACCTGGATCCGAACGCCCGCACCGATCCCTCGGTGAGCCGCGCGAATACGCTGCGGCAACTGAAGAATTCCTTGCGCCGCGACCTGGAATGGCTGCTGAACACGCGCCGCAGGCCGGACGCAGTTCCCGACGGGCCCTCGGAGCTGAGCCGCTCGCTGTTCAACTATGGCCTGCCCGATACCACCTCGCTGGGAGTGCACTCGATTCAGGACCAGAACCGCATGCTGTGGATGCTGGAGACGGCGGTGACCAATTTTGAACCCCGCATCATGGGAATGCGGGTGTCGCTGGAGCCGCTGGCCGGCAGTGCGCGCATCCTGCGCTTTCAGATCCAGGGCCTGCTCAAAGTGGATCCCGCCCCGGAGCGGGTTTCCTTCGACACGGTGCTGGAGCTGACCAAGGGCGAGTACGAAGTGAAGGGAGACTAAAGGCAACCTTTGCGCGACGAACTTCTGGACTACTACGAACGCGAACTGACGTTCCTGCGGCAGATGGGGGCGGAGTTCGCCGAGAAGTACCCGAAGATCGCCTCGCGCCTGTTGCTGGAGGCGGACCGCTGCGAGGACCCCCACGTCGAGCGCATGATCGAGGCCTTCGCCTTCCTGGCCGGCCGCGTTCACCTGAAGATCGACGACGAGTTTCCCGAGATCACCGAGTCGCTGCTGGGCATTCTCTATCCCCACTACATCCGGCCCATACCGCCGATGTCGATCGTGGAGTTCCATCTGGATCCGGAGCAGGGAAAGCTCACCACCGGCTTCAAGGTCCCGCGCGGCTCGCTTTTGTACTCGCGGCCGGTGGACGGCGTGCCGTGCCGCTTCCGCACCTGCTACGAAACCACGCTCTGGCCGGTTCGAGTGGTGGAGGCGCAGTGGAGAACCCCGGACCGCTTGCAGCCCGCCATCAAGGCAGCCGACGCCGTGGCCGCGTTACGGGTGGAGTTGCGCTGCCTGCCGGATGTCTCCTTCGACAAGCTGGCGATGAAGGCCCTACGCTTCTACCTGAACGGCGAAGCCAACCTGGTGCACGCCCTCTACGAGCTGCTCTCGAACAACTGCGTCCAGATTCTGGTCCGGGACCCTTCCCGCCCCCAGCGCACGGTGCAGTTGCCGCCCTCGGGCATCCGCCCCTGCGGGTTCTCCGAGGAAGAGTCCATGCTGCCGTACTCGCGGCGCTCCTTCGTGGGCTACCGGCTGCTGCAGGAGTATTTCGCGTTTCCCGAGAAGTTCTTTTTCCTCGAGCTGGGCGGCCTGGAACCGCTGGCCACGGCCGGGTTCCAGGACCGCGTCGAGATCGTGTTCCTGATTTCGGGCTTCGAACGCGCGGACCGGCAACAGATGCTCGAAGGCGGGATTTCGGCCAAGACCCTGCGGCCCGACTGCACCCCCATCATCAACCTGTTCAACCATACCGCCGAGCCGATCATGATCGATCAGTTGCGGCACGAATATCCGGTGGTGCCGGACGTGCGGCGGCGTCACGCCTACGAGATCTTCTCGATCGAGAGCGTGGTGAGCGCCAATCCGCAGACCCAGCAGATTACGGATTTCGAGCCGTTCTACAGTTACCGCCACGCCACGCTGCGCGATAAGAAGCAGACTTTCTGGCACGCCATGCGGCGGCCATCGGCGCGACGCGGAGACGAAGGCACGGAGGTGTCTCTCGCGCTGGTGGACCTGAGCGGGCGGCCTGCCCACGCCAACGTCGAGACCCTCACCGTGCGCTGCCTCTGCACCAGCCGCGACCTGCCCGCCCGCCTGCCCTTTGGAAGTGAGACCGGGGACTTCGAACTCGAGGGCATGCCCTCCATCAAGCGCGTCCTTACCCTGAAGAAACCCACGCCCACGCTGCGCGCTCCGGTGGGCAAGGGCGCGCTGTGGCGGCTCATCTCGCAGCTCTCGCTCAACTATCTCTCGCTGGTGAGCGATGGCAAGCACGCCTTGCAGGAAATCCTGCGGCTCTACAATTTCACCGATTCCACTTATTTTGAAAAGCAGATCCAGGGGATCTCGGAACTGAACAGCCGCAAACACTTCGCGCGCGTGATTTCGGAGAACGGGATTGCGTTCATCCGGGGCACCGAGGTCGACATGCTGATCGACGAGGAGCAGTTCGTGGGTGGCGGGGTCTACCTGTTCGCCAGCGTCCTCGAACACTTCCTCGGGCTGTACGTTTCCATGAACAGTTTCAGCCAGCTGGTTGCCAGGACGGCGCAGCGGAAAGAGGTTTTGAGGAAATGGCCGCCGAGAGCGGGCGAAGCGATCTTGCTTTAGCCCAGCGGGCGCTGGAACAGCAGCTCACCGACGAGCCGTACTGCTTCGAGTTCTTCCAGGCGGTGCGGCTGATCGAGCGGATCACGCGCGATCGCACGCCGGTGGGCCTGTTCGGCAATCCGCGGGACGAAGTGGCGCGCTTCGGCGTGAACAACACCCTCATCTTCCCCGCCAGCGAGATTCTATCGCTCACCTGGCGCGAGGAGGGGCCCCCGCTGATGCGGGTGAACTTCATGGGCCTGACCGGCCCGCTGGGCGCACTGCCGCTCTACTACACGCAACTGGTGAGCGAGCGCATCCGCTTGCGGGACACGGCCCTCCGCGATTTTCTGGACATTTTCAACCACCGCCTCATCTCGCTGTTCTACCAGGCTTGGGAGAAATACCGGTTCTCGGTGGAGTACGAGCGCGGCGGACCCGACCGGTTCTCGCACCACCTGCTGGATTTCATCGGCCTGGGAACCGACGGCCTCCAGAACCGCCAGAAGGTCGCCGACCTCTCCCTGGTGTACTACGCCGGGCTGCTGTCGCAGCAGCCGCGCTCGGCGGTGTCGTTGCGCCAGTTGCTGGAGGACTATTTCGACGTCCCGGTGACCATCGAGCAGTTCGCGGGCGCCTGGTACCGGCTCACGCCGGAGATGCAGTGCTGCCTCGATCGGCCGCCCAGCGATTCCGAGCGGGTCGCGGTGGGCGCGGTGGTAGGGGACGAGATCTGGGACGAGCAGACGCGGGTGCGCATCGTGATGGGCCCGCTTACCCTGGATCGATATCTGGATTTCCTGCCGAATGGGACGGCCTGTGAGCCGCTCCGCGGTCTGACCAGGTTTTACTCGGGGGACCAGTTGGACTTCGAAGTGCAACTGGTCTTGAAACGCGACGAGGTTCCGGCCTGCGAATTGGGCCGGGAAGATTCCGAGGCCCCGCTCCTGGGCTGGGTCAGTTGGGCCAAGTCGGCCCCCATGGGGCGCGACCCCGGCGATGCCGTACTGGAGTTATGATTCACCAATGGGACATAGCGAGGAACGGAGGCGCGCTTGCGGCCGTGGTTGAGGCCCAGCATCGCACTTCGTACTTGTGTTTAGGGAAAGGTCTTCTATGAGCGTTAATCTCAAGTCACTGATCGGTAAACTCAACGACCCCACCCGCAACGCGCTGGAAGCCGCAGCCGGGCTCTGCGTGTCGCGGACCAACTATGACATCGAGGTGGAACACTACCTCATGAAGCTGCTGGACCAGACCGACGGCGATCTGGCGAAGATCATCCGGCATTTCGGGGTGGACCCCTCGCGGCTGGCCGCCGAAGTCACGCGCAGCATCGACAAGCTCAAACGCGGCAACGCGCGCACCCCGGCCTTCAGTCCGACGCTGATGAACGCCATGAAGGAAGCCTGGGCCATCGGCTCGATCGATTACGGAGCCGGACAGGTGCGCACGGGTTTCACCGTGCTGGCCCTGGCTACCCACGAAGACCTGGCCCGGCTGATGCGCGAAATTAGTCCCAAGGAGTTTTCGAAGATCCAGGCCGACGCGTTGAAGAAGGACTTCCTGGCCATCGTGGCCGGCTCGCAGGAGGACGCCCTCACGGCGACTGCCGAAGAAGCCGCCGCGCCTGCGGCCGGCGGAGCGCGCAAGGCTGGCGGCAAGACCCCCAACCTGGATCAGTACACCATCGACTTGACCGAGAAGGCGAAAACCGGGAAGCTCGACCCGGTGTTGGGACGCGATCACGAGATCCGGCAGATGATCGACATCCTGATGCGCCGCCGCCAGAACAACCCCATCCTGACCGGAGAAGCGGGCGTAGGCAAGAGCGCCGTGGTCGAGGGGTTTGCCCAGAGAGTGGCCAAGGGCGACGTGCCGCCGCCGCTGAAGGGCGTTCTGGTCCGCACGCTGGATCTGGCGCTGTTGCAGGCCGGCGCGGGCGTGAAGGGCGAGTTCGAGAACCGGCTCAAGGGCCTCATCGAGGAAGTGAAAGCATCGCCCACGCCCATCATCCTGTTCATCGACGAGGCCCACACCATGATCGGCGCGGGTGGCCAGGCGGGCCAGAACGACGCCGGGCAGCTTCTCAAGCCGGCGCTGGCTCGCGGCGAGCTCCGCACCATCGCGGCAACCACGTGGTCCGAGTACAAGAAATACTTCGAGAAGGACGCGGCGCTGGCGCGGCGGTTCCAGGTGGTGAAGGTGGACGAGCCGAGCGAGGCGGTGTGCAGCGTGATGTTGCGCGGCACGGTGCCGGCGCTCGAGAAACACCACAAGGTGCGCATTCTCGACGACGCGGTGAATGCGGCGGTGAAGCTCTCCCATCGGTATTTGGCCGGGCGGCAGCTTCCGGACAAGGCGGTCAGCGTGCTCGATACCGCCTGCGCGCGGATGGCCTTGGGGCAGGCCGCGGTCCCGCCGGTGATCGAGGACGCCAGCCGGGAACTGGACGACTTGAACGTGCAGGAGAGGATTCTTACCGGCGAGGCGAAACTCGGCGCGGACCACGCCGAGCGGCTGGCGCAGATCGCCACGCGCAAAACCAAAATCGAGGCGCACCTGGCCGAACTGCAAGCCCGCTTCGACAAGGAGAGCGCTTTGGTGGCCCGCATCCGCGAGTTGCGCACCCAGATCGAGACCGGCGCGGCTCCGGCCCCTCCACCAGCCCCCGGCGCCGAGGCGGCCGCGGCGCCGGCGCCCGCTGCCGAGGCGCTCAGCCCGCGCGCCGAGCTGGAGAAGCTGAACCTCGAACTGACCCTCTTGCAGGGCGATAACCCGCTAATCGGGGTCTGCGTGGACGACAACGTCGTTGGCGAGGTGATCTCGGGCTGGACCGGCATTCCCGTCGGCAAGATGGTAAAGGACGAGATCAAGTCGGTTCTCGAACTCAACAAGATCCTGAACAAGCGCGTGATCGGACAGGACCATGCGCTGGAACTGATCAGCCAGCGCATCCAGACCTCCCGCGCGACCCTGGACGATCCCAACAAGCCGGTTGGCGTCTTCATGCTGGTGGGGCCCAGCGGCGTGGGCAAGACCGAAACCGCGCTGACGCTCTCCGACCAGCTTTACGGCGGCGAGCGCAACATGATCACCATCAACATGTCGGAGTTCCAGGAAGCGCACACCGTTTCCACCCTGAAGGGCTCGCCTCCCGGATACGTCGGTTACGGCGAGGGCGGCGTGTTGACCGAAGCGGTGCGGCGGCGGCCCTACTCGGTGGTGCTGCTCGACGAGGTCGAGAAGGCCCACCCGGACGTGCTCGAACTCTTCTACCAGGTCTTCGACAAAGGCAACATGGAAGACGGCGAGGGCCGGGAAATCGACTTCAAGAACAACATCATCATCCTGACCACCAACGCCGCCACCGATACCTTCATGAAGCTGTGCGCCGACCCGGACACCATGCCGGGACCGGAGGCGCTGGTCAAGGCGCTCAAGCCCGAGTTGAACAAGATCTTCAAGCCGGCGTTTCTGGGCCGCATGGTGATCATCCCTTACTATCCGATCCGGGATGAGAACCTGAAGAAGATCGTGGTGCTCAAGTTGGGCAAGATCCGCAAGCGCCTGATGGAGAACCACAAGATCGAGCTGGTGTACGGCGACGACATGATCAACGAGGTGGCGAGCCGCTGCACGGAAGTCGAGAGCGGCGCGCGAAACGTGGATAACATCCTCACCAACACGCTGCTGCCGGAGATATCGCGGCAGTTGCTGGGCTGGATGGCCGAGGGGCAGAAGGTGACCGGAATCAAGGTCAGCGTGGGCCCCGAGGGAACCTTCGTTTACGAGACCGTATGCCCCCTGCCGCAAGAGTAACCGATCCGGTTTCGCATCCGCTGCCGCCGGTGCTGACGCCGGGGCCCGGCAGCCTGACCTGTATGATCGGGATGCTGCCTGCCTGGCGGGCGGTCCCGGCGGCGGCGGCGGCCGCGATAGCGGCCGCTAAGCAAGCCGCGGACATCGCCGTCCAAGCGGCGGAATCGGCCACCAAGGCGGCGGTCGGGCCGGCCATTCCGGTCGCCTACGCCGCCGAGCAGGCCACCAAGGCCAGCCTTTTGGCCTCCATGTCGAGCATGATGACGGGCTCGGGCGCGGACATTCATGCCTGCGTCACGCCCTCGCCCGTGCCGCCCCACGGTCCTGGGGTGGTGCTCCAAGCCTCCACCACCGTCGTGATCGACAACCTGCCCGCTGCGCGGCAGGGGGACAAGGTGATCGAACCGCTGGGCCCGCCCAACCCCATCTCGATGGGCTGCCCTACGGTGGTCATTGGATAGCGATATGCCCTGGACAGAAAAAAACCGCTTTCTCAACCTGCAAACGAAGCTCGGCGACGACAAGTTTCTGCTGCGCGAGTTCACGGGCAGCGAAGGGATTTCCCAGCCCTTCCATTTCCACCTGGACATGCTCTCGGAAGACCCGGCCATCAACTTCGACGACATGGTGGGGCAGAACGTGAGCTTCTCGGTGCGGCTGTCGGACACCAGCAAGGCGCGGTACTTCAACGGGTACGTGAGCCGTTTTCAGCAACTGCCTGGAGAAGAACGTCTTACGCGCTACGAGGCCGAGGTCGTCCCGTGGCTCTGGTTCCTCACTCGCGCCGCCGATTGCCGCATTTTCCAGAACCAGACGGTGCCCGATATCGTCGAGAAGATCTTCAAGGACTTGGGCTTCACGGATTACGAACTCCAGTTGCGCGGCACGTACGACCCTTGGGAGTACTGCGTCCAGTACCGTGAAACCTCCTTCAACTTCGTTTCCCGCCTGATGGAGGAAGAGGGCATTTTCTATTTCTTCAAGCACGAGAACGGCAAGCACACCATGATCATCGCCGACGCAACATCGGCGCTCCAGCCTTGCCCGGACCAGTCCCGCGCGATGCTCGAGCGCACTACCGGGCAAGGCGCGCTTCGGGAAGAGGATGTGGTGTACTCATGGCGCTACGAGAACTCGCTTCGCAGCGGGAAGTTCTCGTACATGGACTATAACTTCGAGACTCCCGCCACCAAGCTTCAGTCCGAGGTGCAGAGCCAGATCAACCAGGGAGGCAACCAGCGCTTCGAGATCTACGACTACCCAGGCGAATTCGAGAAACGGGGTCAGGGCGACAGCTTGGTGAAGCTGCGCATCGAGCACGAAGAGGCCGAGCACGCCGTGGTGAGCGGCCACAGCGACGTCCGCGCGTTCGTCTCGGGATACAAGTTCGAACTGTACGGCCATGATCGCCGGGACCAGAACGAAACCTACCTGCTGACCTCGTTGACCCACCAGGCCGAGGAGGGCGGCTTCTACTCGGGCGCCGGCTCGGTGAGCGACTCGACCTACAGCAACACCTTCACGTGCATCAAGGCGTCCACGCCGTACCGGCCCCCGTGCGTCGCCCCCAAGCCGCTCATTCACGGCATACAGACGGCGGTGGTGGTAGGGCCATCCGGGGAGGAGATTTACAGCGACAAGTACGGGCGCGTGAAAGTGCAATTCCACTGGGACCGCGTGGGCACGAACAACGAGAAGAGCTCCTGCTGGATCCGGGTGGCCTGGCCCTGGGCCGGGAAAGGCTGGGGGTTCATCACCCTTCCGCGCATCGGCCAGGAGGTGGTGGTGAGCTTCCTGGAAGGCGACCCCGACCGGCCCCTGATCACCGGCGGCGTCTACAATGCCGAGCAAGGGGTGCCGTATCCGCTGCCCGACAAGCAGGTGATGAGCACCTGGCGCTCCAGCAGTTCCAAGGGCGGTGGCAATTCCAACGAAATGCGGTTCGACGACACCAAGGGCAAAGAGCAGGTTTTCGTTCACGCGGCCTACGACCACGACATGCTGGTGGACCACGACCGCAAGGAAACCATCGTCAACGACAGCCACCACCTGATCAAGGGCGACCATTACGAAAGCTCGAAGAAGGATCGGCACGTCCAGGTCGCTCAGAACCTGAACCAGAAGGTCGGTTCTACGCTTTCCCTGAACGTGGGCAGCAACCTGCAGGAAAAGGTGGGCCAGAACTATGCCGTGGACGCGGGCCAGGAGATTCATCTCAAGGCGGGGACGAAAGTGGTCATCGAGGCAGGGATGCAACTCACGATCAAAGGGTCGGGCGGCTTCATAGATATCAACCCGGCAGGAGTGTTCATCAAGGGCAACATGGTGATGATCAACAGCGGCGGCTCGGCCGGTTCCGGCTCGGGTTGCAGCCCGACGGCGCCGACCGATCCGAAAGAAGTGAGCCCGGGCGCTCCGACTCAGTCGGCGGCTCCGCCGCCCACGCCGCAGCCGCCCAAGCACGGCACTTACAGTCCCGCCGCCGCCATGTTGAAGCAGGCCGCGGCGCAAGGATCGGCGTTGTGCGAGGTCTGCCCGTACTGCCAGAAGCAGTAACGACCGGGGGAACATGGACAAAATCGTCGAGGCAGTGAGTCCGATCCTGTTCAAAGAGGAGGGGGCGAGTGTGTACGCGATCCTGGACGGCGGTTCCATCCCCGACCTCCTGGACAAACTCTATGGCGCGCAGCGGCCCGAGTTCGAGTGCCTCTACACCGGCGAGATCAAGCCCGATCTGGCCGAGGTGGCGCCCTACCTGGTCCGGCTCGAACCGAAGTCCGAATTCACCGAGTGGGTGATCGGGCAGGGATGGGGGAAGCACTGGGGCGTCTTCGTGGTTGCCCCGGTGGATTTCCTCGCCATGCGCCACCACCTGCGCCGCTTCCTGATGGTTCACGGTAGCGACGGCAAGTCGTTCTACTTCCGCTATTACGACCCGCGCGTGTTGCGGACCTACCTGCCTTCCTGCAACTCCGGGGAACTGACCGAATTCTTCGGTCCCGTCAAGACCTGGGTGCAGGAAGGGGAAGACCCGGCCGCGCTGCTGCGCTTCGACTTCGCGGACGGCAAGCTGGTCACCCACAAGGACGAGTTGAAGCCGGCGTAGCTTGCGCTTCGCTACAATAGTGTTATTACTATCGTTGGGAGCTCCGAGGAGGGCACGATGCGCCGTTTTGTGGTTTCGCTCGTTCTGGCCGCCGTGGTGACAATGTCCGCGGCCGCTCAGCAGAGGAAGCGGGTTGCCGTCGTCAACTTCGACTACGCCACGGTCCGCAGTTCCGTGGCGGCGATTTACGGCACCGACCAGGACATCGGCAAGGGCATTGCCGACCTGATCGTCGAGAAGCTCGTCGCCAGCGGAAAGTACTCCGTCATCGAGCGCAAGGCGCTGGATAAGATTCTCACCGAGCAGAACCTCTCGAACAGCGACCGGGTCGACGCCAACTCCGCCGCCAGGATCGGACGGGTGCTGGGAGTGGATGCGATCATCATGGGCAGCATCACTCAATTCGGCCGCGACGACAAGAGCACCGGGGTCGGCGGCGGCGCCCTGAGCCGGGTGACCGGTACGTTCGGCCTGGGCGGCGTCAAGCACACAGAGGCCAAGGCAGTGGTGGGCATCAGCGCGCGTATGGTGAACACCGACACCGCGGAGATCGTTGCCACGGCGAAAGGGCTAGGGGAATCCACCCGCAAGGGAACCTCGCTGCTCGGCGCGGGCGGAGGCTCGGTGGTCGGCGGCGCGGGCGGGGGCATGACCAGCCAGAACTTCGCGAACACCATCCTGGGCGAGGCGGTGAACGCCTCCGTGGCTCAGCTTTGCTACCAGCTCGATGACCAGTCCGGGCGGTTGGTGGCCAAAGCCGTGGTGATCGACGGGCTGGTGGCGGACGCTACCGGCGGCTCGATCGTTCTCAACGTCGGCAGCCGGAAGGGCCTCAAGGTGGGCGATCGCCTGGAGGTCCGCCGCAAGATCCGCGACGTGCGCGACCCGGCCACCGGCAAGATCCTCCGCAGCATTTCGGACAAGGTAGGCGAGGTAGTCATCACCGACGTCGACGAGCAGTCGGCGGTGGGACGCTACGCGGGGACTATGCCGGCCAAGGTCGGCGACATGGTCAGCAATCACTAAACGGGAGCCTGTATGGCATTCAATATCGGCGACACTGTCGGAGATTATCAGATCGTCGGCATCCTGGGCGCGGGGGGAATGGGCAAGGTCTACAAGGTGCGGAACGTCATTTCCGACCGGAACGAGGCCATGAAAGTGCTCCTCCCCAATCTGGCCGAGGCGCCGGAATTGGCGGACCGCTTCATCCGCGAGATCAAGCTGCTGGCCAGCCTCAACCATCCCCACATCGCCGGGCTGCACACCGCATTGCGCCTGGAGAACCAGCTCCTCATGATGATGGAGTACGTCGAGGGGCGCACGCTCGAGGAGCGGCTGCGCGAGGGACCGATCACGCTTTGGGAAGCCGTCGACTACATGTCTCAGGTCCTCTCGGCCCTGAGTTACGCCCATGAGCGCGGTGTGGTCCATCGCGACATCAAGCCCGCCAACATGATGGTGACGCCCGACGGAACGATCAAGCTGATGGATTTCGGCATCGCCAAAGCCATGGCCGACCGCAAGCTCACCATGACCGGCACGACGCTCGGCTCCCTCTTCTACATGTCGCCCGAGCAGGTGAAGGGCGTTTCGACGCTGGACGGCCGCTCGGATCTCTATTCGGTGGGCGTTTCACTGTACGAGATCGTAACCGGCACGCGGCCGTTCAAAGGGGACAGCGACTACTCGCTCATGGTGGCGCACCTGGAGCAGCAGCCGGTGCCGCCGATCCAGTTGGATCCCACGCTGCCGCCGGGCTTGAACGAGATCATCATGACCGCGATTCAGAAGGAGCCGGAGCAGCGCTTTCAGAGCGCCCAGGCGTTTCGCGGGGCGCTGGAGAGCGTGAAGCAGAGCCTGGCTCCTCCGGCCGGCGCCAAGGCCGGCGTGGCCGCCGCCGCCCCCGCGCCTCCGCATGTGGCGCCCACCCGGACCGCCGGAGTGCCGATGCCGCCCCCGGCCCCGCAGCCCTACGCCGCGCCAGCTCCGCCGCCTCCGTACTACGCCCCGCCCGCTCCGCCGCCGCCCGCCCAGGCTTCCAGCCACCGTGGGCTCTACATGGCTCTAGGCGGGGTGCTGGTGGTGGCCGTACTAGCTCTCGCCGCCATCTACTTGCCGGGCTGGTGTCGCGCCCGCGCGGGCGCCGGCCAGGCCCCCGTGATCGATCAGCCGCAGCCGTCCGCTCAGCAGCCGGTGGATGCCGCCAAGCCGCCGGTTGAGCCAGCGGCTCAGACGCCGCTGGAACCAGCCGCGCAGCCGCCGGGCCAGGCGCCCGCAGCCGCCGCGCGAACCCCCGCGACCTCGGTGCAGCCTCCCTCAAGCGCCTTGCGGGCTCCCCGCCAGACCACGCCCTCGCGCATCGTCCCGGAGCGGGCCCCGGCCGGCTCGGTCGAGCCGCCCGTCCAGCCCGAGCACGCCACGGCGCTGCCGCCGCCGCAGCCAACTCCGCCTCCCGTCGATCAGGCTGCCCTGGAACGCCAACGCGAACGGCTGGGAATGCTCGCTGCGCGCGCTAACGCCGTGCGCGGCTCGCTGCAAAACCTCGAGCAGCAGCAGCGCGGCATGGGCTTGGGACTCCGCGGAGACATCTCCTCCTCCTGGAAACGAATGGAGTTTCTGTTGGATGAGGCCGAGGCCGCCCTCAAGCGCCAGGATCCGGCCGCGGCCAGGAGAAACCTGGAGAACGCCGAGCGCGAAACCGACAAACTCGAGCAGTTCCTGGGCCGCTAGAACGCATCTACCGATTCCGTGCGCAAGTATTTTCCTTTTGCCGTGCTGCTCGCCGAAGTGCTGGTCTTCTATCGGCACGTGCTGTTCTACTCCGGCTACGTCTTTCCCTGGGACTTCCGCTACTTCCACTATCCGCAAGCCTGGTTCATCGCCGAGTCGTTCCGCCACTTCGACCTGCCGCTTTGGGACCCCTTCACGTATTTCGGCAGGCCGTTTCTGGCCAACATCCAGACCCAGGCGCTGTACCCGCCGCTGGCGCTGCTGATCGTGGTGCGCAACCTGTTCGGCGGACACCTGCTCTATTACCTCGAGTGCAACGTGGTTCTGCACGTCTTCCTCGGCGGGGTGTTCACCTACCTGCTGCTGAAACGGTTGGGCGTGGGCGTTCCCGGGGCGCTGCTCGGTGCGACCGTGTTCCAGTTGGGCGGCTTCTTTCCGGCGCATGTCGAGCACGCGGGCGCGGTGTGCACCGCCGCCTGGATACCGCTGGCGTGGCTGAGCGTCATTTCGTTGCGCGACAGCCTGCGCTGGCTTCCGGTGCTCGCCATCGCTCTGGCTATGTCGGTGCTGGCGGGGCACGCGCCGCTTACGGCGGTGGTGTTCGCTTCCACGCTGTTCCTCTCCGTGCTGCTGGTGCTGTTCCGGCGGGCGCCGCGCCGCCTGCCGCTCGTCGCGCTAGCCGGTTGCGTGTGGGCGGCGCTGATGGCGGCGGTCCAGCTGCTTCCTTCCATCCAGCTCAGCGGCTTGAGCATCGCGCAATACCGCACCGACTGGTTGAAATCGGGCGGCGGCGCTCCCCTCCAGAGCCTGGTGTCGATGGTCTGGCCGGACTACTACAACATCTTCGACCTGAGCCGTTACACCTTCCACGGGGAACTGACCTTCATGTACCTGTACTGCGGCGTCCTCGGGCTGGCCCTGGCCGTGGGCGCCGCCGTCCTCCTCAGGCGGGTTGAGACGAGGCTGTTCTCGGTGATGACGCTGGTCGCGCTCTTTGCGATGCTGGGCGATTCGACGCCCGTTGGGAAGGCCGTCTCGATGCTTTTGCCGGCCTCCATCCGCAACGGGCTGCACCCCGAGTTCTCGGCGCCGTGCTTCATTCTGGGAATCGCGGTGCTGGCGGGCCTGGGCGCCGAAGGCTTCTTCAAGCTGCGCCCGCTGGCTTACGGGGCCGTGGCTCTGGCCGCGATCGACCTCATCCTGGTGGGCTCGGGCCGTCCCATGAACGCCGCGGCGGCGGCGCAGGAGCCGGGCGTCAGTCACAGCAGTTTCCACGGCAGTGCGACGGACGTCCAGCGGCTGCGGATGCTCGTCGCGCGCAGCTTCCCGCCGGCCCGCATAGACACTATCGACTCCTCGCAGGATTGGGCGATGGCCGCGCCGCTGATCGAGATCCCGTCGGCCAACGGCAACGATCCGCTGGCTCTGGCGCGCGCCATCCAGGTGCGGCTGGCGTTCTGCCACGGCGAGCGCTGGGGCGCGTACTACCAGGTCGCGGATCCCGATTCGCCGGTTCTGGACCTGGGAAACGTCCGCTACCTGCTTTCGCGCCAACCCCTGGCGGGGCGGACCCCCATCACCCGCCTGCGCGACGACTACGTCTACGAAAACCCGCACGTGCTCCCGCGCTTCTTCCTGGTGAACAAAACCCGTCCTGCGGAGGGCCTGGAAGACGCCATCCGCCTGCTGCACTCCCCCGATTTCGACCCCCGCCGCGAAGCCATCGTCGAAAAACCGGTGACAAAACCGGTGACAGTATACTCAATCACCGATTTCGCCCCGCCCGGCCAGGTCAAAGTGCTGCGTTACGAACCCCGCACGGTGCTGATTGAAGTGGACACGCCCGCGCCGGCCTATCTGGTGACATCGGAAGCGCACTACCCCGGCTGGCGAGCCTTCATGGAAGGCCAGGAACTGGCATTCCACTACACCAACATCGCCTTCCGCGGCCTGCCCGTCCCCGCCGGACGCCACCTCATTCTTATGCGCTTTGCGCCACCGCTGTTCAAACTTGGCGCGGGCCTCAGCGCCCTGGCCTGGCTGGCCGTTGCCGGATGCCTCGTGGTGTTCGTGCGGCGCAAGCCCGCCACTGCGCAGGCAGTGCGATGACCCACGCCGGGCGAATTGGATCAGGACTTCAGCACTGTGTCTGGGGGATGCGGGATGCCAGGGACAATCGCTGTATGAACCGCGCCCAGCCTGAGATCGTGCTCCATGGAGCCGCGACGATTCACCAACGGGTTGCGAAAGAGGCTGTTGACAGCCCTGCGACGGGCGTTTAACTTAGTGAAATGCCCGTTTCTTCCCCAGGAGAGCGCGAGGTGGCGCGAGTCTTGCGGGCCAAAACGGGAGCGGACGAATCGCGGTACTTGCGCATCATGGCGGGTCGCTAGCGATTGCGTCAGGAAATTCTGAGATCGGATTCGGGAGGATGACGGGCAATCATGCCGAATGGACCCAAAGGCGTTGCGGAGGATTTCGGTGCGCCGACGGCACAGAGCGAGACTCCGGAGGTGTACGCGATCCGGCGCGAGGCGTCGGGCTGGAAACTCAGCCGGCGGAATTTGGCGGGCGCGGCCGCGGTAGCGGCGTTGGCGGCGGCGCCCTCCTGCGGGCCGTTGATCGTGGCGGAGGCCGTACGGCGCTCCAAGCGCAAGCAAGCCCCTTGCGGGGGGGCGTTCGCGCATTCGGACAGCGTAGGCGCCCTGGCAATCGGCCCGGATGGGCGCATGCTGGTGTCGGGAAGCGATGACACTACGATCAAGCTGTGGTCGCTGCCCGAGGGAGCGCTGCTGAAGACACTCGCTGCGCAAGCGGGCGCGGTGTGCGCTGTTGCCATCAGCCAGGACGGGCGGTTGCTGGCCTCATGCAGCGGGGACCACGCGATCAAGCTGTGGTCGTTGCCGGCGGGGGAGTTGCTGAGGACTCTGCCCCTTCACCCGAACTCTGTGCGTGCGCTTGCCTTCAGTCCGGACGGCCTCCTGCTGGCCTCGGGATGCGACGACGGCGCCATCCGGCTGTGGTCGTTGCCCGGCAACGCGCAAGTCAAAAGCCTGACGGGACACTCGGGTCCGGTGCGCGCGATAGCCATCTGCCCGGATAGCCGCCTTCTGGCGTCGGGCAGCGCGGACAAGACCATCAGGGTGTGGTCGTTGCCGGAGGGGACGCTGCGAAGCACCCTGGCGGGGCACTCTCAGGCCGTGCGTTGCGTTGCCATCAGCCGCGATGGGCGGCTGCTAGCCTCGGGCTCCGAAGACAATACGATCAAGCTGTGGCCGCTACCAGACGGGGCTCAGGTCATTACTCTGAAAGGACACCAGAGTGGCGTGAATGCGGTAGCGCTCAGCCCGGACGGACGGTTCCTGGTCTCGGGCGGCGACGACAACGCGGTCAAGCTGTGGTCGCTGCTCAAGAACCAGGCGATCAAGAGCCGGAAGGGCCATTTGAAACCCGTGCTGGCCGTTGTCATCGGCCCGGACGGGCGGTGGCTGGTCTCGGGGGGCGCCGACAAAACGATCCAACTGTGGTCGATGCCCGAAGGAAACCACAAAGCTTGTTTGCTGGACCTCAAGGCGAGCCCGAGGGACGCTAAGGGCATTCAATACCGCGCCCGAAACGAGCTCGGGGAGACGGTGACTTACACTCTGCCCTGCGGCGCGCCGATCCCAGCGGGCTCGGTGTGCGTGTGCAATTGCGTGCCGGGATCGGCGTGCTCGTGCGTGGGGCACTCGTCGTGTTCCTGCGTGGGACACACCGGCAGGGGAGGCAGCACCTGCTCGTGCGTGCCGGTGCACTACTGGCACCCCAACTGAGACCGGAAACAGCCGCCATTTTCCCCGAGCTTCCCACGGCCCGGCAAAACTGATCCCTCACCGCCGCTGCGCCGCCAGCACCTTCTTGCGCAACCGGATGGATTGCGGCGTCACCTCGACGAATTCGTCGTCGCGGACGAACTCGATGGCTTGTTCGAGGTTGAGGATGCGCGGAGGCACCAGGCGGATGGCCTCGTCCGAGGTGGAGGCGCGCATGTTGGTGAGCTTCTNNCCGCGCTCCTGGAGGTTGAAGATGGCGTAGGCGGTGGTGCGGCCGGGCCGGTCGGCCACCAGCGAGCCGGTGGGGCGCGTCGGGATCTCGCCCTGCCACTCGATGTAGCCGTGGAACAGCGAGTTCATCACCGCCGTGCCGCGGGTGTCGGTGAGGATCTCGCCGCGCAGCCCGATCAGGCCGCGGGAGGGCACCTTGAACTCCATCCGCACGCGCCCCGAACCGTGGTTGATCATCTTGGAGAGCTTGCCCTTGCGCCGGCCCATCTTGTCCATCACCACGCCGACGAACGCGTCCGGGCAATCCAGGGTCAGCACTTCGAGCGGCTCCTGCATCACGCCCTCCATGCTGCGCGTCAGGATCTCCGGCTTGCCCACCATCAGTTCGTAGCCTTCGCGGCGCATCATCTCGATCAGGATCGCCAGTTGCAGCTCGCCGCGGCCCATCACCTTGAATGCATCCGGCCCGCCGGACTCCTCGACGCGAATCGAAACGTTGGTGAGCAGCTCCTTGTCCAGCCGGTCGCGCAGGTGGCGCGAGGTGACGTAGGCGCCGTCGCGGCCGGAGAAGGGCGAGGTGTTCACCGTGAACGTCATGGCGATGGTGGGCTCGTCGATGGGCACGTGTTCGAGCGGCGCCGGAGTGTCCGGGTGGGTGATGGTTTCCCCTATAGTGATGCCCTCGACTCCGGCGATGGCCAGGATGTCGCCCGGACGGCCGATGGTCTCCTCAACCCGCTTCAGGCCCTCGAACGAGTACAGCTTGGTGATGCGGGTACGCTGCAGCGTGCCGTCGAGCTTCGCGATTCCAACTTCGTCGCCCAGCCGCAGCGTGCCCTCGAACACGCGGCCAATGGCCAGCCGGCCCAGGTAGTCGCTGTAGTCGAGGTTGGCCACCAGCAGTTGCAGCACGCCCTCCGGGTCGCCCGCCGGGGCGGGAATGCGCGCCAGGATGGTATCGAACAGCGGCCGCAGATCTTCGGAAGGGTCGTCGAGAGACAGCTTAGCCACTCCCGCCTTGGCGTTGGCGTAAATCACCGGGAAATCGAGCTGGTCCTCGGTGGCGTCGAGGTCGATGAAGAGGTCGTAGACCTCGTTGAGAACCTCCTGGACGCGCGCGTCCGGGCGGTCGATCTTGTTGATCACCAGAACCGGCGGGAGCCGCGCTTCCAGGGCCTTGGTGAGCACATAGCGGGTCTGGGGCAGCGGGCCCTCGCTGGCATCCACCAGCAGCATCACGCCGTCCACCAGTTTGAGCGAGCGCTCCACCTCGCCGCNNCCTCGCCGCCGAAATCGCTGTGTCCGGGCGTGTCCACGATGTTGATCTTGACCCCGCGATAGCGCACTCCGGTGTTCTTGGCGAGGATGGTAATGCCGCGCTCGCGCTCGATGGCGTTCGAGTCCATCACGCACTCGATGAGAGCGGCGGCCTCGTTCTCGCGGAAGATGCCGCTCTGGTGGAGCATTGCGTCCACCAGCGTGGTCTTGCCGTGGTCGACGTGCGCGATGATGGCGATGTTGCGGGTCGAACCCGCCTGGGAATCCATTCTTCTATGGTTGCACGAGTAGCGCCGGCGGATCATCATCCGCCGAAATGCGGACCACCACTCCCAGCTCCCGGCTGTCTTCGGCGGACGGGGGAACGGCCTTGTCCAACGCAAACTCGACCAGCGCGCGCGTGCCGGTGAGTGCGCCTGCCGGAACAACCGCCGAGTAGACCTGTTCCTCTGCGGACGCGTAGGTCTGCTTGAGCAGCGATACCCCGTTCACTTGCGCCGAGAGCGTCAACGGCCCCAGCTTGGCGAGCGTCTCGGGTGGAATGTAGAACCGTAATCGGAGTCGCGCGGCCTGCTCCGGAGCGGGCGCCTTCAGCCGAACCGTGAACCGGCGCTCCGTCCATCGGAAGCAATCGTGCTCCAGCCGGTGCCAGCCGTTCAGCAACTCCATGCGGCCGTCCCCGACGGCGGTGCTCCGAAGCAGGCAGAATGCGCGCTGGTCCCGGTCGCCGCTCACCGGGTCGGAGTCTTTCGCGCAACCGGCGCTCATGAACTCCTCAATCTGCCATCCCGAGCGCTGGAGCAGGCGCCGCAGGCCCTGTTCGGAGAAGATCCAGTAGTTCGACTTGTCGTTGTTGGTTTCGCCCGGGCTCAGAAGGTAGGCCAGCGGCTGGTCCTGGATTCGGACGCCACGCCCCGGCGTGACCTGCGCGATGCGTGTACTCAGCAGGCAATAGCGCACCCGGCTCGCCAGGATCTCCAGAGCCTGAAACGGATTCTTGAGGTGGTAGAGAACTCCGAAGAAGAGCGCCAGGCCGAAGGTGTGGTTGGGTAACGTGAATTGCGTGTCGAGGTCGACCTGCTGAACGTGGATTCGGGAGTCGAGCGCCTCCCGGAGCCGCGCGACGCCGCGCATCTGGTTGTAGTTCCAGTCGGGAAGGTCGACCGCATGCACCTCGCATCCCAGCGATTCGAAAAAGAAAGACAGATCCCCGTCCTGGCAACCCAGATCCAGGATGGGCTGATCCTCCGCCAGATCCAGAAGAAACCGATGCGGGCCGGTCAGCAGGCGGTCCAGATGGTCGAAGGCGGAAAGCGTCTCGTACGGATACCACTCGAACTGCGCGGTGCCGATCCGCGCCTTGGCTTTCACCAAACGCTTGCGGAACTGCGCGGCCTGCTTCCTGATCTCGGTGACGTCGGCGTGTGAAATTGGCATCTGGGGGGGCGGACTTCAGTCCGCGNNCGCGCGGGACTTCAGTCCCGCAGGTTCACTCAAAATTCCGCGCACGATCTCGGTGTTCTCTCTCACCTGATCGCTGAAGCGGGGATAGAAGCCGACGATGATGGCGTCGGCCGGCTTGATGTTCGCGAGAGCGAAGCGGATGGACGTCTCGACGGCTTCGTGCGAGCTGACGGTGCGGCCGGCGCCGAACACCTTGAAGGCCAGGCAGGGCTTCCGGGTCGCGCGGATCATCTTGCACATCCGCTCGGGATCCTTCTCCATGTAGATCTCGCCGAGGGGCGCTTCGCCATAGATCCGGCGCGCCTCCTCGGGGGTGCGGCTGACGAAGTAGAGGCAGGTCTGGTAGTAATCGACGTCCCAGTTCTCGCTTTCGGCGGTCTCGACCACCGCGGGGTTGTGCGTGGAGAGGCCCACCATCACGCCGGTGTCGCGAACCGCCTTGAGGAACTCCTTGATCTTGTTCTTCTGGCCCGCGCGGAAACGCTCGTCGGTGCGGTTGCCGTGATGGCCGATGCCCAGCGGCTGCATCTTCTTCACCACTTCGGGCATCAGGGAGAGGTCCTTCATGAGCGCGAAGTCGGCCAGCAGAACGAAGTTCATCTTGCCGCCTTCCTGTCGGTAGCGCAGGAAGTCGGCGAGCGGCTGGTCGTTGTAGTGGCATTGCCATGTGCCGATGCCGTTGCGCTCGGCGCTCTGGAGCACCTCGACCCTGCGTTCCTGGGTGTACCACTCGCGCATGTGCGCATCGACGATGCGATTGAAATGCGAGTAGCCGTAGAAGGGGTTCGAGCCGACGATCAGCCGCGTGATCTCGGCTTTGCCGAACTTCACGGTTGGCAGAAGCGGCGCGCTGGTTTCCCCGGAGGACGCGCCGGTGGCAACCGCCAGCGCTCCGCCCAGACCCGCCGCCGACTTCAGAAATAACCGGCGCGAACCGGAAGTCGCATCTTCACGCATGGCAACTCCTTAGTCCCGGCTCAGTAGAACATCTCCGGGCTCACCGTCCAGCGCCCGTCCCGCCGAATCAGAATCACAGGAACATTTTCGCTATGGCGCTTCTCCGTCACCGCGCCACGGTTGAGAACGAACTCGACGACCAGGTGGACGGTAGCGCGGTCGCCATCGGATTTAACCTCCTTGGCATCCATCCGGAGGACCTGCTCGCCTGCGAGTCTGCGTATTTGGACAAAGGCGCGGAGCCGGTTGGCCCTTTGCGGATCTCGGGGATCGGAAGTGGCCTCTTTCGGAAGCAGCTTCAGGACGGTTTCGGCGTCGCCGGTGGTCATGGCTTCGACGAAATCCTTCGCAACCGTCTCGGGTTTGTCCCGCGAGCATGCAGCGAAGAGCAAGAGCAGGGAACCGAGCATTGCGGGAACGATACGGTGTTTCACGAGAGGCACGATTCTAGCACAGCACGGACCTGCGCCGTCCGCCGCGCTGCCACTACGGTGATGTCGTCGGTGGCGGGCTGTCCCTCCGTCCAGGAGGCGACGGCCTCGTGCACCGCCTTGACGATCGCCGCCGCGGGCTCGCCGCGGTTCTCCACGACGACTTCCTTGACCCGCTCGTCGAACTCCTCCCCCGCGGGATTGAATGCCTCGGTGACCCCGTCGCTGTAGAGCAGAAGCACATCGCCCGGCGCCATCCTCGCGCGCTCTTCCCGATATCGAGCGCTCGGCAGGATACCCAGCGGCGGGCCTCCGCCCTCCAGCAGCGCGATCTCTCCGTTCGGCCGGACCAGGAATGGCGGGTTGTGGCCGGCGTTCGAGTACGCCAGCTCTCCGGTGGGCGGATCCAGGACCGCGAAGAACAGCGTCACGAAACGGTTGGGCGGACAGGCTCCCGCAATGCCGCGGTTCAGGCGGCCCACCATCTCGGCGGTATCGCCTGGAGCATCGGCCAGCGCCTGCACCTTGGCTTGCAGGCTGGCCATCACCAGTGCGGCCGGCATGCCCTTACCCGCCACGTCCGCGATCACGATTCCGATGCGCCCGTCCGGGTAGCTCAGGAAATCGTAGTAGTCGCCGCCCACGGTGCGGCAGGCGGCGTTGTATCCGGCCAGGTCCAGACCGGCGACTGCCGGTGCCGCCGTAGGCAGAAGCTGGCGCTGAATCTCGGCCGCCTGCTCCAGTTCCGCGGCCATCGCTCTCTCCGCCTGCTCGGCTTCCGCCAGCCGCTCCCGCGCCACGCGCAAGCCCGCCGCGCTGGGAGGGTTCGGGTCCTCGCTCGGGAGTTCCCGCTCGAACCGGTAGCCGATGTCCCGCACCGTCTGGATGTAGACGGGATTGCGCGGGTCGGATTCGATCTTGGCGCGCAGGGTGGTGACGCAGCGGTCCACGCTGCGTCCGGTCACGATGATCGAACTGCCCCAGACCGCGTTCAGGATCTCGTCGCGGGGCAGCGCGCGGCCCTGTCGCATCGCGAAATGCGCGAGCAGCCGGAATTCCTTGGCGGTCAACGGGACCTCGTGGCCGCCCCGGAACAGCTTGTGGGCACCCAGGTCCATCTCGAAATCGCCGAATTGGAACACCTCGTCCTGCTTGGGCTGCGTGCGGCGCACCAGCGCGTTGGCGCGGGCCAGCAGCTCGCGAATGCGGAAGGGTTTGACCACGTAATCGTCGGCGCCCAGGTTGAGGCCCAGGATCACGTCCTCCTCCTGCCCTTTTGCGGTCAGCATGAGGATGGGGATCTCGGAACCCTGTTCGCGCACCGCGCGGCAGATCTCGTAGCCGTTCACCTTCGGGAGCATGATGTCCAGCAGGATCAGGTCGAACGCGCCCTCCAGCGCCAGTTCGAGGCCGCGCTCGCCGTCCGCCGCGCTCTCGACGAGGTATCCCTTCGAGGAGAAGTTATCCTTGAGCCCCCGCAGCAGGGCCGGGTCGTCTTCGACGATCAGAACGCGGTGTTTCATCTTCCGTCCACCGGGATCTCTACCTTGAATGTACTGCCAATGCCCGGCTTGCTCTGGACGGTGATCGATCCACCGTGCGCTTTCACAATGAACTCGACGATCGACAGCCCCAGGCCGCAGCCTCCGGTGGCTCGCGACAACCGCTGGTCGGCTTGGTAGAACTTCCGGAAGATCTTCTTGGACTCCCGTGGCGAGAGGCCGATCCCGTGGTCCTCCACCTCGAAACACAGGTGCTGGTTCGCGGCGTAGGCGCGCACGGCGATCCGCTTCTCGCCGGGGGAATACTTGTAGGCGTTGTCGAGCAGGTTCAGGAGTACCGTGACCAGCGCCCCGGCATCCGCCCGCAAGCGCGGCAGCCCGGTATCCACCTTCACATCCAGGCGGCAATCCGGCCCGCGGAACCGCTCGCCCGCCGCCTCCACCGCCCCGGCCACGATCTCGGCGGCGTCCGTTTCGGCCATCTCCAGCGTGTACCTGTTCCGCTCCATGCGCGAGAAGGTCAGGAAGTTCTCGATGAGCCGGCTCAGGCGGATGTTTTCCCTCGCGATCAACTCGAGGTACTCGCGCGTCCTGACCGGATCGGGCGCGGGCTCTTCGATCAGCGTGTCCACCAGCACGCGCATCGAGGCGAGCGGCGTCTTCAGCTCATGGGAGACGGAAGCCACCAGGTCCGTCTTCAGCCGCGCCAATCGCATCTGCCGCTGCAGCAGCCGCGCGGCCACCAGCGCCGCAATGGCCATCGCCGCGATCACCAGAAACCCGGTCCACAGATAGAGGCTTCGTTGAGGCTGTCCGAGGGCCGTGTTATCGGCGGCCAGCAGCGTGACCTGCCACCCGGGCAGACGCATTCCGAGGGGACTCGAACTCCCCTCGGGAACCGGCGCTCCGGGCTGGGAGACAACCAGCCGCCGGTTCGTGACCAACTCCCGCATGCGGCCCAGAACGCTCTGGGTGCGGAGCAACGCCAGAACCCGCCCGTTGACCGATCCCAGTTTCCAGATCCCCGCCAGAGCCGTCTGCCGTAGCGCGGCCTCCACCACCGGAGCCTGTTCCGCTTCCAGGTACCGCGCCGCCAACTGCTCCGCATCGAAAGTGGGGAATTCCGCCAGGTTTTGAGGCAGCTTCAGCGCCCGCATCTCGCGCATGAGGAACAGCCGCTGGCTGCCCGAAAGCGGCGCGTTCTCGTAATCCAGGACCAGGGCTTTCAGCCGGCGCGCCAGCGGCAGGGAGCGCGAATCCTCCGGGCCTTTCATGAACTGCAATGCCATGAGACCGGCATCCGCGGCGATCAGGCGGCCTTGCAGGTCCGTGGCCTGGTTGTAATCCGAGCGCGCAACCAACTGAATCGCAGCGTCCTTGTTTCCGGCCCGAACCAGGCATCGGCCCTGCGCCTGCAATGCTCGCGCGCGCAGGATCGGATCAGCCGCGGACCGCGCAATCGCCGCGTAGGCCTCCGCGGCGGCCCCCGGCGAACTCTCCTCCTGCCGCACTGCCTGCGCCCAGTCCGGCCGATCGAGCGCGGGATCTTTCATGGGGGCCGCTGGCGGAGCCGGATAGGCCAGTCTCCTTTTCTCGTCGAAGCAGATTACGGAATCGGCCAGGCCCGCGCCGATGCACCGCGCAAACAGGGCCCCGCCGATCGAGTCACGCGCCTGCTGGTCCAGCGCCGCGATGCTCCGCTCCCAGTAGCCCTCCAGCCGCTCGCGGATCGACACCACCTGGGCGCGATCGGCCTCCGCGAGCTTCTGCGCCACCGCCTCGCGCTGGTTGCTCATGGCCTCGTTCATGAACCAGAGCAGGCACGCCGTCGGGATCAGGACGGCCAGCAGCAACAGCAGCAGCACGGGCCACAACTCGCGGTTGTAGCCCGTTGCTCCGCTCAATCGAACCCGTTTCAACGCAGTGTCACCGCAATTGCAGGCTCTCCAGAATCGGATCGAACCGTTTCTGGAACTTCTCGAGTTCAGCCGGCTCGAGCCGGGCCTCGATTCGGGCGCTCAGAGTCTCACTCTGCACCCAGATCGCATACTCCACCAGCTTGTGGTCCTTGACCACGGGATCGATAAGATCGGCGACGTAACTGAGAGCCGCGTGTCCCCCAATCTGCCGGCTCTGCCAGCTTCCCTCCCTGACCTTGTAGTCCTTCAACGACTCCGCCTGTTTCCCGGCGTATTCCTCCGCCTGCGACTTCAGCCCGCTCTCGCCGGCGTCCTTCTGTGTCTGCTTCTTCTCGACCCGAACATCGCCGGTGGCAATCGCCTGAGGATCGAACAGGAGCACCGTGACGGGACCTCCGGGCTTGGAGACGCCGGCGCCCTCGAACTTCATGAACAGCCAGTCCCCCGGGGCAGCAAATGAGAATCCCAACTGGTCGTCCCGGAAGGTCCGCGGAGGACCGGGATCGCTCGTCCTCGCGCGGCTCAACTCCGCCACCATTACACCGTTCGCTTCCAGCTTTACTAGATAGCGGGGCCCGTCCGTCGAAATCCAGAAGGTCTGATTCAGCGGGTTCAATTGGATCCTGTAGCACCGGAACTTGCCGGCGGGCACTTCGACGTCCTCCGTCGCGGCGACTTCAAAGCTGACCTTAACAACCGCACCGGTTGCCCCGAGAATTGGCACGGTGACTTTGAACCCGGGCGCCAAGGGCAATCTCCGCAGCAGGTAGAGCCACTCACTGTTGTCGTAAGTGGAGGCTTCCAGATCGACCGTGCGAGGGTTATCCTGGCCCTTGGTCGAAATCTTCGCTNNGGCCCAACAGGAAGTCGATCGAGGATGAGACTGGCTGGAGGTTCTCTCGATCCATGGTGACCCGGCAGATCTGTTGGGTTACCCCGGTGTAGGTACGGTTCTGGGCCAGCCAGCGATGCGCGGGATCTCCCGGCGCCGCATCGATGGAGAACACCATCGCGCCCGCCGTCATTCCTCCCGCCAGCTTCAGGTTCAGCTCCAGCACTTCGCCGTCCGTCCAGGGTGCCGGCAGCAGCTTCAGCCCGCCGGGCACGCGCTCCCGCGCCTTTTCGACCAGGTCTTTCTGCTCGGGATAGTTGTCGATGACCGCCTGGAACGCTTTGGTGGCCTCGACCGTGTCGCCTTTGGCCAGCAGGCACACTCCCAGCCGGTATTGCGCCTGGGCGGCGTAGCCCCGGTTATCCTTGGCCGTCGCCAGGAGTTGTCTGTAAATCTTCGCCGCGCCGTCCAGATCCCCCAGGGTCTCCTGGGTGTAGATGCCTTTCTGGAGCAGCTCGGAAACGGTCTGCGCGCGGGCGGGCGAGCCGGCGCTCAACGCCGCCATCAGCGCAACGGCAAGTAGTGCCTTCTTCATCTGGTCTTCCTCCCTGGGAAGACTCTACAAACCCGATGTTACCCAATTGTAACGGCTGCATCCTTTTTTATGGAACTCCCGCATGACTTCGGCGTCCAATCCAGTAGGAGGACCGGATATGAGCAACACGGCGAATCGACTGAAGCTCTACGAGGCGATTCTGGCCCTCATCGAGCAGATGCGCGCCCAGACTGGTGACGAGTCTTTGGGCGCTTCCATCGAGCGGGTGGTTGTCGACACCCAGTTCCGCGAACTCGAGCGCGAGATTCTCGAAGACCCCGGCCCGATCGAGCCCTGGCTCATCCGCCGTCGCCGCGGCGAGGCCTAGCGCAGCGCCCTCTGAATAGCTGCCTCGGCGAGAGGCGCCATCAGCTCGTAGCCTTTGGCGTTCGGATGCAGCCCGTCCTCCGAAAAGCCATCGCGCAGCATGCCCTTGTCATCGACCAGCGCCGCGTAGTAGTCCACATAAACCGCGTGCGCCTTGGCGGCATACTCGCGCAACCACGCATTCAGTTTCAGAATGTCCGCCGGCGGGCGATGCTCGGTCTGCTTGCGCGCGGTGTAGTCGCTGACCGGCGCCAGGGAGCACAGGATCACCTTGATTCCGTGTGCCTGGGCGAGCTCCGTGATCGCCTGGATGTTTTCCTCGACCATCGCCGGCGTCTGCGGCCCGGTGTTGCGCGAAATGTCGTTCGTGCCGGCGAGAACGATGAGCGCGGCGGGCTTCAAATCGATTACGTCGGGGAAGACGCGCACCAGCATCTGCGACGTTGTCTGCCCGCCAATGCCGCGATTCACGTACAGCTTACCCGGAAAGAACTGCGTCAGCTTCCAGCCGTCGGTGATGGAATCCCCGAGAAACACCACCCGCTGCGGGTCCGGTTGCAGGGCCTTCAGCCGCTCGTTGTCGCCGTGATACCGGCCGAGCTGATTCCAGTCCTGAAGCTGATCGGCCAGACTCTGCGCCATCCCCGGCAGGCAGCAGTTGGCCCTGGATGGCTTGAAGTCCTCCACGAACTGGCCGTAGGCGGCCGCGGGCAGCAAGAGCGCGGCAAAGAGAAGAGTTGTAGCGTTGCGGTGCATTGGTCCTCCCCGGCCATTATGGCATTCCCGCGCTAGAATCGAACAATGCAGCTCTCGCAAGGCATCGATTCCGGCGACCGGACTCTCATCCTGGCGGTGGATGCCGCCCTGGCCGAGGCCGCGCGCAAGTGCGGGCCCTGGCTGGTCTGCCGCCCGGGCTGCACCCCCTGCTGCATCGGTCCGTTCCCCATCACCCGCCTGGATGCCCACCGGCTACGGCGAGGTCTGGATGAACTCGAGGTGCGCGAGCCGGAGCGCGCCGCCCGCATCCGCGAGCGAGCCGCCGCCATCCGCGATGATGACGACGAGCCTTGTCCCGCGCTCGACCTCGAATCCGGCCACTGCGAACTGTACGCCGCGCGCCCCATGATCTGTCGCACCTTCGGCCCGCCGGTGAGCTGCGGCTCAGGGGTCGTCGGCATTTGTGAACTGTGTTTCCAGGGCGCCAGCGACGCCGAAATCGCGGTCTGCGAAGTCGCCATCGACCCGGATGGCCTGGAATGCTCCCTTCTGAAGGAACTGGAGGAAACCACCGGCGCGCGCGGAGACACTTCGGTAGCCCTCGCCCTGGCTTGAGGCTCGACGGCCGCGCCTACGCCTTCACGCTGCCCCAGGCGCTCCGCCCGCGAAGCTCCGCCTTGGCCAGTGCGCCGCGCCACCCCAGCGGATCGTACTCCACCGCGCGCTTAAAATGCTCCTTCGCAGCCGCCTCCTGGCCCAGCGCCAGCATCGCCATGCCTGCCCGGTAATGCGTTCCCGCGAGATCCAGTGGGGA
>PLEM01000527.1:251-5758 GCA_003137035.1 Bryobacterales bacterium | reverse complement strand
CATTGTGCGCCCCTTCTCTTCCGGTCCCGAGACCGCGCTCCACCTTGCGCTGCGCGCCAAGTTCCCCAACAGCCGTGTGGTGCTGGTCGATCACCACACCGCGCACGCCGCCTCGGCCTTCTATCCATCGCCGTTTTCCGAGGCCACCATCCTCACCCTCGACCGCGCCGGCGACTTCCGCTGCGGCGCGCGCTGGCGTGCTTCCGGGGGCCAAATCGCGCTCGAGCAGGAGCAATATTACCCGGATTCGCTCGGCGACTTCTACGGCCGCGTCACCGCGCTCCTCGGTTTCGNNCCCCAACGCCGACGCCCATAAAGTCCAGTGGCTCTCGGTCGCGGGTTCCGACGCGCTGGCGCCGTTGTTTCTGGAGATCCTGGGCGGCAAGGACGGCGAGTGGCCGCGCATCGACCGCTCGTTTTTCGACGCGGAGCGCCACGGCCATGGCGGTTTCAGCGCGAAGTTTTACGAGCGCCTCGGCCTGGCCGACGAATCGCCCATTCCCGGCGCCATGAAGCCCGAGGTCGCCGCCGGCCTGCAACGCGCCATCGAGAAAACCGTGCTCGACATGGCGGGCACGGGCCGCAACCTTTGCCTCGCGGGAGGTCTTGCGCTCAACGCCCTGCTGGTTTCGAGCATCGAGTCCTCGCCGAATTGGGAGAATGTCTTCGTGCAGCCCGCCGCCGGCAACGCCGGCACCGCGCTGGGCGCCGTCTTCCACACCTGGCACACCGTCTACCAACAGACCGCCCGCGCCGGCATCGGCAACCTCTGCCTCGGCCCCGGCTTCGACGCCGAGGACATCAAGCGCGNNACCGCCGTCCGCGAGCTCGACGAGCACAAGACCGTCGCCTGGATGCAGGGCCGCACGGAGTTCGGTCCGCGCGCCCTGGGCAACCGCAGTATCCTGGCTTCCCCGCTCAACCCCTACTCCACCGAGAACCTGAACATCTACATCAAGCGCCGCGAGCCGTTTCGCAAGTTCGCCGCCTCGGTCCCCGCCGAAGTCTGTTCCGAGTACTTCGAGGCCGGCCCCAACGCGCGTTTCCTGGCCACCGTCGGGCGTGTTCGCCCCGCTTATCGCGCCACTTTCGAAAGCGCGATCCTGGTCCGCGACCTCATTCGCGTCCACACGGTCTCGAAGGAGGACAATCCGCTGTACTGGAGCCTCCTGCACGCGGCCGGGAAGTCTACCGGCCTGCCGGTGCTCTACAACACTTCGTTCAACCTGTTCGGCGACCCGCTGGTGGCGACCCCGCGCGACGCCGTCCGCAGTTTCTACTCCTCCGGCATCGACGCCATGTTTGTGGGCAACTTCCTGCTGCAAAAGTAGGGAGCGCGCTACGGCGCCAGGACGCGATGGTCGCGGCAGTCGGGCGTCAACTTCTCGGAAAGGCGCTCGATCAGGCCCAGGCCGTGGCGGGCCAGGAACGGCAGGATGGAGTAGAAGCGCTCCTGCAAATGCTTCTCCGGGTAAATCAGATTGTTGAGCCAGCGAGCGCCTTCCGCGGCCCGCTCGTCGCGGCGCAGCGCTTCGCGACCCACCTTCCGCTCGATTTTAGAGAACTGCCAGGCGATCTTGCGGCGGCTGGTGGCTAAGGCGGCCGCGAGCGTCGGATCGAATCCCTCGAGGGAAGCGTCGAGCAAGTCGAGCGCATGGGCGGACTCCGACTTTGTATCCGCGATGGTCGCGGCCAGTTCGGCGGGAACTAGGGTGCGCGCGATGCGCTCCCGCAGAGGCTCCTCGCCCCGAAAGAGATCCGGCAGGGCGAGCCCGTAGCGCTCCATGAGCTTCCCGGACCGCGCGTCGAGCAGCGTCGCGCTCTGCCGCTGTACCGCAACTGGCATGGGGCGCCGCAACTCCTCGTAGATCGCCTGGGACTGCGCTAGGTAAGCGATTTCCGCGGGCCCGCCCACGTAGGCGACCGTGGGCAGCATGTAGTCCTGCACCACCGGCCGCAGCAGCGCGTTGGGCGAAAGTTGTTCGGGGCGGTTGCTCAGAGCGGAGTATCCCGCGTCGCGGCGGTCCAGCGCGAGCCGCCGGCCATTTTCGAGCAGGAACACCAGGGAAGTGTGTTCCTCCAGGTGAACCTGCGTGTGGTAGCCGGCAGCGGTCAACTGCCGGCTGCGCTCGGCCAAGCGTGCGGCAAGCTGCGGCGCGGCCTCGACTGCTTGCCCAAGCAGCGGCGCCGCCAGCCGCCGCAAGGCCGGATCGAGCGGGTCCAGACAGAGCAGCCCGGGCAACAGTCGCTGCAACAGGCGGGCGAACGCGGAACCGAATGTGGCGCCGGGCGCATAGGCGTCCTCGACGGCCGCGACGATCTCCTCCCCGAACGGGAAATCCCGCAGGGCCTGGCGCAGACCGTCGACAGGTGGGTTCTCGACCGGGATCTCGCCGACCGGCCGGCGCTCGGGATTCGTTCCGGGGATCTCGAGGCGAACGGGGCGCTGTGCCGCGTCGAAGACCCAGCAATGATTGACCTCTGCGAAATCGTGGTCCTCGGTCGCCAGCCAGAATATGGGAACCGCGGGGATGCCGGCGCTGGTGATTCGGCGGGCGAGTTGAATGGCGGTAAGGGCCTTGTAGATCGCGTAGCAGGGACCGGAGAACAACCCCACCTGCTGGCCCGTCACCACCGCAACGGCGCCCGGCTGCGCCAGCGTATCCAAGTCCGGGTTGCCGCCGTTCTGTGCCCGCAGCGCCGCCACCAGAGCCGCGCGCCGCTCGATCGGGTATTCGATGCGCACGGCAGCCGCCGCGTAGGATGCGGGATCGTGCGGCGGCCAGGCGTAGAATGCCGCCACTCGCTCGAAGCGATAGAGGAAATCCGCGAACAGCTTGGAGGTTTGCGGTAGCTCGTCCTGGCGGACGCAGGCGGGTTCCATCACCAGTCCTCAGCGTAACAGAGGAGAATGGAAGTTGGCGGGCGTTTACCTCTCCTATCCGTTCTGCGCGCAGAAATGCACCTTCTGCAACTTCGCCTCGGGTCCATTCGCGCGCGAGTTGGAGCGGCAGTACCTGGATGCGTTGCGGACGGAGGTCGCGCGTTTCGAATGGCCCTGGCGGCCGGAGACCGTCTACCTGGGTGGCGGCACGCCCAGCCGCATCCCCGAGGAGGGCCTGGCTAAGCTGCTGGCGCTGGTTCCCGGCCGGCCGTGGAAGGAAGCCACCATCGAGGCCGCGCCCGGCGCCCTCACGCCGGAGAAAGCGCGCGCGTGGCGGGATGCGGGCATCAATCGCGTGAGCCTCGGGGTGCAGTCGTTCGTGCGCGCGGAGATCGCCGGCACGGGCCGCAGGCACACAGCGGAGGTCGTCGCGGAGGAGGTGAAACTGCTCCGCGAAGCGGGCCTCGCGAACTTCAACATCGACCTCATCGCCGGGCTGCCGGGCCAGACGGCCGAGAGCTGGCGGGAATCGCTGGACTGGGTGGAGCGCCTCGCGGCGCCGCACGTTTCCGTCTACATGCTCGAGGTGGACCAGGACAGCCGCCTCGGCAGCGAGATCCTGAAAGGCGGCGCGCGGTACGGCGCCGACCGGGTCCCATCCGAGGACGCAATCGTCGAGCTGTACGAGAGCGCCGTGGACCGGCTCGCCGCGCTGGGGATCCCGCGCTACGAGATTTCGAACTTCGCCCGGCCCGGCTGCGAGTCGCTGCACAACCTGAAGTACTGGTGCTTGGAGCCTTATGTGGGGTTCGGCGCCGACGCGCACTCCTTCGACGGCGCCACGCGGCGGCGGAATGCGGAATCGCCCGAGGACTACGTCGCCCGGGGCCACGCGCCCTGTGTCGAGGAGACCGCGGCGCGCCCTGAAGAGGAGCGGTTCTTCCTCGGCCTGCGCCTGAGCGCGGGCGTCCGGCCGGCGCCCGAGGAATGGCTGCGATTCGAGGCTCCGATCCGCCGATTCATCGACGCGGGCCTGCTCGAAGCTGCCGGCGGAACCCTGCGCCTCACACGGCGCGGCGTTTTGTTGTCCAATGAAGTGTTTCGGGAGTTCATCTTATGAAAGCGCGATTTGCACCGCACGGCCTGGGGGGCGCGGACCCCAGCCAGACGCACCTCGTCGATCTGCGCAGCGACACGGTGACTAGGCCGACGCTCGCCATGCGGCGCGCGATGGCGGAGGCCGAGGTCGGCGACGACGTGTACGGGGAAGACCCGACCGTCAACCGGCTTGAGCAGCGCGCGGCCGAGGTTTTCGCCAAAGAGGCGGGCCTGTTCGTGCCCACCGGCACCATGGGGAACACCATCGCGGTGAAGCTGCACACCCAGCACGGGCAGGAGGTAATCTGCGAGGCGCGCTCGCACGTCTTCAATTACGAGCTGGCGATGATGGCGTGGTTCTCGGGTTGCCTTGCGCGGCCGATTCGCACCCAGGACGGCATCCTGACCTGGGACGAGATCCTCCCCGAGGTGCGGCCGATGCACTCGCACTATGCGCCGACTGGCCTCGTCGAGATCGAGAACACGCACAACATGGCGGGCGGCTCGGTGTACTCCGCGGAAGCGCTCAATAAGATTTGCGACGGGGCGCACGAGTTGGGCCTGAAGGTGCATCTGGACGGGGCGCGGGTGTTCAACGCGGCCACTTTCTTGTGCCGGACAGTAGCCGAGATTACCGCCCGGTGCGACACGGTGATGTTCTGCCTGTCAAAGGGGCTGGGCGCGCCGGTGGGTTCGCTGCTGGTGGGTACCGCCAAGGACATCGCGCGCGGGCGGCTGTACCGCAAACGGTTGGGCGGCGGCATGCGCCAGGTAGGCGTGCTGGCGGCGGCCGGCCTCATCGCGCTGGAGGAAATGCCGGCGCGGTTGGGACAGGACCACGAGCACGCGCAGCTCCTCGCCGGCGCCCTGTCGCGGATGGAGGGAATTCAGGTGCCGCACAAGGTCCAGACCAACATCGTGGTGTTCGACATCGGCGGAACGGGACTGACGACGGCCGAATTCAGCGCGCGGCTGAAGTCGCGTGGGGTTCTGATCAACGGGATTGGCGGGACGCGCATGCGGCTGGTGACGCACCTGGACGCGAGCCGCGAGGACTGCGAACGCGCGCTGACCGCGCTGGCCGAAGTGGCCGCCGGCGCCGCCGCGAATGCATCGAAAGGGAGCGAAGCATGAAAACGAGTTTCAGCCGGCGTCAGGCGCTGCGTTTGGGCGCTGGTGCGATGGGTCTGCGGGCGGTGCTTTCGGCGCGCGCGGCGAAGATCTTCGACGTTCGTGAGTATGGCGCAGTGGGCGACGGAGTGACCCTGGACACAGCCGCCATACAGCGCGCCATCAACGCAGCCGCGGCGGCGGGCGGAGGCGCGCAGGTGTTGGTCCGCGGCGGCCGAAAGTATTTGATCGGCACGCTCGAACTGAAGGGCGGCATCGATTTCCATTTGGCGGATGACGCGGAGCTGCTAGTCAGCACCCGTCAAGCAGACTACACGGGCGGCGCCGTGATCACCGCGCGCGAAGCGCATGGCTTGCGCATCTCGGGAACCGGCAACATCAACGGCCGGGCGCG
>PLEM01000527.1:0-223 GCA_003137035.1 Bryobacterales bacterium | reverse complement strand
TGCGACGGCATCGATCCCGATCACTGCCGCAACGTCGAGATCCGCAATTGCCACATCGTTTGCGGCGACGACGCCATCGTGGTCAAAGCCACGCGGCAGAGCGTGGATTACGGGCCGTCGGCCAATATCACCGTGAAGGACTGCGTGCTCGAGACGCAGGACTCCGGCGTGAAGATCGGCACGGAGACCACCTCGGACATCCACGACATCCGCTTCGAGCGCT
>PLEM01000109.1 GCA_003137035.1 Bryobacterales bacterium | reverse complement strand
GGACCACCGGAATCCCGTCGCTGAAGATGGTGCGCGCGCCGAAATGCACACTCACCGGCGTGGCGATCCGCGCGAGTGGTTCGGCAGCCGGTGCGCCGGCGCCGCTTGGAACCGCTGGCGAGGTGGCGCCCAACCCAAAAGCGTAGATCACCAGGATGTCGCCCGGCCTGGCGCGTTCGGAGGGCACATCCGGCGTGGGCGGCATGGGCAGCCTGTTCCCCCGGCTGTAGTTCTGGATGACGCCGTACTCGCCGAACTGGAGGATGCGTGGCCCGCGGCTGGCGACCTGCACGGAAATCGCGTTGCCTGCCTGACCGTCGCGCTCCACCCGCACCAGCGCCTCGCCCACGGGCGTCTCGAACGGCATCTGGAAATTGATCTGCCCGTACGAGCTGTAGTAGAGCGGCGCGGCTTGCCCGTTCACCAGAACGCGCGTGTTGCCCAGCTTGGTTTCGAGTGGAATGGTTGTGGCGGGCTGCGGGCCGTCGTAGGCGAGTTGCTCCCCGAACAGCGCCATGATGTCGCCCTGGGCGACCGGGTCGTCCGGCAAGAACGTGGCGGCATTCACCGTGCCTCGATAGGAAGCCAGCGGCGGCGATTGCGAGACAACCTCCAACCGCACCGGAACGGTCAGCGCGCCGCTCACAGCGTTTGTAGCAACCTCGATCGAACCCTCGTATACGCCCGGGGCCATGCCCACCGGATCGGCTGAGACAGAAATGCCCGCTCCGGGATTTCCCGCGGAAAGCCAGTTCCCACCCGACGACGTAGAGACCCTCACGCTGGACACCTCCAGCGCGCCCAAGCCGCGATTCGCGATGACCACGCTCTGTGTTTGCCGCGGGGTGTTTTGCGCGATGCGGAAAGCGAGGCTGGGCGATGATGCCTGAGCGATCGGCTGCGTGGTCACGTGCAGCCGGACGTCCACAGTCTTGTTGTCCGGCGCAAAATCCGAATTGCCGACGGCGATTGTTCCGCGGTAGTCGCCGGCTACCATCCCGCTCTGCTGCGCCGCGTTCACCGTGTAGGTCACACCGAACTTGAAGCTGCCCCCGCCCTCGCTGGCCACCGCCAGCCACGGCTGCCCGTCCAGAGTCGTCACCGACATGGACACGAACTGATTGGTGGTCATCTCGGCCGCCGCCGAGCCGCTGGGCGCGACGTACATCTCGATCCGGTCCGGCACGCCGCCGCCAATCTGCGCCGTGGCCGTGATCGTTTGCGGAGCGTCGATGGCGTTTGGATCGCCGACCGTGACCGTGCCGGTATACGTGCCGCGAGCCAGCGACGCGGTCTGGAACGCAACCTGGATCGGCAAACATGTGCCCGCGCGGCTGCTGCACGGCCGCGCTGCGCCGGCTGTGGCCACGGCCCACGGCGCCGACGAGGAAACCTGGAGCGACAACGCGCCGTCGCCCGCGTTCCAGGCCTCAAGTGTCTGTACCGCGCCATTCGCGCCAACCGCGATCGAGTACGGTCCGATAGTGCTGGTGCTGAGCCGCAGCTTAGGCGCTGCCACAAGGCTTCCGAACAAGCTCGACAAAAGTGCGGCGACGCGCAGCGAAGAAGTGAAAACGGCACGCATATAATCAGTCCTGCCTCCTGCTCCTAAGACAACGCACACGCCATTTTGACTACGCAGGAACGGAGGCGCCACGAGATAGGCCGCGCAGCCGCGCCAACCGCCTCGCGTACTCGTGAAGGGCTCGCTGCGCCCCAAGGGGAATCGGCGACTTGGGCCAGTGTGGGGCAGGCGGTTTCGCCTGCCGCCGGCTTTCACCACAGGCTGCTAGCATAGAAGTTCGAAGGGCCCCTATGCGCAACGTCGTCATCGTCGGATCCGGCTGCGCCGGCAACACCGCCGCCATCTACACTGGCCGAGCCAACCTGAAGCCGCTGGTCGTTTCGGGCCGCGAGCCCGGCGGCCAACTGTCGATCACCACGCTGGTCGAGAATTTCCCCGGGTTTCCCGAAGGCATCGAAGGCCCTGCGCTGGTCGAGAGTATGAAGCAGCAGGCGCAGCGCTTCGGCGCCGAATACGTCCATGGCTCGGTGATCGAGGCGGACCTCTCGAAGCGCCCGTTCCGGCTCAACATCGAGGGCGAGTGGGTGGAGACCAGCACGCTGATCGTCGCCTCGGGAGCCTCGGCGCGCTGGCTGGGCCTGGATTCCGAGCGCAAACTCATCGGGCACGGCGTCAGTTCGTGCGCCACTTGCGACGGCTTCTTTTTCCGCGGGAAGAAGATCATGGTGATCGGCGGCGGCGATTCGGCGATGGAAGAAGCCATCTTCCTCACCCGCTTCGGCCAGGAAGTCGCCATCGTCCACCGGCGCGACCAGTTCCGCGCGTCGCGAATCATGCTCGATCGCGCACAGCAGAATCCCAAGATCCAGTGGATCACCAGCGCGGTTGTCGACCAGGTGTTCGACGTCGAGAAAGGTCAGGTCACCGGCGTCGAATTGCGCGATGTGAGGAGCGGCAGGACCTGGCAGCGGCCCGTCGACGGCCTGTTCCTGGCCCTCGGGCACATTCCCAACACCGCCGTGTTCAAGGGGCAAATCGAGTTGGACGCCGACGGCTACATCCTCTCCAAAGGCGGCGCCCGCACTAGCGTCGAAGGCGTTTTCCACGCCGGCGACGTCGAGGACCGCACCTACCGCCAGGCCATCACCGCCGCCGGAGCCGGCTGCCGCGCCGCCATCGAAGCCGAGCGGTTCCTGGAGGCGGAGGGACGTTGAGCCGATGTCTTCCGAACTGGGGCGCACGCTGAGACCGCTGGACCTCGACTAGTCTGGAGCATCTGGCACATGCATCTTCTCCGCGGCGCACGCTCGTGCGTAATGCCGCAGACTCTTGAAAGTCGGGGATTGCCACATCCTACCCCTTTCGATGAGGAAACGAATGTGGGTTCGGCCAGACAGCTCGCGGATAGGACGGGCGCTTTCGGTTGCGCTTCGGCGGCTTGGCTTGGCTGACGTAGTACATCATGCGGTCGAAATGTTCCCTGGCTTGCTTCGGGTTTTGGGCAGTGGCGATCAAGGGAGCGAACGCCTGGACCACATTTCGCTCCCGCGTGAAACTGTAGACGCGTGGGGGTGGGCCCGCCTTCTGCGCGGGCAGGCAGGTCACAGCGCTTACCAGGTTGTATGCTGCCATAGCCGGGTCCAGTTCCTTGGCCACCATCGCCAGTGTGGTGCAACGGAGCTGTTCCAATCGCAGGGTGCTCTTCAAAGCGCGCAGATCGGTTTCGATGTTCCAGCGCTGCCCCACCGATCCTACCCGCCGCCCCTGACGGCCAGCAATCGTTCTATCGCTTCGGAGAGCATCTTGGGTGTGAATGGCTTTTGCAGAAAGCCGGTCTGTTGGTGAACCGTCGAGGGCAGCGTCGAAATATCGAAGGGGTATCCGCTGCAAATCAGGATGCCGATGGTTGAGTTGAGTTGCAGCATCCGCAGCAGCAGTTCCTGCCCGGACATCTCCGGCATGGTGATGTCGGCCAGCACCAGCGAGTAGGCGAAAGGGTGCGCCTCGAATCGATCCCAGGCTTCCTGGCCGCTTAGGCAAGCCTCCACCCCGTAGCCCAGGCGGCGCAGGTACTGCTCCATGACGATCAGCAGCGCCTTCTCGTCGTCGACGAGCAGGATCCGCCCCTGTTGCGGTTCCCCCACGTCCCTCACCAGATGGCCAGGGGCCGTTCGCCGGGGCTCCAGGAAAGTCCCAGATTGGCCTGGAAAGAAGAACGCTGGAGCGCCGATCCGTTGGCGTCGTAGTGCCGCCTGTCAACCTGCCCGATCAGCGACAACGCGTGAGCGAGGCGCACCGTGGCTCCGCCGCCCCCGGAGTAACTCCGGTACCTGCCGATGGTCTGCGACAGGCTGGACAACCTGTCGTAGCCGATCCGGCATTGCAGGGTTACCTTGGAGAGCCCGGTGTAGCTGTATGTCGTCTGCGCTCTGTCGGCGCCGGAGGTCAAGTAGACGCCGTTGCCCGGCATGACTGTTCGGACGTACGAGGCCGACCACGAACCGCGACGAAATCCCCGCGTCAGGCGTCCTTCGAAGTTCGGCGCAAACGTGGTGCGGTTGGCGATTTCGGTCCCGCTGGTCAGGCCGAAGATCGCGGCCACTGCCGGGTCGATCGCCGCCTGGACCACTTGCTGCGACCGCACCCGAAAGCCGCCCGCTCGCATGCCGAATTCCCAATGTTGGCCAACCCTAACGGAGTAATCGACCGCGACCCCGTGAAACTCCGAGTAGCCCACCTGCCGCGTGAAGTCGAAGCGGTTGTAAGAGTACTCCAAACCAATCGTCTGATAGCGGCTGAGACGGTAGGCCATATTGCCGGTCAGTTGGGCGCCGGTGACGCCCGTCAAAGCCTCCGATCGCCGCCGCACTAAAAACCCGGACGCTCCCCCGCCGAACGACAAACGGGAGGTGCGTTGGTAGATAGCCCGGAAGGTGCTCATCAGCACCGAAGTAGGCGAATTGAACAGTTCGTTCCCGGTCAGCCCATAGAGCATCGGATTGTAATATGAGCCCATGCTATAGGGCATGGAAAACGCATTCGAGTACCTGCTGGCGTTCTCCTCGAATTCAATTGTGACGTGGCGGCTGACCTCGTGGCGTATGGTCAGGATCAGGTTGTTATCCATGCCATCGAAGTAAGCCCTGTGGCTGTAGTGCCGGAACACGCCGCGGTAGTCCAGCTCAATCTCCGTTCTCTTCCAGCTATGTGTCCCTGTGAGGCCGAAGCGAGCCTCTTCGCCGAAGGAGGCCACCGTGGTTGCCCGGCCTTGCGGGTCCACCGAAAGGACGCCCAGGCCGTTGTCGTAGGCGCCGGCAACCGTTACGTAGGGCCGCAACTGGACCACTTCGGAAGCCCTGGCCACCGTGGCCATGCCTCCGCGGCTGAGGATCGCCGGCCCAGCGTATTCGGGCGCTTGCTGCTCGGAGGCGTCGGAGGGCTCCGTCGGGCCGATGGGAGCGGGCTGCGGCGGAGCGCTGGTCGGCGGCTCCTGCGCCCATCCCGCGGCCAGGAACAAGCAAGTAGGAACGAGCAGCAGTCTCAAGTTGTCTCCATTCTGGTGGCTCAAACCTCCCCGGTTCCTCCCTCGGGTACACCACCCCCTCGGGCTTACAATATCAAAGTCTGACTCGCGCGCGGATGCTGTGTCAAGCACATTCCGCTCGCACATCCGGCTCGCCGTTGCTATATCATCGCCTATGATGCGATCTCACACCGAGTACCTGACCTTCAAGACTCAGAAGCACCGGGAATACGTCAACATTACCCCCCAGGTGGAGGCCGCACTCGCCAAGAGCGGCATCCGCGAGGGCATGATCCTGGTCTCGGCCATGCACATCACCGCCGGCGTGTGGGTGAACGATGCCGACGACGGCCTGCTGGCCGACATCGACGAGTGGCTCGATAAACTGGCGCCATTCCGCCGCGACTACCGCCACCACCGCACCGGCGAATCCAACGGCGACGCGCACCTGAAGAGCCTGCTGGTGCACCACGAGGTCATCGTGCCGGTCACCGCGGCCAAGCTCGATCTGGGGCCCTGGCAGCAGATCTACTACGCCGAGTTCGACGGCCAGCGGTCCAAGCGGGTCATCATTAAGGTGATGGGAGAGTGAAAGGATGCCGACGATTGGGGCATTGAGGAATGGAGGGATTCCCATGGTTCGTACCGTTGCTTTGGGCGCGCTCCTTATGGGGAGCGCGCTGGCGGCCGGTCTTCCGGTCAAGGAAGTGGTGCTGTACAAGAACGGCGTCGGGTATTTCCGGCGCGGCGGCGAGCTCGGGCCGGGCCAATCGGCGCGGCTGGATTTCAAGGCCGCCGACATGAACGACGTCCTCAAGTCGCTCACCATCCTGGAGGAGGGCGGGGGAAAGGTCACCGGCCTGCGCTACGACTCCAGCGAGCCACTGGCCCGCAAGCTCTCCGAGTTCCCGTTCCAACTCGGCGAGCGCCAGCCGTTAAGCGCGCTGCTGGATCAGCTCAAGGGCGCGCAGGTCGAATTGACGCTGGGAGCCGAGAAGGTGGCAGGCACGATTCTGGGCGCACGCGAGGTGGCCGGCGACGAGAAGCAGCCGTCACGCGAACAGGCCACGCTGGTGCTCGAGGTGGGCGACCTCCGGACCTACGACCTGGCGGCCGTCACGGGCGTGCGCTTCACCGACGCGGTGCTGCAATCCCAGCTCAAGGAGTACCTCGGGAGCCTGGTGGTGGGGCGCTCCAAGGAGAAGCGCAGCGTCTACATCGATTCCACCGAGTCCAAGGGCCGGCGCATCCTGGCTACCTACGTGGTCCAGACGCCGGTCTGGAAATCGAGTTACCGCCTCATCTTTCCGGAGAGCGGCGAGCCTATGCTCGAGGGCTGGGCCATCGTCGACAACACCTCGGGCGAGGATTGGACCAAGGTGCGCCTGGCTCTGGTCTCCGGGCGCCCGGTCTCGTTCATCAGCCGGCTCTATGAGCCGCGCTACCTCCAGCGCCAGGTAGCGGAATTGCCCGAAGAGCAGGCTGCGGTGCCGGAGATCCATGCGGGCGCCATGGGAGGCGATGCTGGCAGTACGCCGGGTGCGCCGCCTCCTCCCCCCGTAGCGGCGGCGTCCGGGGGCGCGATGTTTCGCTCGGCCCGGAAACCGATGGCCGCAGCCGAGACCCAAAGAGAGGTCACCAGTTCGATCGCCGCGGCCGCCGAGGGGCGCGAGATGGGCGAACTGTTCGAGTACAGCTTCTCCGCTCCGGTCACCGTGAAGAAGGACGAGTCGGCCATGCTGCCGTTCCTGCAACAGAAAGTCACCGCGCGCAAGCTGCTGGTTTATTCCGGCGGCAGTTCCGAGTTCCCGCGCAACGCCGCCGAGATCTCCAACTCCACTGGGAAGACGCTCGATGGCGGCCCCATCACGGTCTACGACGGCAACGCCTACGCCGGAGAGGCGCTGGTAGAAACTGTGAAGGCGGGCGACAAGCGCCTCATCAGCTACGCGGTCGACCTCGGCACGCGGATCTCGACGGCGGTCGATTCCAGCCGCGATTTCGTCCGCGAGGTGCACGTCAGCCGGGGTGTGATGACCACCCGCTCGGCGGTCCAGGAAACCCGGACCTACACCATCCGCAACGTCGACAAGAAACCGAAGACCCTGATGCTCGAACACGCCATCCGGCCCTACTACACCCTCCTGAAGCTCAAGCCGGCCGAGACCACCACCAGCGCCTATCGCTTCGAGATCAAGCTCGCGGGCGGCGCCACCGAAAAGTTCCCGGTGGAGGAGGAGCGCCTCTACGAAACCTCGGTGGCGCTGGTGAACGTCAATCCCGACTTCCTGCTGAGCTACACGCAGAACAAAGCGCTCGGTGACGCCGGCCGCAAGCAACTCGAGCGCATCATCGAACGGAAGGCGGCCATCGCCGCCAACGACGCGGAGATCCTCCGCGCCGATCAGGAATTGAACGAGGTGGTGCGCGACGAGCAACGCGTGCGGGAAAACATCGCCAGCCTGAACGGCGTCAGCGGCCAGCAGGAGCTGGTGCAAAAGTACGCCCGCCAGCTCGCGGACCAGGAAACCAAGATCGCCGCCCTGCGCGACCAGTTGAGTGAGTTGCGCAATAAGAAGGCGGCCCTGGAGTCCGAGCTGAACTCCCTGATCGACAAGATGGAGTTTTGAAGGAAGGCGGGCTTCAGCCCGCGCGGGACTTCAGTCCCGCAAATTGGTTCTAAACTCGAAGAATGAACCTCGCGCTGATCGGATACGGGAACGTGGGGTGCGCCTTCGCCCGCCTGCTCGAGCGCAAGCGCGCCTCGTTCCCTTTCCGCATCTGCGGCATTCACACCGCGCGGCACGGCACGGCCATCGATCGCAAGGGACTGCGGGGCGATCCGCGCTTCGGTCCCGCCGCGGCCTCGATCGAGGAATTCCTGGACGCTGCCCGGGCCGAGGTCGCCATCGAAGTCACACCGCTCAACCCATCCACCGGGGAGCCGGCCATCTCGCACATCCGGGCGGCGTTCGCCCGAGGCATGCACGTCATCACGGCCAACAAAGGGCCGATCGCGCACGCTTACCACGCGCTGGAGGAAGCGGCGCGCGCAGCCGGTGTTAGCTTCCGTTTCGAATCTACCGTCATGGATGGCGCGCCGGTCTACAGCCTGGTGCGCAACAGCCTGCCCGGTTGCGAGATCCTCGGCTTCACCGGCGTGTTGAACTCCACCACCAAGGTCGTCGTGGAAGCCCTGCGCGAGGGTCTCTCGATGGAGGACGGCATCCGGGTGGCCCAGCGGCTGGGCATCGCCGAGGCCGACGCCTCCTACGACATCGACGGCTGGGACTCGGCCGCCAAGGCCTGCGCGCTGGCCAACGTCCTCATGGACGCCCGCGTCACCCCCCAGATGGTCGAGCCGCGCGGCATCGGGCGGCTGACTCCCGAGCGGGTTCAAGCGCTCGCCGCGCAGGGCAAGACCGTCCGCGTGGTGAGCCGAGCCAGGCGCACGCGGGCCGGCGTCCGGCTGCGGGTGCGCGCCGAGGTTCTCCCGTTCACCGACCTGCTGTCCTCGCTCGCCGGCACCTCCAACCTCCTGCTCATCCACACCGACCTCATGGGGACGGTGGGAACGGTTTCCATCAACCCGGGCGTCGAGCAGACCGCCTACGGCTTGTTCAGCGACCTCGTCGATATAGCCAGAACCTGAAGCTGCCATGCTCACCAACGGATTCAACGCCCGGGAATGGAACACGCTGCGCCGGCTGACGACTCCGGAGAAGATCCAGCGCTTTCTGGACGCCGATATCGGCTACAACAAGGAGCCCGACGGCCCCACCTGCCGCTCGCCGCGCCGCGTGCTGCGGGACCGCATCGCACATTGCATGGAGGGGGCCCTGTTCGGCGCGGCTGCGCTCCGCGCCCAGGGTTTTCCGCCGCTGTTGCTGGATCTGGAGGCGGTGCGCGACGACGATCACGTGCTCGCCATTTTCAAGCAGCGCGGCCACTGGGGCGCCATCGCCAAGTCGAACTACTCGGGCCTGCGCTTTCGCGAGCCGGTCTACCGCACCCTGCGCGAGCTGGTGATGTCCTACTTCGAGCACTACTACAACCTGCGGAAGGAAAAGACGCTCCGCGCCTACTCGCGTCCCGTGAACCTGGCGCGCTTCGACCGCATCGAATGGATGACCGCCGAACAGGATCTGTGGGCGATTCCGGAGCACCTCCTGGTCATCCCGCACACCCAGGTGCTGGCGCGCGGAACGGAGCGGCGCCTGGCCCGCGTCGACACGCGCCTGTTTGCAGCGGGCCTGGTCGGTACCGTGCGCTGAGAGCGCGCAACAGGGTAGACTTCGGTACAAGAGGGCACCTATGTCCATTCGACCTGTTAAGCGGCTCGTAAAGGCCAAGCCGGCCATCGAAGGCGCGGGCGTGCACCTGCGCCGCGCGTTCGGCTTCGGCAACACCTCCGATTTCGACCCGTTCCTGCTTCTGGACGACTTTCGCAATGACGTCCCGGAAGATTACCTGGCGGGATTCCCATGGCATCCACACCGCGGGATCGAGACCATCACCTACGTCCTGGCTGGAACCGTGGAGCATGGCGACAGCATGGGGAACCGCGGCGTCATCGGCGCCGGCGACGTCCAGTGGATGACGGCGGGCAGCGGCATCATCCATCAGGAGATGCCAAAAGGGGACGGGGCCGGCCGGATGCATGGATTCCAGTTGTGGGCCAACCTTCCGTCGTCCCTCAAAATGACGGCGCCCCGCTACCAGGAGGTGAAAGCGGCCGGCATCCCGGAGGTTGAGGATGACGACGGCGCCCGGGTTCGCGTCGTTTGCGGGAGTTACCGCGAGACGAAGGGCCCGGTGAATGGGATCGCCGCCGACCCGATCTACCTCGATGTATCGGTTCCAGCAGGCCGGAGGAAGACTTTCCCGGTCGAGACGACTCGCAACGCCTTCGCGTACGTTTTTGGAGGGAGCGGGAAGTTCTGCAACGCGTCGGGTCCTCTCGAGGTGCCGACCGAAGGAGTCGGATGGTCGGACACCACGCCTCCCTCGCAGGCGGAGAACCGTTCGCTGGTTCTCTTCGACCAGGGCGACGAACTTACGGTACAGGCCGGGGATGACGGCATTCGGTTCCTGCTGGTCTCGGGAAAGCCGCTTAGGGAACCCGTGGCGTGGTATGGCCCGATCGTGATGAACACGCAGGAGCAGCTTCGGCAGGCCTTCCGGGAACTCGAAGAGGGAACGTTCCTGAAGCCGTAGGTGCAATTCTTGCTAAGCAGGACACTGGTTCTCATCGCCATGATGGCAGCCGCGCCGAGGAAGGTCTCCCCGTCCGACGGCCACCATGCGCGCGAGGCTGCCGCTGGTTGCGGCAGGCGCCCGGCAACTCGAAGCGCTAATCGAGCCTGCCAATGGGTGGAGCGCTCGGAATCGGAGAAGGACGCATCAATCCTGCGTCGAACTCCAATCCTTTCCCGGCGGCCGCGGTCCCGCCCCAATTCGCGAACGAGTCCGCGATCACGCGGGAAATCGCGCCTCGATTCTGGGCCAGCAACTTCAGCCATCCCCAGACGCTCTTCTGCGGGAAGTAGATCCCGCGGAAAAAAAGCCGCGCGATCAGGTGACTGATCTTGTAGGGCGCGGGATCGCGCGCCATCGAGGCGATGGCCCTCAGCGTGGCCGCCGGGCTGTAAGAGTTCGCCCAGGCGTACCGGACCTCCGCTTGCACCTCTTCACAGGTCATCTTGAGGGGCGTGTGCGCCATGTGGAAGGGCGCGAAGTCGAGCCAGTGTTTTGGCCGTGTGAGCCGTCCCTCACGTTCCAAACGCTGGTAAAGCGGGGTGGCCGGGAAGGGCGTGATCTGCCCGAAGACAGGCAGGCAGGGCGGCCAGTCCTGCATCTGCCGCAGGGTGCGCTCAGCGACTCCCGGTTCGTCGTTGTCCAGGCCGAAGATGAACGAGGTGATCGCGTAAACGTTTCGGCGAGCCAGGCGCTGGAGCACGGCGGCGTACTCGCTGGGCTTCACGAAGCCCTTCTTCACGGTGGCGAGATTGGCCGGGTCGAGGCTCTCCATGCCGACAAAGACCCACTTGCCCCCCGATTCCGCGATCAAGTCCACCAATTCGTCATCGTGTAGCAGGTTCGCGCTGATTTGTCCCACCCAGGAGAGTTGTGCGCCTGCGGCGATGATGTCGCGCAGAAGCGACTTCGTGCGTTTCCCGTTGATGGCGAAGTTGTCGTCCACGAAGAACACGGCGATCTTTCCACGGGTGCGCCTGGCACGCTCTTTCAGGAGCAACATCTCGTCGACGATGCTCTGGTTCGAGCGAAACCGGATCGAGTCGCCGAAGAATCCCGTCACGGTACAGAACTCGCATCCGTAAGGACAGCCGCGCCCGGACTCGACCGGAATGATGTGAAAGGTCTCCCAGTCGGTCCGGAAGTGCGCCATTACCGGGCGCACAAAGCCGGGAATCCGGTTGAACTGGTCGAGGTCCAGCGAGTCCCAAGGGATTTGCGGATAATCCTGGAGGTTCGGCTTGCGCTCCCGGCCCTCGGCATCCGCGGCGGTGTACAGTTCCTTCAGTTGACCGCGAGCCGCGTCCTCGACGATCTTCGGCCAGGTCTCATCGGCTTCGCCCACCGCCACCGCGTCGGCGTGTCTCGGCCCGCCATCTCGCCCCAGCGCTTCCCGGGCCGCCTCCGTGACATGCGGTCCGCCCATGACCACGGGCACGCCGGCGGCGCGAAGGGCATCGGCGACCCGGTAGGCTTTCGCGATCATGCGGGTCATTGCGCCGATGCCCACCAGCCCCACGCCCTTCTCGAGCGCGAACCGAACCAATTCGGCGTCGGTCATGGGCTGTGCGTTGCCGTCGATCAGCAGGACCTCGTGCTCCGGAGGCGTGAGCGCCTGCAGCAGAAACATCCACAGGTGCGGCATGAAGTTGCGGGTCACGCCGTTGTCGGGGTTATAGAGGAGGATCCTCACGGGGCGTTTACGACACTCGCATGTAGTTCGACGGACTCGGTGGCGGCGATCCGCGGCGGCCGGTGAACGAATGCTTCGCCCGCTTCCGCTCGATTGCCGCTGCCCGCGACGACGCGTAGGCCAGCAGATCGCTGTTATCGAGTTCGTGCTGTCCGGAATCCGGAGAGGCTTTCAGATCCGCTGTCAGTTTGCGCAGACAAAGCGCAGGCGCTTCCTGAACACCGACGTTGTGCTTCAGCATCAGCGCCAGGTCAACCGTTACCACGAACCGCCGAATCGGATGGCCGCACGCAACCGCGTCAAAGCGGAAGGTCCGGATATTCTGCGCCTGAGAGAAGCCCGCGAAGCGGAGGTCGGGGGAAGTGTCGGACTTCTTGCCAGGCAGGCTTTCGCCGAAAGGCTCGCGGAAGACGCGCACAGCGACGTGATGAGGCCGGGCCCGGTCCATGTCGAAACTGACCAGATGTCCGACCGCCAGAGTGTCGAAGTCACCCAGGACGTCGGCGGCGGAAAAACCCGGGCGAGAACCGTCCTGAGACCGGATCGTGCCCGTACGAGTGCTTCCAGCCAGCCCCACTATTGTTCCGGTCACTCTTTCCCGCTCCCGCTGGCCGGTCTCACCAGCGCGGCTCCCGTATGGATTCCCCGGCGATACTGAAATCCAGGTTCCCAACGAAGGTCTTCTTCATTCGGTCTCGCTGCGGTTGAGACCTGCCCGCCGGGGTGGAGTGAGTTCGGCCCAGTTAGGGGGGATGATCAAGCGCTCCTCAAGTGTACCACCTGCCCAACATACCTGCCCGAATGTAATCGGTGAGTGCGATGCGACTGAGTCCGGCCAGGGAGCGGTTGCGCGCCAGCGAATGAAAATCGATCCGCTCTCAGTACACCCGCGGCTTGCGGGTCGTCGGTTGCGCCTTCCCGGAGTGGACCGCGAGCAGTCGCTGGTTGGCCGCGACGACTCCCTCGATGAAATCGGGCGACGCGCGGTCGGTGACGTCGATAAAGCCGAAGCTGTAGTTCTCGCCGTCCATCCGGCCGGTGATCGACTGGTCCGACCAGGCGAACCAGTGCGCCCCCAGGAACGAGGGCATCGAGGCGACCTGCTCCATGTAATAGCGGTAGGCGATGCCGCGCTCCTTCTCATCCGCCGTCTGCATGAGCGCCGAAGCCTGGCCCCGGGTTGGGCTGCCGAAGTGGAACTCCCCGATCAGCAGCGGCTTGCCGGTGAGCTGGTAGAGTTTCTCCACCCATTGCCGGTCTGGCACGTACTCATAGATGTTGTGGCTGTAGACATCGAAGACGCGGGCCAGCTTGATCACGTCATCGGGGGGCAGCGAGCCGAAACGGATGCCCAGGTTCAGGTGGTTGGGATCATGCTTGCGGGCCGCCTGGTTGGAAACCTGAAGCTGATACTCGAAGGCCGCCAGAACGAACTCCTTTCGCCGTGCGGGCGTGTCCCCCTGCGCCAGGAATGCCTTCAACCGGCTCTGTATCTGGGACTCCTTGCCGCCCAGAATCATATCCACCAGCTCCGATTCGCGGCCCGGCCAGGCGGGTTCGTTGCCGATGAAGTAGCCGAGCAGGTACGGGTCGTCTTTCAGCGAGGCGAGCTGCGTGGAGGCGGTCGAATCCGCATTGCGCGCAAACTCCTCCGAGTAGACGTCCGGCATGCCCATGTAGGTGGGCTCGGACCGCGGGCTGCGCAACTGGATGGCGTACGCCTTGGGCCGTTCCGGCGCCAACTGGCTCCTGGCCGTGTTCAGCCCCCACGCCTCCATGCGGCGGACGGTCATCTCGGTGGCCTTCGTTTCCCAGCCCGTGCCGTAGCGACGCACCAGGTTCCAGCCGTAGAAGTCGCCGGCCCCCGGACGGCGTCCCCTGGACCCGGGCGGCAGATCCGCCGGGGGTTGGGCGGCGTAGTATTTCTCACGGCCCTGGACTCGCGTCGTCGCGCCGCCGGCGCCGATGCCATTTACACCGACTGACAGGAAGTAGTGGCCGTCGGGATCGATGAACCACCATCGCCCGTCGATCTGTTCGACGCGGAAGAAGCCGATCGCCTTGGCCTGGGTCCCCAGGTATCCGCCGTACTTGCAGTAGCCGAAGCCGCCCGGCTGCAACGACTGGTCCTCCACGGCCCACTCCTTCTTCAATTGATCCAGGTCCTTGATCTTGCGTGGATACTGGGCCGGGATCCACTGCCCGAACTCGTCCACCACGGGGACGGCATCCAGAATGTCGGAGCCCGGGTCTTCGTTCGAGAGACGAACGTCGCGGATCTCGAGCGTCGGTTTGCCGACCGGCGCGACCATCGCCACCGCCAGCGCCTCCACTTTGTCGATCGAGCCGAACGGCCCAACCACCGCCATCCAGAACGGGTTCCGCGACTTATTGAAGACCGCGGCCAGGTCCTGGCCTTCCTGGCTCTGGCTCTTGAAATACGCCAGCGGAACGGCGGCCCTGATCCACACTCCGCCGCCGAACTGGTGAAACCGCAGGGCCCGCATTCCGCGGGCGGTGTAGAGCCGCAGCAGGAATCTTTGGGAGGTGGACGATCTCAGCTCCATGACCAGGAACTGGTGCTTGGACCAATCCGAGGGCAGATCCGGGTTCAGCTCCTTAAGCGTCCAGCGGTGTTCCGAGACCGGCCACTCGTGAAACAAGGTGGGCACGTACTCGGATTCGAACTTCTCGGTCTTGGCGGTGGAAGCGTCGAAAACGACGCGTTTGATGCCGGCGCCGGGAAGCAACGCCGCCGCGAGCGTTAGCAGCAGTAGTGCGCAAAAGGTCTTTGGCATATATGACTTCAAACTTTACCACGGTCCCCGGCGCGGTTCGAACCCCGGCACGAAGGAATATACTCGAAATTGACGAGTACCGGGAGAGGCAGTCTCTCCGATGACGCCCAACGCGCGATTGGTTGATGTCGATGCGACGAGTTTCGATGCGCTGCCCTGTTGCGGCATCAAGAACTCCACTCATCCCGGTCGCAGGGAGAAACAGTGCTGGCTGCAAGCGAACTTCAGGTTCGGCTTGCGGGCAAAGACTCTCCTCGCCCCCGACGGGGAGCCCTGCGCTTATATCGAATACCTTCCGGGCGAGTTTGCCTGGCGAGGGGTGGAAGCCAGCGGCTACATGTTCATCCACTGCCTGTGGAATCATTCCAAGCGGCATCAGCGCAAAGGATGGGGAAGCGCAATGGTCGAAGCCTGCCTGAAGGACGCGAAAGAGGCCGGCATGAATGGCGTAGCGGTCGTCACCAGGAAAGGTCCCTGGCTGGCTGACCGTAGATTATTCCTGGCACACGGCTTCGAACTTGTCGACACCGCGCCGCCCGACTACGAGTTACTCGTTCGGAAGCTCAAGGCGAGCGCCGCCGATCCGGTCTTCAAAGGCGGTTGGGATGAGAAAGTCGCGCGTTACAGCCGGGGACTCACCATTATCCGATCGAGCCAGTGTCCCCATATCGCCAAGTTCGCGACTGAAATCGCCGAGACGGCGGAGCAGGAATACGGTATCAAGCCCAGGATGGTCGATATCCGGTCGTGGCGCGATGCCCAGAACGCGCCGACCCCATACGCGGTGTTCGCTCTCATCTACAAAGGCCGGCTGATTGCCGATCACCAGATCAGCCGCACGCGCTTCCGCAACATCATGAACCAGTGCGCGACCTAGCTGCTATGGCTTCGCCGCGATCCCGCGGATGAAATCCACTTCCTCCGCGCGGTATGGCTTCCCGTCCGGATAGAAGATGTCGTGGAACCAGACTTCCGGAGGATGCTCCACATAGGGATGCTGCCAGGAATCCCACGGAAGGTAGGTTTGCGTCCTTCCCTGAACAAAACCCCAGTTGATGGCGCCCACCTTGTACTTCTTCGCCACCGGCAGGATGCCCTCGAACGTGCTTCCACGGGGGCGGGCCATGTATTCGGTGCAGAGGATGGGGCGCCGGTAGTGCGTCAAGGACTTGACCCGGCGCTCGAACTCGTCCGCCGGTTCGTAGCTGTGGAAGGAGACTACGTCCGAGTTGTCGAGCTGGATCTTCTCCATCGGGCTGAGCTTGCCGGGCGAGGACCATTCGCCGTTCCACACGCCGCTGGTGAGGGGCTGCTTCGGATGCACGGAGCGCGCCCACGCAAACACGCGCGGCAGTAACACCAGCACGCGCTGCATCTTGTCCGGCGGGTCGGTGTAGCTGCCGGCGTTGGTGTTGTCCGGCTCGTTCCAGACGTCCCATCCCAGAATCCGTTGGTCGTTCGCAAAGGCGCCCACCACGCCTTTGACCCACGCCTCCAGCCGCGGGTACTGCGCCGGGTCGTCGAGCGCCCTGGCGCCGGGGCTCTGGAGCCATCCGGAGTTATGCACGCCGGGTTTTGGCTCGCGTTGCTTGCCGAGTTGCGGGTTGGGGTCCCAGCAGGAATCGAACAGCACCAGGAGGGGACGGATGTGGTGCTTGTCCGCGATCGTCAGAAACGCGTCCAGGCGCTTGCGGAAGCCCTCCGCATCCTGCTGCCACAGCAAATCGTGCAGGAACACGCGCATGGTGTTCATGCCGATGCTTTCGGCCCAACCGAGTTCTGTGTCGATGCGCTGGGCATCGAACGTGTCGGCCTGCCACATCTCCAGTTGGTTGATCGCGTTGGCGGGAATGTAGTTGCTCCCGACCAGCCACGGCTGCTCGCGGTACCAGGCCGCGGCCTTTCCCGGGCGCCATGGTTTCGCCGCGGCCACCAGCGTCGCGCCAGCCAGCATGGCAACCACAATCCCGAAGATTCTTGTTCCGCGCATCTTGCTCTCAGTCTAACCGGCGGTGGGGTCCGGCGAAACCCCTTCGTTGCCAGCGGGCATCGCTGCCGGTAGACTACAGAATGGCCGATCGGCTCCGAGGTTCTATGAGAATCATGAAGAGTTCAGCGTTTCTGGCGGTCCTCGCACTGATCGCCTCCGGTTCTCTGCCCGCGCACGCGCAGAAACTGCCGGGCGTTCGCGTATCGGAAAATGGCAGGTTCCTGGTCACGCAGGACGGCTCGCCATTCTTTTACCTGGCGGATACCGCGTGGGGGCTGTTTCATCTCACGCGGGAGGATGCCGATTTGCTACTGAAGGACCGCGCCGCGAAACGCTTCACCGTGATCCAGGCGATCGTGGCGCACTGGGGCGGCCTGGGCTCGCCGAACGCTTACGGCGACGCCGTCTTCGTGGGCCAGGACCCCGCGCGTCCCAACGAAGCGTACTTCAAGCACGTGGACTACGTCGTGGACCGGGCCGAATCGCTGGGCCTATACGTCGCGCTGGTTCCCATCTGGTGCAAGGAATACGTGAACGAGAAGGGCTCGGTGCTGACCATGGCCACGGCCTACAGCTACGGCAAGTTTCTCGCCAGCCGCTACAAAGACAAGCCGGTGTTCTGGATCCTGGGCGGCGATTGGTACCCGGATGGCGTCGAGGGCCTCATGCGCGCCATGGCCACGGGCATCGCGGAAGGCGATGGGGGCGCGCATCTGAAGACTTATCATCCCACTGGGATACAGAGCTCCGGCAACTGGTTCCACAACGAGAAATGGCTGGACTTCAACATGGTGCAGTCCCGCCACATGATCTACAACCGGACCTACGACCTGATCGCGACGGATTGGCTCCGTACGCCGCCCAAACCGGTCGTCGAAGGCGAGTCGGTCTACGAGGGCATCCAGGACGAGCTGGTGTACAACGATCCCAACGCTAAGCGAATCCAGCCCGCGGACGTGCGGCGCGCCGCCTACTGCTCCGTCTTCGCCGGGGCCGCGGGCTACGCGTACGGAAGCCATGGGGTCTGGAATTACCGCAGTTCCGCGGGCCCGCCACGCGGGGATGCGCGTCTCGGCGCGAACCTATCTTTCAAGGAATCCCTGCGGCGCGAGGCGGGAACCCAGTTGCAGTATCTCCGCGCCCTGGTGGAGTCCCGGCCCATGCTCATCCGCGTACCGGACCAGTGGCTCATCGTGAACGATCCGCTGAGCACGGTGGATCGCATTCAGGCCTGCCGCGGGTCGGACGGCAGCTACATCTTCGTGTACTCCTCATCCGGCAAGCCCGTGCGCGTTCGCTTGCGGGACAAGATCCACGACAAACTCACAGGCAAAGTGGCGCGCGCTTACTGGTACGATCCGCGCAAGGGAACATCGACGTTGATCGGAGAGTTTGCGAAGACCGAACCGGGCGACCGGCCCGCGGATCTGCGGCGAGGCGACATCACCCGTGAGTTCACTCCGCCTGCGAACGGCCCCGGAAACGATTGGGTGCTGGTGCTCGACGATGCCGCCAGGAATTACCCCGCGCCGGGGCAGCGGTAGAAAGACGGTATTCCATGCGAACCAAAACTGGCTGGCTGATGGCGCTTACCCTCGCGGCACTTGGCACGGCGCACGGGCAAACGCTCCCGCGTCTCCGCATTTCGGATAACGGACGGTACTTCGTCACCGAGGGCGGCGCGCCGTTTCTGTACTTGGCCGACACCGCCTGGGGCCTCTTTCATTTCAGCCGCGAAGACGCCGATCTCTATTTGAAGGACCGGGCGGCGAAAAAGTTCACCGTCATTCAGGCGATTGTGGCGCACTGGGGCGGACTGGCGAGCCCCAATGCCTACGGGCAGCCCGTGTTCCTCGACAAAGATCCGAAGCGTCCCAACGAGCTGTATTTCGAGCACGTCGATTACGTGGTGAACCGCGCGGCCTCGCTGGGGCTTTACGTCGCGCTGGTTCCCATCTGGTCGAACGAGTACGTGAAGGCGGGCGCCTCGGTCATCGACAAGCCCACCGCGTTCAGCTACGGCAAGTACCTTGGTGCGAGGTACAGGAACCAGCCGGTGATCTGGATTCTGGGCGGCGACTATTTCGCCGACGGGGTCGAGGACATCTGGCGCTCGATGGCCGCCGGCATCACCGAGGGAGACGGCGGCGCGCACCTGAAGACCTACCATCCCAAATCCCCCCGCAGTTCCGCGCAGTGGTTTCACAACGATTCCTGGCTGGACTTCAACATGCTCCAAACCGGACACACGATTTGGAACCGCAACTACGACCTAGTGGCCGAGGACTGGAGCCGCAGGCCGGTGAAACCGGTGGTGGATGGCGAAGGGGGATACGAGAGCATCGCCGATGCGTTCGTGCCGGGAGGGAAGATCGAGGCGCACGATGTGCGCCGCATCGCTTACTGCGCCCTGTTCGCGGGGGCCGCGGGCTACGCCTACGGAGGCCACGGCGTGTGGGGCTACCGCGGAAACAATCGAAACGCTCCGGCCGGCGGAGACTCCCGGCACGGCCCCGCGCCCGCCTTTATGGATGCGCTGCAATTGCCCGCGGCATCCCAGATGCGGCGCCTGCGCGCCCTTCTGGAATCCAGGCCGATGCTGGCCCGCATTCCGGATCAATGGTTGATCGCCAACGATTACCTGGGCACGGTGGACCGCATTCAGGCCTGCCGGGCCTCCGACGGAAGTTACGCGTTCATCTACACCGCATCCGGTTCCAAGCTGCGCATCCGCATGGTGGATCGCCTCTACACCAAGGTTTCCGGCAAGCTGGTGCGGGCTGCGTGGTTCAATCCGCGCACCGGCGCCTCCACCGCGATCGGGACACTCGAGAAGAAGGACTTCATGGATTTCACACCGCCCTCCAGCGGGCGCGGAAACGACTGGGTGCTGGTTCTCGACGACGCCGCAAAGCATCAGTAAGCGGGCCCGGCCCGGCTATTCGCTGGACCCGACGCTAGCGAGCGCTCTTCTTTCGCAGAGCCAGACAAATGCCGATCAGCCCGATACCGGCGATGCCGAGGGATGCCGGTTCCGGAGTGCTCTGGAAATCGAGCGTAACAAAGCGGCCAGGGTCCTCAACGTTTCCTGGGGTCCCGCGGCGGTCGCCGAGCCAGAAGTTTCCGGTGGTAGCAACTACCTCGACGCCAAAATCGCCTCGATTCCCTTGGAGCGCCGCCAGGAAGGCCGGAAGATCGCCGTCCGGCACGATCTCATTGAGGAGGAGTCTGTCGCCGCCGGTATACGGGTCGAGCCGGGCCGGACCGAAGCTGTATAGCGCGAGGTGGTAGTCCGCCGTGAGGTAATCCTCGCCTCCCACGATGAGGTAGACCGTGAAGCCCTCGTTGGCTTTGTCCTTGCCGTCCCCGGCTCTCCTGTCGAAGACTTCCAGGTCGACCACAACCTGGTCGAGAGACGCGATCTCTCGGGCCTGCCGGTTCGGGATCGAGTAGTCGAACGTCAACGAGCCCAAAGCTTCCTGGTGGAACCCGAGCAGATACGGGCCCGAGTCACAAGGTTTGGATCCGTCACATCCGGCATAGCCGGCCGTGATCACGGTGGCGCCGGCTATCGGGACCAAACAGAAAACAACCGTCAACAAGACCGCAGTGCGCAACATCGCAGTTACCTCCAGGAATACTGTCCGGAATCTTCAAGCATAAAAGGTCAAAGCGCAAGAAGATAGTCCCGTAGAGAGAATGAACGTACTAGTACTGCCGTCCTGCGGCCGGTTGCCCGCGATCCGTCCGTAAGTGCGTTGCGCCTACATCCGCTCACGGTCGCGGCCATGGCGTGACGACCACCCCCATAGCGTATGATGAAGGGCGCTATCGCATACGGAAATGGAAAGGGGCCTGCTTCCCCAATGAATTCGAATGAATCGCCCAAGAGCACAGTGTCCCGGCGGACCGCTGTTGCCGCCGGCCTGGCGCCTCTCGTGGTGGCGCGCCATGTGCTGGGAGGCGCTGGCTACCAGGCTCCCAGCGACAAACTCAGGATCGCCTGCGTAGGCGTCGGTGGAGTGGGCGAGGACTATGTGGCCGGCTGCAAGAACGAAGAAATCGTCGCACTTTGCGACCTCGACCACGAGTTCGCCGCGCCGGTGTGGATTCCCGCGTCAGCGACGGCCATGTGCACGTCTCCGGAGCGCGGCCCCCGGCCGTCAGCGGCACGGGCGCAGTTTACTGGCGCAGTTCGAAGGTTCTCCTGTGGGACTCGAAGGCCATGCGATTCAGCAACGACCAAGTCGCTAACGGCTTCGTCGACACGCCCTACCGCGAGGAGTGGGACTACGAGGTTTAGACTGCCCTCCGCGCACCATTCCTGCGCCCGGTTGCACCGGTGCATTGACGAACGACAAAGTTCAGATGACCAAGGGGACGCCGTCCATGCCGAGATGGCGGTCGGTTGACCAACAGCAGCCGATCTGGAGATCCCGCATGATGGCAAGCCCGTGCGCATCGGTCAAGGTAAGGTTCTGGTCGGCGAACTTCTTCACGATGCGGCCCGTCTTGGCCAACTCGGAAGCGTCGAAGCCCCGGATCGTCAAGCCCCGCAGGGCATTAATGAAGGCCAGGAATTGAATTGCCCGGTTCCGATCGTAGCGGCGTAGGAACCACCCATGCCCTTCTGCGACAACGAGCGAGGATGTGGACAGTGACGGCGGCGCCGAAAACAGACGACGGAACAGCGCGTGGAAGCTATCGGATCGATCCAGGAAGGCAATGAAGGCCGAGGTGTCAACGTAGCACTCAGTCTTTTTGGCCATAGACAATCTCATCGATAGTCTGGCTGGACCGGGAGTTGCCGGTCTCCACGAACCCCGCGAACTTCATCCAACGGCCCTCTCCTCGGGGAGGCAGTGCCTCTCGGATAGCGCGCCGAACGAATTCTGCTACCGAAATACCCAACGATTGCGCCTCCGTTTTCGCCACCGCGTACTCGTGCTCATCGAGGCTGACCTGAGTTCGAATCATGTTATCACCATCTTGAAGCGATGATAACACATCCTTGCGAACAGCCGCGATGTAGGGAGCATCATGCGACATCGGGGGTTGCCTGGATGGTTTCGGCGCCGGTTGGTAGCCGATAGTGGAGCCTGGCAGCCTTTGGCGTTCTCTTGAAATTGGCTCCTCAGGTAGGACTCGAACCTACAACCCTTCGGTTAACAGCCAAGGGCAAGACAACAGCAGCGATGTGAAGCGTTGAGCGAAGTTGCTCATCGTGAAGCACTTCTGGGCGTACAGTTCTTGGGCGCCTGCGAGCAGACACGCGCCGTTGCGCCCGATTTTGTAGGAGACTCCCTACAAAAGTCCCTACAACGAAGAACGCCAACGAGAGTGTGAACACGCAGAGGCGCTCGAAGTCGATGTAGCCTCGGTCCATGACGTAGAACGCGCCGGCTTCAGGAAGGATGTCATCAAGGACATCGGCGTCGTGAGCCTTGCCATTCGTGATGTGGATGAATGTTGGGACGTTGCCGTGCGGATCGAGCAGAGTGTGCATTTTGACGGCGGCCTTATGGTCTCGGAACTTCGCCCACGGAAACAGCGACAGGCAGAGATCGATGGTGGTGGAATCCAGAGCGTACAGGTTCTGGTCGAGATCCACGCCGCTGGGATCAGTGGCGTAGAGCGGTCACGCAATGCGGATTAGGACTTGGGCGAAGTCGGCGTAGATGCGCCAGTCGCGGGAGTCGTTGGCGTCGGCCAGTGTGGAGCGCGCCACCCTGCCGTGTAAGCCCATGTGGTACGGCTTCGCGTCGGTCGCTCGGAGGCATGCTTCTATGTCGCGCGGACTCTTCCGGTAAGTGAGTTGAGCGAAGGTCATGCTCAGGCACTGGCCCTAGCAAGAGAACCCTGGCAAACGCGAGTCGCCATCGTAACGGCTCACCGACCGGAGAAACTCTCGATCCGGCAGGAACGCGATCAACTGAGAGAAAACGGTGCGGCCGTCGTTCGTGAACCATTCTGGCCCTCCCGCACCGGCTTCAACCGCCAGTCGCCTTTCAAGTCGCGGCAAGGCAAAACTGCTCGCAATTCACTGTAGAACAATCACTTGCCAGCCGACGCCCAGCTGTCAACCGGACAGTAGTGAGTACGCGTCAACGTCGTACTCGCTATCTCCCGCATCCACGCACAAGACGCCCTCGCTCGCCTGTACCGGGAATCTCTGCTTCGACTGTTCATCGAAGAACCTGCTGATCCGTATCCGGCGAATGAACACGTCAGCCGCTTCGATATGGTTCGACCGTCCGCCAACCCTTAGCATCTAAAACGGCCGCGCGGCTCCTGGGTTGAAGATCAGGGACCTATAACCTGCGCCCGCATGTTCCCGGGGGACAAGCAGAAGAGCATGAGAGGCCGTTGTGGCGTTTTCGAATTGTCCCACCGCCGTGCCCGGGCGCAGCAATGGCTTCTCCGATTCCCACCGTTCATGGGCATTCGGCCTGAACAGGCTGCTGAAAAAGTCCGTGGGCAAGCTGAAGCATGCCCTACGTGCCCACTCAACTCGTTGACTTGCCGTGTGGGACATGCTTCAGCTTGTCCTCTTCGAGCGTGCCGGGACGGCTCTCCAGCCGACGCCTCGGCGTCGAGACGAGTCTCGACGCGGCA
>PLEM01000299.1 GCA_003137035.1 Bryobacterales bacterium | reverse complement strand
GCGGACTGAAGTCCGCCCTCCTCATGCCGCGTGGACGAGAAGGTCGCGGGCGGGTTCGGTGGTCTCTCGCCCGTCCCGATCGGCGACTTCCTGGCAGGCGATGCAACGCGTCGCCCAGGGCACGGCCGCGAGGCGCTTTGGATTGATCGCCCGTTCGCACTCAATGCAGGTTCCGAAGCTGCCGTCTTGAATCCGTCCCAATGCGGCTCTCACGCCGGCGAGCAGGATGGACTCGCGGGCCACGTTTCGAATCGCCAGGTCTCGTTCGGAGGCGCACTGAATCTCGTCCATTTGGTCCGCACTCTTCTCGATGGCGATGCCGTCGCGATTCCACAACAGGTGAAGCAGTTCGGACTCTTCTCGCGCGAGAGTTTGCTGATACTCGCGCAGGTGGCTAGGTGTGGTTCTCATTGGTCGGTTCCCCCGGGCCCCAGTCGGCCGTATGCGAGTAGGAGCAAGCCGGGGGCCAAAGGGGAAGACCTGCCGGACCTGGAGGTCCGGCGCGGTCCTGGAGGACCGCCCTACGAATACGGTGCAAGAGGTGCACGGGACGGTGCAGAAGTTGCTTCAATCCGCGGGGGCCAGGGTGAAATAGAATGTTGAACCTTCGCCGGGGGTCGATTCCATCCAGATTCGGCCGCCATGCCACTCAACCGCCTTCTTGCAGAGTGCGAGTCCGAGTCCGTGGCCGGGGTATTCCTTTCCGTGGAGGCGCTTGAACGCGACGAAGAGGCGGCCGCGGAAGGCAGGATCGATGCCCAGCCCATTATCCTGAACCGAGAATGCCCACAACGCTTCCTCGCGCTTGCAGGAAATGTGAACGTTCGGGGGGCGCGATCCACGGAACTTGATCGCATTGCCGATCAACTGCCCCAGAACCTTGGCGAGTGCTTCGAAGTCTCCCATCACGGCCGGCAATGGATCGTGGGTGACGATTGCGCCGGCGTCCGGTACGTGCAGGAGCGCCTGGCGGAGAACGGCTTCCATGTCGGTCCGGTTCAGATGCTTCTCGAGGGTGCCGGCGGCCCAGTAATCCACCACGGCGGAGAGCAGAGATTGCATGTCGGCGACGCCGTCCTGGATTCGGCTGAGATACGGATCGGCGTGCGCTTCGGCCAGCAGTTGGCTGTAGGACGCCACGGCGCGCAGAGATTCCCGGAGGTTGTGAGCCGTGGTGGAAATGAACTCCTCGAACTCGGCGTCCAGGGCCTGGCGCAGGCTTTCGATTTCGTTTTTCAGGGAGTTGTCCATACCGGTCCGCTAAGACCCGTTGTGGCGGGCGGCAATCAAAAACCTGAACGCAGCCCCCTGCCCCTTTTCCGATTCCACCCAGATGCGTCCACCGTGGCGCTCGACGATCTTCTTACAAAGCGCAAGTCCAATGCCGGTGCCTGGAACGTCCGGTCCGTGCAAACGCCGGAACATGCCGAAAACGAGCTGGGCGTCTTGCGGATCGATACCGACTCCGTTGTCCCGCACCGAGAACAGCCAGCCGCCGGCGTTTCGCTCGGCCGAAACTTGGATTCTGGGCGTTTCCTCGGCTCTGTACTTGATGGAGTTGGCGATCAGGTTCTGGAAGAGCTGCGTCAGCATGACCTCTTCGGCCAGCAGCGCCGGCAAGGGATCGGAGGTCACGATGGCCCCACTCTGCGCAATCGCGGTTTGGAGGTTGAGCAGCGTTTTGGCGAGAACGTCGTTGCAGTCGACCAGGACCAACCGCTCTTCGGCCCGCTCGGTGACTTCCCAATAACTGAGTAACGCCTTTACCAGGGCCTCCATTCTGCGGGCGCCCGCGACGGAGTAGGCGATATATTTGTCCGCGTCCTCGCCCAGCTTTCCTTGCTGCTCCCGCGCCAGAAGCTGAGTGAAGTTCACCACCATGCGCAGGGGTTCCTGCAAGTCGTGGGTGAGCGCATAGGCGAAGTCCTGGAGCTCGGCATTGGTAGCCTTGAGCGAGTCCTCGGCGCGCCTGCGGTCGGTCGTATCCTCAATGGCGAGAATGATGGAGGGCGACCTGGTATTCGGATCGAAGACTTCGCAAGCGTTCAGCAGCATCACTTTCCGGCCCACACGCTCAAACTCATGGGTCACTTCGAAGTCCCTGAAACTGGAGTTGACAGAGAGAATGTCCTGCAGCAGTACGCGCAAGCTGGGAATGTCCCACTGCCCGTCTCCCAGATCGTAGATGAGGCGCCCCTCGGTCTCCTTGGGGGCGGCCTGGAAGGTCCCGTAGAACGCCTTGTTGGCCCGGGCGACGCGTAGATCCTTGTTCAGAATCACGAGCGGCTGCCGCATGGTTTCAACGACCGCTTCGGCGAAGTCCAGGCCGCGCTTGGCCGCATCGATATCGATCATCATCATCACGGCGCCGTCGATCTTGGCGTCCGGCCCCACCGACGGCAGGATGCGGAGCGAATACCAGCACCCGTTCGGGTCCTGGATGTCGCGCGGCTTGGGGGTCCGGCCCTCCATGGCATCCAGCAGCAGTTTGCGCAGATCGAGAAGGTCGATTTGCGGCTGAAGATCGGTGATGGACCGCCCGGTGTCGGAAGCGATCAGGTTCAGCATGGGCTCGATGGTCCGGGTAAAGCGGTGAATGCGCAGGTCCCTACCCACGATGACGAGAGGGATGCTGATGGTTTCGAGCAGTGCGGCCAGGTCGCGGTTGACCCGGCTCAATTCCGCGTTGCGCTCCCGCATCTCGTCGTTGAGCGTATTCAGTTCTTCGTTGGCCGATTGCAGTTCTTCCTTGGCGGTTTCGAGTTCCTCGTTGAGGGCCTGCGCCTCTTCGTTCGCCGACATCAGTTCTTCGATGGCGGTTTCCCTGGCGGTGATGATGGATTGCAGATCCTCGCTGGTAGAGGAAAGCTCGGATCGCAGGCGGGTGGCCTCTTCCGCGTCGTGGCTCGCCGCTTGGCGCCGGGTCCCGGTGGGTATTGGCCCCGGGCTTGGTACAACGGCCTGGCCTTTGTCCTCGAACAGAAGCAAGAAGTAGCGTTCCCTGGGAGAGGACGACCCGGTGAGCGGGATCACCCGGATTTTGACCTTTCTCGACTCGCCGGCGCCTCCGACCCGCAGGCCGTCCTCTTCGGCCACCTCGTTCTTCTGCCGGGCGGCGCGCAGCGCCTTGCTCAGGCCCGCTCTCAAGCCTTCGCGCGTCATCCTCAGAACGTCATGGGCGGGCGGTCCCTGTGAAAGCTCGAGGTAGGGACCCGTGTGCCCGCGGACCTGAATGATGTTCAGGGCATCGTCCACGATCACTCCGGCGGGACCGTATTCGGCCAGCACCAAGCGATCGGCTTCTTTCTGTAGGTCCTGGCCAAAATGGCCCGTGGGGGGCCTGCCGGCGGAATCCATCCGGCCTCCGGCGCCGCGGGGCTCGCTCAACTGGGGCGCCGGCCTGGATGCGACTGGCAGGGGGCGATAGATATTATGCTTCTTGCCCTCCTGACGGAATAACTCGGAAAGCGTGCCGATACTTTCCGAAGAGCCGAGCACCAGGACGCCCGACGGCTTGAGGGCGTAGTGGAAGATCGACAGCAACCTGCGCTGCAATACCGGTTCGAGATAGATCAGCACGTTGCAGCAACTGATCAGGTCCAGGTTCGAAAAGGGCGGGTCCTGGGCCACGTTATGCTCGGCAAAAACGCAGGCGTCGCGGATGGACTTCGCTACTCGCCAGCGGCGCCCCGACCTGGTGAAGAAGCGGGCCATTCGTTCGGGCGGGAACTGGGCGAGAGCGGCTTCGGTGTAGATGCCCGCGCGGGCCTTCTGGATCGCAGTTTCGCTGATGTCGGTGGCGAAGATCTGGATCGGAACGCTGAGCCGCCGCTCGTCCAGGAACTCCGTCAGAGAAATAGCCAGCGAATAGGCCTCCTCGCCACTGGCGCACCCAGGCACCCAAGCCCGGAACGGATTCCCGGGGCCTATGCCGGCAACCAGGGCCGGGAAAACTTTATCCCTCAACTCCTGGAAGACCTCGGGCTCCCGAAAGAAGGCCGTGACCGAGATCAAGAAGTCCTGGCCTAACGCGCGCGCCTCATCGCGGTTCTGCTCGAGCTCATGGAGATAGTCTTCCATTCTCTGGAAACCGCGGAGGGCCATGCGCCGCCGGATGCGACGCCTGACCGTACCGTGCTTGTAGTGCGTGAAATCCACTCCGCCGGCGTCGCGCAACAGCTTGAATACGCCGTTCAGCTCGATGGCTGCATCGCCGGGCTGCTCGACGGCATTCCAAGGCTCCGGGCTATTGCACAACTGCCGCGCCAGGGCCGCCAGTTCGCGGGCGATGCCGGCCGGCGGCAGCACGAAATCCACCGCACCGGCCGCGATAGCGCTCTCGGGCATACCGTCGAACCGCGCGGATCGCCTCTCCTGGGCGAAGGTGATGCCACCGGCAGCCCTAATCGCTTGGAGGCCCAGGGTCCCGTCGGTTGCCGTTCCCGACAGAATGACGCCAAACGACTGGCTGCCCCGGTCCGCCGCCAGCGCGCGCAGAAAAGAGTCGATGGGCATATTCCGGCCACTGTCCAGGCGAGGCAACGTGCGCAGAACTCCGCCGGTAATTCCCAGATTGAATCCGGGGGGAATCACGTAAACGCGATTGGGCTCGGCGAGGGTTTCGCCCTTCACTTCGGCGATTGCCATCCTGGTCGCCTTGGAGAGCAACTCCGCGAGATGGCTCCCGTGCTTCGGATCGAGGTGCTGAATCAGCACGAACGCCATGCCGGTATCGGCGGGGAGATGAGTGAGCAACTCGGTGAACGCCTCGAGTCCGCCGGCGGAGGCTCCTATTCCGACGATTGGGAACGAAGTTACCGGGGCGGGTTCCCCGGCGGCTGGCGCCTGAACATGCGGCTTCGGCGCGCGCACCGAAGACTTAGCTTTGCCGCGCCCACGTCCGACGGTTTTCTTTGCCACTCGCCACCGATGCCTCTCTGGCTGGACGATCAGGCGCTATTCCAGCAGGTCCTTGATGATTTTGCCGATCTCCATGAATTGATCCAGCCCGGAGGGCTTGGTGATGAATCGCGCCACTCCGAGGTCCATCAGCATGGCCCGGTCGCGCTGGGATTGGGAGGAACTCCAGACACACACCGGCACTCCGGCGAGGTGTTGAGCGTCCCGGATGGCGCGCAAGATGTCTTCGCCGCTGTACTTGGACAGGTGCAGGTCCACCAGAATCAGCTTGGGAATGGCCGCATCCGCGTAGGCGCCTTGCCTGCGAATGAAGGCCAGGGCCGCCGCCCCGTCCGCCAGGTGAATCAGTTCGAATCGCAGATCCTGCTGCTTCATGGCCCGCTCGAGAAGGAAGACATCGGAACTGTTGTCTTCAATGACGAGAACGCGGGCCGGAGGAACGACGTTAGCGCGCCTGGCGATCCCTCTCATTTCACCAACTGTCACCGAACGCTTCATCTTAGCTCCAAACCAGCCAAGTTGGGCGGAGGTTCGGTTGGCGCCTGTTTGGCTCTCACGACGAAGCGTTTGGGCGCGGAACCGATGTGCCAGAAAGGATAGCAGGTCACCATCGTCAGAACGTTCTCGCGCGATGGGGCCAGCACCTTGACATCGCTGGGTTCGACGACCGACAGCGACTCGACCCGGTACTTGAAATTGCCTCTGGGCGTTTCGAACAGAATCTCGTCCCGGACCCTCAAGTCCTTGAGCGCCCGAAAGAACGTGTCGCGGTGGCCCGCGAGGCCGGCATTTCCGGCCTGTTCTGGAAGTGGCGTCGAGGGAATGTGGCCTATGGCGACGCGCAGCGTCCTGGGAGCGAGGCCTTCGCGCACCATGGCCGAGAACTCCAGCCTGGGGATCGAGAGCCGTCCGATGACTGAAACCGGGAAAGCGGACGGCGCCGGCGCCGATTCGCGGGCCGCCGGAACCACGCTCGCAACCCCGCCAACCGCGTTGTCGAATAACCGGCTTTCATAGGCCTGGTAGACAACCCGCTCGATGTATGTGTAGCCGTACAGGCCGAGGCAAGCGATGGCGAGAATCAGGAAGAGGCACTGGATGGCGGTCCAAGGGGGGCGCGCGCGCGCGAATGAGACACGGAGTTTCATGATCTGGGCTTCCCGATCGGATGGTCACTCCTGTCCGGAAGTAAGTAGGTCGTGCGCGTGTGTACTACCAGGTTGTGCCCGCCGGAGTGGGCCGCAACCACTCTAACCTTCCGCAGCGAACCCTTGTCGCCAAGCCGGACCGGAACGTAGCCTAGCGTGTACCGGGCGCGGATGTCCTTTGCGATTTCCTGGCAGATTCCGCCAACTTCAGAGAGCCGCTCCGGAAAGAAGGCCTCACCGCCGCTGACTTGGGCGAGGCGCCGGAGCAGGCCGGGGTTCTGGTCTACATCGCTTTTGTCGAAGATGCCAATGGTGTAGATAGTCGCTCGGGACTCCCGAACCATTCGCATCACATCTTCGGAACCGTGCGCGCTATTGTTATCGCCGCCGTCGCTGACCAGCACGAGGGTCTTCCTGTCGCGCGTGCCCTTTTCGAGATGGCTGAGGGAGAACAGGATGGCGTCGTAGAGAGCGGTCTTGCCCGCTGGAATACCGTCCGACAGAGCGGCCCGCAGTTGGTCGATGTCGCTGGTGAATGGAATGCTCTGGGGGAGGCCGCTGCTCACCCCGTCATTGAAGTTCACGACAAACACTTCATCTCGCCGATTGCTCGCCAGAATGAAGGCCAGGGCGGCCTNNCTGCCGCTGGTGTCGACCACCAAGCCTACGGTGACCGGCACGTCCTCGTTCCCAAAATGGGTAACCGCCTGGGGGTTCCCGTTCTCGAAGACCCGGAAGTTGCCCGGCTTCAGGTTTGAGACGTGCCCGCCGTCGGAATCTTTGACACTTACGTCCAGCAGCACGAGTTCGGCGGTCGCGGTGAGTTTGAAGGGTTGTTCCCCAGGCGCGACCGCCGATGTTTGACCACTGAGTGCTTTCAGCGTTAAGGCCAGCACCAGGGTGAGAATGTATTCGGCACGCATGTATCTTGTCCAGCGCATGAATTGTCGGGGCGTCGCCCGTAGCGCCGAGGTCTCCATGGTTCGAGACCGCGGCGGTTGGGAAACTGCTCGCTCCGGGCTAGCCCGCCCTTTCACGAAGTGCCTATACCGCTCCCTTGCGGTCGCGGNNCGCGCGCGCAAGCAAGCGGTCGAGACACTTCAGAGACACGACACTACGAGGAGCGTCTGGAACGAAGTCTCAGGGCCGCAAGAGCAGCCGAAGAGAGGAGGCCGACCAAGCCGATGAGCGGCATGAACCCGGCGGTATGCGGAAGTTCCGCCGGCTCCGGCGCGGGCGCCGGCACGGCCGCCACTTCAACTGCTTTTTGAGGCTCGACCTGAACGGCGGGCGCTGCCACTGGCTCAGGCGCCGGCGTCACTACCATTGCGGTGGTCTTGCCGCTTTCGTCCACGACGACGATCGGCGCGGTCTTCAATTCCTCCGCTGCGGCCGTCTCAACTTCGATCGCCGGCACGGGAGCCTTCACGAACGCTGCGATCTCGATGGCCTTCGGCTTGGAATATGCGAACTCCTGGCCGAAATTGTCCCCCGGGTAGAACCAGGCACGCAGCGCTCTGGGCTGCCCAACCGGAACTTCCCAATACTGCAGTACGGTGCCCCCGGTCGGCTGCAGGCGATAGTTCGGAATCGCAAGGATGGTCGTAATGACGTGCTTCTGATCCTTGTCGAAGACCCGAACGATGTGCCGGTCCGACATGGAGTCGACCAGCAGCATCACATATTCCCCCGGCTCGAGGATTACAATGTGGTCCGGCGTACAGCAGGACGGCATTTGAATCCGCTCATTGACCGTGAGAACGGTTTTCTTGTTCCAGCCATCTGCGAGAGCAGTTGGCGCCAACGCGACACTGATAAGGCCCGCGAAGGCCGCCAGTGCAAAACTCTGTGCGTGTTTCATTTCGTCTCGATCTCCTTTTTACCCGTCACGCTCTTGTTAGCAGTTTCGGAGCCAAAGCGGAAACTCTCGGGAACGGCGAGTGGTAAGGCCCACGCGCCCTTGGGTTTCAAGCAGATCCTGCACTTCCGAGGGCAACATCTGCACGCCCGTTAGCGGGATTTGGCTCGCTGCTCGCGATCAGGATGACGATTTGGGGAGTGTGGACCGGAATATGATTGGCACGGCTCGTGCAAGAGGATAAAGGTCGCCTGGAACCCCCGGAGGGTAACCCGGCCGACAGGAGAGGTGCGAAATGAAACTGATCACAACGGCTACCGTGACTCTTGCTCTCGGGGTGCTGGGCCTGACCTTTGCCCCGACAGCCTCGGCAGCCAGCCACAAAGAAGATGCGATCACGGTGCAGAAGAGCCTTAAGGACAAAGGCCTCTACAACGGGCCCATCGATGGTCTGCTGGGGCCGCAGTCGCGGGCCGGCATTCGCGAGTACCAGAAATCGGAGAATCTGCCCGTGACCGGGCGCCTGGATGCTGATACGGCCGGCAAACTGGGCGTGGGACCGGAATCGATCGGCGGCGAATTCAAGGGCGCCGGCAAGGACGTGGGACAGGGCGGCAAGGAAGTCGGTCACGAGATGAAGGAAGGCAAGCCGCTGGCAGCCGGCAAGGAATTTGGGAAGGGAATGGGCCGGGCGGGCGAGAAGGTTGGGCAAGGCGTTAAGAAGGCGGTCACTACCGAAAGCGACCGTGGGGATCGCGAGAAGAAGCAGTAAGTCGCGACTCAGGACGGCGCCGGCGGAAGAAGGACGGCCAGGCGCATCGCCACGTCAGCGAAGTCGAGAACCTGTGTCCGCACCACGTGGCTGGCGCGGACACTCGGGAGCGTGAGCGAGTTGACTCACGGTCGCAAACCTGTTAGCGATCATCAGAAAGC
>PLEM01000309.1 GCA_003137035.1 Bryobacterales bacterium | reverse complement strand
CCGGCCTTCTTCATCGGCGACGTGGTGATGCTGGTTCTGGCAGCCGCCGCCGGTTGGTGGGCGCGGCCCTCGAACGGATTGCGCGTCGCGGTGCTTGCGCTGGTCGCCATTGCGGTGTTCGCCGCCGTCTCCTACGGCGTGAACGCCAGGATCGAGGCCTCGATCGAGACACCGCGGACGATCACGGTCGACGGCAAGCCGTTCCCGATGCGACAGGGGCGGGTGTTCCTGTTCATCTACAACCCGGAATGCACGCATTGCGATGCCGCCGCGCGCACCATGGCGAAGCTAAGCTGGAAGAACGACGTGAGGATCGTCACCGTCGCCGTCGAGCAACCGCAGTTCGCCCAGGTCTTCCTGCGCTCGACAGGGCTGCGCGCCTCCGTTTCCGAGGATGTCGCGACTGTGCGCCGCGCCTATCACTTCACCTCGCCGCCATATGCGCTGGCACTCGAAAACGGCCGGGTGAAATTCACTTTCATCGCGCGCATCGGCGAGCCGCGCTCCCCCTTCGACCAGCCGGAGTTCGAATCCGCCCTCCGCCGCCTCGGCTTCACAAACTGAGCGGGAGCCGCCAGCCCGGCGGGACTGAAGTCCCGCGCNNGACTGAAGTCCGCCCCACCAAACAAAAAGGCCCACGGCCTAGAACGACCGTGGGCCTCTCCCATCACCAGGAGAAGGAAAGCTATTCGCGGCGCTTCAGTGTCGGGCGATCCTCCGCGTCGCTGCCCGTCTTGTCCTTGGAATCGGTCCCGTTGTCGACGGTCGTCCCGGTGCCCGGCTTCTTGCGCAGCCGCGGCTTGTTCAGGTCCTTGTCGCCGATCTTGTGGCGATTCTCCATGGCCATCAGCCGCGCTTTCACGTTGTCGAATTCCGAGGTGTTGACTACGTACTCCGGCTTGGCCTTCAAGTACTCCTGGATGTTCTTCTGGGAGGCCTTGATGCGGTCGTCGGTCGGCGGGTGCGAAGAGAACACCTTGGACATGGTACCCGGCTTGCGCTTCTCCAGCGTTTGGATTTTCTCGAAGAAGTCCACGAACGCCACCGGGTCGTAACCGGTCTTGTACATGTACTCCAGGCCCAGCAGGTCGGCCTCGGATTCCATCCCGCGCGAGAATTTGAGGAACCCCACCGGGACCAGCACGCTGGCGGCCTGCCGGATGCCGTACCCGGCCCAGCCCCCCATGAAGATCAGCGGGATGCTGGCGATATTGGCGATCTGCCCCTTGGTGGCCTGCCGCGTGCCGTGCCGCGCCGCGACGTGCGCGATCTCGTGCGCCATCACCCCGGCCAGCTCAGACTCCGAATCCGCCTTCAGGATCAGCCCGGAGTATACGAAGAAGAAGCCGCCCGGCAGCGCGAAGGCGTTCACCTCTTCGCTGTCGATCACCTTGATGGTGAAGGGCACCTTGGCGTCGGAGTTGCGCACCAGGTTTTGTCCCACCCGATTGACGTACTCGGAGATCACCGGGTCGTCGATCAGCTTGGCCTGGCGCTCCACCTCCTGCGCCAGTTGCTTGCCCATCGCGATCTCTTTTTCCAGGGAGTAGAAGTTGACGCCCTTCCCGACATCGCGGTTGCCGATCTGCTCGGGGTCCTTCTTCTTGTCTTCGGCGAATCCAATCTTGGGAGCGAGCAAAGCCAATGCGGTTACCGCGGCTAGCGCGATGGAAGACAGCCTTCTCATCAATTACCTCCTGCCCAGGGGTGCTGACTCAATTATACCCCTGACCACGCGGGCTAAGCCCAGTATCGGAGCCTTCAACTGTTTAACGTATAGTTGGAGAGATGGGTTGCAACTCAGATGCAAAATCCTCCGCGGCCGGCTCTGCGGCGATCTGGGAGGCCTACCGGGACCAATTCCCGGTCACCCAGGAGGCCGTCTATCTCAACCACGCCGGCGTGGCGCCCCTGGTGAAAGCCGCCGCCGACGCCATGAAGCGCCTGGCAGACGACGCCTGCCGGTTCGGCTCCTGCCACTACAGCGAATGGCTGGAGACCTACGAGGGCCTCCGGATGGCTTCCGCCCGGCTCATCGGCGCGCACCGCGACGAAATCGCCCAGGTGAAGAACACCTCGGAAGGCATCGCCACCATCGCGCTTGGCCTGGACTGGCGGTCCGGCGACAAGGTCATCGTCTTCGAGGAGGAGTTCCCAGCCAACTTCTTTCCTTGGAAGCGCTTGGAGCTGAAGGGGGTGCAGGTGGTGTGCCTCTCGGCGAGCGCCCCCCTGGAGCGCATCGATGAAGCCTGCCGCGGGGCGCGGTTGCTGGCCATCAGTTTCGTCCAGTACCTGAGCGGCTACCGGGCCCCGCTGGAAGCCATCGGCGAAATTTGCCAGCGCCGCGGCTGCCTGTTCGTGGTGGACGCCATTCAGGGTCTGGGCGCGTTCCCGCTGGATGTCCGCCAAGCGCACATTGACGCCCTGGCGGCGGATGGCCACAAGTGGATGCTGGGGCCGGAAGGTTGCGGCATCCTTTACATCCGTAAGGACTTGCAGGATGCGATCACTCCGGTCGAGTTCGGCTGGACGAACGTCGCGGCGCACCGCGACTACGCCAGCCGAGACATGACCCTGCGGCCGGACGCGGGCCGCTACGAGTGTGGCACGCTCAACACCATCGGCTGCTATGGACTGAGGGCGGCGCTCGATTTCCTGCTCTCGGTGGGGATCGACCGCATCGCGCCGCACGTCCAGGCGCTGGGCGATCAAGTCGCCGCCGGGGCCGCCGCCAAGGGCTACGAAGTTCTGGGGACCAGGACGCCCGCGAGCGGAGCGGGCATCGTCAGCATCCGCAAGCCCGGCCTGGACGCACGCTGGGTGGTCAGCCAGCTCAAGTCAAAGGGGTTCATCGCTGCGCCGCGCCAGGGCTGGATTCGCATTTCACCGCACTTCTACATCAGTCCCGACGACATCGCCCGGCTGGTGGAGGCGCTGGAGTAGAAAACCCGGGAATGAGTGTACTGCCACCGGTTTTCATCACGGGTTTTCGGGCCTCTTGCCCTGAATCGCATCCGGGTCCAGCCCCTCGGCCAGGAGGATGGCCTCCGCCAGGTCGCGCATGGGGCGCCGCAGCCGCCGGCTCTCGTTGCGCAGCCGCAGGTAGGCGTCCTGCTCGGTGAGATGGTACTTCTCCTGGAAGATGCCCTTGGCACGTTCCACCAGCGTGCGGTCCTCCAGCCGGCGCTTCATTTCCTCGGTCTCCTGTTGCAGCCGCAGGTTCTCCTCCGCCAGCCGCGAGCGGACGATGGCTCCACCCATCTGCTCGCCCAGAAACGTCAGCAGTCCGATCTGCTCCGGTGTGTGCGCGTGCGGTTCCTTGTGTTGGACGTTGAGCACCCCAATCACCTCGCCGCCGGCCACCAGCGGCGCCGATAGCAGCGCCTCGTAGGTGTCCTCCTCGAGCGTGGGGAACTTCTTGAAGCGTGGGTCGTCGTAGGCCCGGCGGCCCAACGCCACCACCGACTTGTGTTCCGCCACCCAGCCGGCGACCCCTTCCCCTTTCTTCATCCGCAGCGCGCCGATCTCCGCCGCGTGGGGCAGTTGGGAGGCTTCCAGCACCACGTCTCCGGTCGCCGGATCCGGCAGATACACCAGGCACGCGTCGCAGGCAGTCACCTCCACCACCAACTCCACCAGCTCCTGGAGCATCTGCCGCAACGTCAAGCCAGAACTGACGATCCGGCTGGTTCGATGTAGTAGCGCGAGATGATGCGGCTCCGCCGCCGTGTTGCCTGGGACACTCATGTTCCGAGGTTACGGCGCATTGGGTCGGGCGTCCAATCGGATCTTTCTATCCGGCTGATAAGCGGTTCTCAACAACCTCGAGGAAGGCCCGCGCTACCCGCGGCGCATCGTATTGCTCTACCTGGCGCAACCCGCCCTCCGCGAGCGAGCGCCCCAGCGCCCGGTCGCCGTGCAACCGCGCGATGGCCTCCGCCAGCGATTCCGCATCCTCGGGTTCGGCCAGCAGCCCCTGCGCGACTACCTCGGGCGCCGCCCCGGCCCGCGCGGCCACGATTGGTTTCCCCGCCGCCATGGCCTCCAGGAACACGATCCCGAAGCCCTCCTGCACGCTCGGGAGGGCGAACGAGTCACACTGCTGGTACTCCCGCGCCAGAGCCTCCTCGGATACGTCGCCCAGCCAGTGCACGGTGGCTTCCAGCCGCTTCTCGCGCCAGATCCGCCGCAGGCGCGCCGCCTCCGGACCCCCGCCCACGATGCGGACCTCGAGTTCCGGAATGCGCCCACGCAGGCGCGCCGCAGCCTCCAGCAGCAGTTCCAGCCGCTTGCGCGGGTAAAACCGGCAGACGCTGAGCACCGTGAACTTACCGGGATCGGGCGCCGCCGGATTGCGCGCGAACCGCTCCCGCCACCCCGCCAGGTCGATCGCCTCCGGCACGATGCGCGGCATTTGCGTCAGGCCGTAGAGGTCTTGCAGTCGCCCGGCGGCGTACCGGCTGGTGGTGATTGCCAGATCGGCGCGGCGCACGTGGCGGCGCTCACAGGCCGCCTGCAGGGCTAGCGTTTGGCGCGTGACGCCGCGCTCGAACCGTAACTCGTCCGCAATCACGCCTTTGATCGACGCGATATGCGGCCTTCCGCGCCGGCCGGCGATGCGGTAGCCGTCCATGTCAAATCCCACCACCGCATCGAAGCCGCTGAAATCGCGCCAACCGAGCTGCTCGTTGAACCACATCCGCTCCAGCGTGTAGACCGGCAGGTGCAGCCGGGGCGTGATGAGCTCCACTTCGCAGCCCAGCGGCGCGAGCGCGCGCCCAAGCGTCGCAATCCCGTGGAACGTGCCGCTACCCCGCACCACGTCCAGCGGCGTCGAAGTGAGGAAGGCTAGTCTCAAGCGCCTAGCTCCAGGGCGCGCAACATAGAATCGGAGGGCGGGTTTCAACCCGCGCGGNNAAGCCCCGCGCGGACTCGAAGTCCGCCCTCCATCGCGCACTCTCAGGTCCATTATGGAACGACCCGCCCGGCGTCGCCCGCTATAATCAAGAGTTGACCCCCGCCGAACAACTGGAAACGACGGATCGCGCCACCCGATTCAGCCTGCTCGGGCTGGTCTTGCTCTCGGCCGGCCATTTCTCCGTCGACCTGTACTCCGGTGCGCTGGGCGCCCTGCAACCTCTTCTGGTCGACCGCTACGGGCTGACGCTGGCCGACGCCGGGCTCCTGGGCGGCATCCTGGTGTCCTCGTCCTCGCTCATGCAGCCGGCCTATGGATACCTGTCCGATCGGCTGCACACGCGCCTGTTTGCCGCGCTCGGCCCCGCCGTTGCCGGCCTGTTCATCTCCTCGCTCGGCTTGGCACCCTCCTATGGCTGGCTGTTGTTGATGGTGGCGCTGGGCGGCGCCGGGATAGCAGCCTTTCACCCCCAGGCTTCCTCGCGCGCCATCGCCGGCATCGAGGAGAACCGCGGCCGCGCCATGGCCATCTTCATCAGCTCCGGCACCCTCGGCTTCGCCTGCGGACCCACCTACTTCTCAGCGATCACCGGCTGGCTCGGGCTCCGCACCATGTACTGGGCCGCCATCCCTGGCGTGCTTGTCAGTTGCCTTCTAATAATCCTGCTTCCATCGGTTTGCGAAAAACATTCTAAAGTATCGCATGAGGACAGACGGGAGGCTCTTCGCGCAGTTTGGAGGCCGCTGGCCATCCTATATGCCTTGGTGTTCATCCGCTCCATCGTTCAGGTCACCTTCGGGCAGTTCATCGCCCTGTACCTGCACCGGGAGCGCGGGTATTCCATCGCCGCCGCCAGTTTCACGCTCTCGTTCTTCCTGGCCTCCGGTGCCCTGGGCGGCTTTCTCGGAGGGCACTTCTCGGACCGCTTCGGTGGCCGGCGCATCATCATTCTTTCGATGGCCGGCTCGGTACCCTTCCTGGCTCTGTTCTTCCTCACCCAGGGGATGCTTTCCATCGCCGCGCTCTTTCTCGGCGGGTTGATCCTATTGTTTACAATTCCAGTGAATGTGCTGATGGCGCAGGATTTAGTCCCTTCTCAGGCGGGCACGGTCTCGGCCCTCATGATGGGTTTTGCGTGGGGCGCCGCCGGTCTGGTTTTCATCCCCCTCACCGGGCTCATGGCCGACCGGTTCTCCCTCCACCACGCGCTACTGGCACTGGTCGCCTTCCCTATCCTGGGCTTCTTTCTGAGTTTGAGGTTGCCCAAGTGACCCGCCCAACGTCTGCCCAACCACCCAAGCCAGTCCGCCGGAGGCGGCCTGCCCCGAGGGTAGCGGTGTGTCTGGTGAGCGGTGGCTTGGACTCCGCCACCTGTCTCGCTTTGGCCCGTCGCGATGGATTTGAATGCTACGCTTTATCATTCGATTACGGCCAACGACATCAACTGGAACTTGAAGCCTCTGCCAGGGTCGCAACCGCCCTCGGCGCCGCCCGCCACCTGACTCTGCGCATCGACTTGCGAGCCTTTGGCGGCTCGGCCCTCACCGAGGACCTGCCAGTCCCCAAGGGGCGCAGCGCCGCTGAGATGGGGCAGGGAATTCCGGTCACCTACGTTCCGGCCCGCAACACCGTCTTCCTCTCCTTCGCGCTGGCCTGGGCCGAGACGCTGGAATGCTCCGACATCTTCCTGGGCGTCAACGCCATCGACTACTCGGGCTACCCCGACTGCCGCCCCGAGTACATCGCAGCTTTCGAGCGCATGGCCAACCTTGCCACCCGCGCCGGTGTCGAGGGCCGCACCCGCGTGAAGATCCACACCCCGCTTATCCGCCTCTCGAAAGCCGAAATCGTGAAGCTCGGCCACGAACTGGGACTGGATTACGGGCTTACCTGGAGCTGCTACGATCCCAGCCCGCAGGGGCGTCCTTGCGGTGCCTGCGATTCCTGCCTGCTCCGCCGCAAAGGCTTCGAGGAAGCGGGACTGGCCGATCCGCTCGCGAGTGTTCCGTGAGAATCGCCGAGATCTTCCAGAGCGTGCAGGGGGAGGGCAGCCTGGTCGGCGTCCCCTCGGTGTTCGTGCGATCCAGCGGCTGCAACCTGCGCTGCGTCTGGTGCGACACCCCTTACGCCTCCTGGCAGCCCGAAGGAGAGAACCGGCCGGTCCCCGTGATCCTGGAAGAGGTGGCGCGCCTGGGCGCCCGCCATGTAGTGGTCACTGGCGGCGAGCCTATGATCGCCCCGGACATCGTGGCGCTTACCGAGGGCCTGCACAGCCTGGGCCTGCACATCACCATCGAGACCGCTGGAACGGTATTTGCCCCGGTCCTCTGCGACCTCATGAGCATCAGCCCCAAGCTCTCCAACTCGACGCCTCTCGACGACCCGCACTGGGCGCCCCGCCACGACCGCCTGCGCCTCCAGCCGGACGTCCTGCGCCGGCTTATGGACGCCTACGAATACCAGCTCAAGTTCGTCGTGGCCAGCCCCGGCGACCTCGACGAGATCAGTCCGCTGGTCGAGCGGCTCGCCGCCGATCCTTTCCGGGTCTTCCTTATGCCCGAGGGAAGGGAAGCGGGCCTCCTGCGCGAGCGCGCTCGGTGGATCGTCGAGGCCTGCAAGCGCGAAGGCTTCCGTTTCAGCCCCCGTCTGCACATCGACCTGTACGGAGACCGACGTGGGGTGTGACCTGCGCGCCGAAGAGGTGAAACGCCTGGCCCGCGACTGCGGCTTCGAACTGGTGGGCGTGGCGCGCGCCGAGCCAGTCCTCGAGGCCGCCTACTACCGGGAATGGGTGCGCGCCGGCATGGCCGCGGAGATGGCGTATCTCAGCGGTCACCGCGCCGACCTGCGCAATGACCCACGCAACCTGCTGCCCTCGGCCCGCTCCATCCTGTGCGTGGGCAAGCTCTACAACGGCCCGCGCGGCCCGATCTCGCGCTACGCCTGCGGCCCGGACTACCACCGCGTGATGCGCAAAGCCCTTCGCCGCCTGGTCGCCAGGCTCAAAGAGCGGGCCGGCCCCTTCGAATGGCGAGTCGCTGTCGACACCGCGCCGCTGCTCGAGCGGGCCTACGCCCGGCACGCCGGTCTGGGCTGGATCGGCAAGAACACCTGCCTGATCCACCAGGGCGGAGGGTCGTGGTACTTCTTGGCGGCGTTGCTGGTCTCGCTGGAGCTGGAACCCGACCGCCCGCAGCCGGACCGCTGCGGTTCCTGCACGCGCTGCGTCGACGCCTGTCCCACTCGGGCCATCGTCCCGACGGGGCGCGCCGGAAGCCCATCCCATACCGTGGACTCGCGCCGCTGCATCTCCTACCTGACGATTGAACGGCCTGGGGAGATTCCCGGCATGGGGAGCACTGTCTTCGGGTGCGACATCTGCCAGG
>PLEM01000515.1 GCA_003137035.1 Bryobacterales bacterium | reverse complement strand
ACCACACCACCAACGAAGAGAACGAATACCTGGTGCGCATTGCCCGCGTGGGACTCGGCACCAGCAACATCGACCATCACCGCACCGGCGATGTGGCGAGCTTGCTCGAGACGCACGCCGCGCAGGCTACCACCGCGGATCTATACACCGCCAAAGCCGTGCTGATCGTGGCCAGCGACCTGTCACAGCAGCATCCCTTCCTCGCATTTCAGGTGCGCGCCAACTGGCGGCATCACCAGGCACGCGTGTACACGGTGCGCCGCGGGCCGGTGCGCGAGGACAAGATCGCGGCGCGGATCGTTTCGGTGGAGCCGGGCGGGGAGATGGAGGGCGTCGAATCGCTGCGGGCGGACCTGGCCCAAGAACCCGAGCTGGTGATCGTGTTCGGGGACGCCATTCAGGGCGATGGCGTCGCGCGGCTGGTGGCGTTCGGCGCTTCGCTTGGAATCCCGGTGAAGTACGTCTGCCTGGTGGACTACTCGAATTCGCGCGGCGCGGTGGAGATGGGCCTGCTGCCGGGTCCGGACGGCCTGTCGCTTCCCGGGATGATGGCGGCGGAGGATCTGGATGCGCTGTGGGTGGTGGGCGCCAATCCGCTGAAGCGGTATAGGCTGGCGGCGAAACAGGCGTTCGTGGTGGTGCAGGACCTTTTCCTGACCGAGACGGCAACCGCGGCCGACGTGGTTCTTCCGGCGGCTTCGGCCTACGAAAAGGCCGGCACGGTCACCAACGTGTGCGGCGAGGTGCAGCGGCTGAAGAAAGCGCTTGAAGTGCCCGGGACCAAGCCGGACTCGGAGATATTCCGGCTGATTGTGCGGGAGATGGGTCTGGACCTCAGCGGGGAAGTGGGACAGGCCTGGAGGCCTATCCTACCCGTGGAGTCGGCGGGCGACACGCTGTTTACCTCGGGCACGCTGGGACGGTATTCGAAGATGTTGAACGCGGTGAAGGAAGGGCCGGGGGAGTTGTACCGTGGGTAGACACAGGCTGAAGGCCTGTGCCACCGTGGAACAGGCATTCAGCCTGTTTCCTAGTCGAAGACCACGGTCTTCTTGCCGTAGACCAGGATGCGGTGGTCGAGGTGCCAGCGGACGGCGCGGGAAAGGACCACGCGCTCCAGGTCGCGGCCCTTCTGCATCAGGTCCTCGAGCTGGTCGCGGTGGGAGACCCGGGTTACGTCCTGCTCGATGATCGGGCCGTCGTCGAGCACCTCGGTGACGTAGTGGCTGGTGGCTCCGATCAGCTTTACGCCGCGCTCGAAGGCGGCGTGGTAGGGCCGCGCGCCGCTGAAGGCCGGCAGGAAAGAGTGGTGGACGTTGATGATGCGTTGCGGGTAGCGCGCCACGAATTCGGGCGAGAGGATTTGCATGTAGCGCGCCAGAACCACCAGATCCACCCCGTGGCGTTCGAGCAGATCGAGCTGGACCCGCTCGGCGCCGGTCTTGTCGCCTTGCTCCACGGGGACGTGATGGAACGGGATGCCGTAGAACTCCGCCAGCGGGCGCGCCTGGGAGTGGTTGCTCACCACCAGGGGGATGGTGCAGGCGAACTCGCCGCTCTGATGCCGGTAAAGCAGGTCCACCAGGCAATGCAAGGAGCCCGAAACGAAGATAGCCACCGCCGGGCGGACCGCCGAGTACTCCAGCCGCCAGCGCATCCCGAGGCGCTCGGCGATGGGCTGGAACTGGAGCGGCAGGTCTTCCCGGGACAGGTCGAAGCCGTCCATGTCCCATTCGACCCGCATAAAGAACAGCCCCAAGTTGTTATCCTGGTGCTGATCGGCGTGGAGGATGTTGGCGCCGTGCGCGTACAGAAAGTCCGCGATAGCGGCCACGATCCCCTTCCGGTCGGGGCAATCGATGAGTAAAATGGCTGTGTTGGCGATACAGTCTAGTGTAAAGTTCACCCGTCCGGGGTGCAACCGGAATATAATCGGGTTGCGATGATCATCCGCCAGGAACAGATCCAGGCCTTCGATGCCGCCGGGCAGGCCCGCTTCGAAACCGGGCTGCTGGAGCATCTCAAGGAGAACTACCCCCGCTCGGTAGCCGGGGTCGCCGACGCCCGCATCCAGCAGCTCATCTCCAAGGGCGCCCAACAGGCTGGGGAGTACGGGTTCCAGGCCCGCGGCCCGGTGCGGATGTACACCGAATTCATGGTGATTCTGGGCCACGAGTTCGACCAGGACCCGCTGCTGTACTGGGTTCGCGACATCTTGCGCGACCGGGAGGGCATCGACGAGATGGCGCAGGCCAGCCGGCTGCACCTGCACGTCTCGACCTATCTGGCGCTGGTCTACGGGCCCAAAGGCGAGCACGTGTCCAAGGGCCTGGAGCACATCGCCAAAGCCCCGCCCGAGGAACTGGCGGCGGTGGGCAAAGCATACGATTCCAAGGCCATCCCGTGGTTGCAGGCGCTGCATCCGCGCAAGTGCGTCTATGCCGGCGGACCGGCACTCACCAATCTCATCCAGCAAGCCCGGCAGGGTGCCGAACGGTTCCATTTGCCGGAACCGGAGGGTCCCGCGCTGGTGCTCGGGCTGATGTTCGCATTCGGGTCCGGAGTGATGTCGGACCCGCTCTATCCCTGGGTTGCCGCGAGCGTGGGGCCGGAGGCCGGGGCCGAACCGAGAGCCCGGCTGGAGCGGCTGATGGCACGGAGCCAGGGCTTCCTGCGGCAGGCACTGGAAAACAGGAGCAAGGGCTGATCTCACATGTCTGGCTGCGACAGCAATACCAGCAATCCTAGCGGCGGTACGGATCCCGGTGGTTCGACAGGTGGCGGAACCCGAAAGTGCACCACCTGCAACATCACTTCGCAAACGGTGGTCACCGTGCCGGCGGACCGCACGCGAACCACCATCGGGGTGGGCGAGGACGTGGTCCTCACCTGCTCGGATGGCGGGGTCACATGGACTGTCTCCGGTGAGTGCGTGCTAAGCGGGAATAGCGGCGCCAGCGTCACGCTGCGGGCGGGCCGCAACGCCGGTTCGATCACGGCCACGGCTACCGGCCCTACCTGTGAGTGTTCGATCACCTTCACGGTGATCGCGCCGAGCGAGGTATTCATGGGAAGGGCGCCGGGCACCCCTTACAAGCACCACTTGAACCGGCCCGATTGCGGGTTCCTGGGCCAGCTTTTTCTCAAGCCGGATACCGTCTCCTTCAAGAACTGCGAAGTGCGGGAGAAAAACTCGCATTGCGTGGCCGACGGCTTCTATCTGCCGTTCAACAACTGCCAGCACCAGCCAGCGACGCAGACCGAGAGCGGCTGGTTCACGATGCAGGACTGCATCGCGGGAAAGGGCACGCCCGCGAACCTGAACGACAACATTTACTCCGGCGATCCGGGAGGCGGGCCTCCATGGACCGTGGGGAATATGACGTTCCCGATCGACTGGGAGTACCGTGTGTGGGGCGGCTCGGCCACGGCGCTGCCGCATTTCGTACA
>PLEM01000321.1 GCA_003137035.1 Bryobacterales bacterium | reverse complement strand
GATTTCTTCACAGTCCCGTTAGTGGGCGGCGCCGGTTATCATGGAGTCAATGCTCAACTGGGCGGTAATCGGGATCGGTGACATCACGAGTAAGCGCGTCATCCCGGCGATCCAGGCCGAGCCGCGAAGCCGTCTTTGCGGAGTCGTCTCGCGCGATCCCGCAAAGGCGGCGCCTTACGCCGCGCGCGTCTGGACCAGTCTCGAGGAGGCTCTTCGGGATACTGCCGTCGAGGCAGTCTACGTGGCTACGCCGGTGTTCCTGCACGCACCGCTCGCCATAGCGGCGCTACGCGCGGGCCGGCACGTGCTGTGCGAGAAGCCCATGGCCATGAATTACGCCGAGGCGCTCGATATGGTGCGGGTGGGCCGGGAGGCCGGCAGAGTGTTCGGTGTCGCGTATTACCGCCGGATGTATCCCAAGCTGCATCGTGCGCGGGAGTTACTTGCCGCCGGAGCGATCGGCCGCCCAGTGCTCGCCGAGATCAACTGCCACGGATGGTTCACCGCCGAGGATGGGTCCCGGAGCTGGCTGCTGGACCCGCGCCAGGCGGGCGGCGGCCCCCTGTACGACGTCGGCTCGCATCGCATCGACGTCCTGAATTTCCTGTTCGGAAAGCCCATCGCGGTCGCGGCGCAGTTGTCCAATGCGGTGCACCAAACCGCCGTCGAGGACAACGCAACCGTGCTGATCGAGTACCCGGCCGGAGTGCGCGGCATTGTCGACGTGCGTTGGCATTCGCGGGTGGCCCGCGACGGCTTCCGGATCGTTGGAACCGACGGCGAGATGGATCTCAACCCGCTCAACGGCCCCGCGCTGGTGTACCCGGGCGGGGCCGAGGATTTGCCGTGCCATGCCAATGTGCACTATCCCTGTGTCGAGAACTTCGTCGGGGCGGTGCTGGACGGCGCGCCACTGGTCTCCAGCGCCGAATCTTCTCTGCCGACCGACTGGGTGATGGATCAGGCGCGCCTTTCCGCCGGAGGCGGCCTGCCGCGCGGTTAGCGCAAAAAAGAGCCGGGCGTTGGCGAAACGCCCGGCTGAGGAGCGCCCAGGGGCCGCTCGGAGGTCGCGGCTCGTGGGCGTGGAGGAGCTTGATCTTAGGCCAAAAGGCCTCCATGACCCAGGCACGCCACTTCCCAACCCGAGACCCGGTAGCGCGCCAGCATGGGCGGCAGTATCAGGTCCACAACGTTGGGCTTGGCGGAACGGAAGCATCCCGGCGCCGAGACGATCGGCACCTCATCCTTGTAAGCCAGCAGCAGCAGGTTGCCGGGCTCCACCGGAGCCAGGAAGCGCTCCATGTGCGAGCCAAGTTGGGCGATGGCGCGGCCTATCACGTCTTCCGGGCCGGCCGGAGCGGTAGTCGAGGCCACCAGAACCGCGGTCGGCTTCGGACGCAGCAGATGTTCGAGCCCCCGCAACACCGCCGATTCTTCTTCCACCGTCGCAAGCACGTAACTGGCGGTCACGCCGAACCGCTCCAGCCGCTGCCGCATGATGTTCTCGAACAGTTGGCGCGCGCGGTCTCCGCTCAGCGGATCCGTGTATAGTACCCCCACCGATGGAGTGCGGATGGGACGGGCCTGGAGAATCGGTCCGCGCTCCCGCAGAATCGTCAGAACCGCTTCCAGTTGCGCAGCCGCGACTGCGAAGGGGGCGCTTTTCACGGTGGCGATCCGCTGCCCGGCTCTGGTGAAGCCGAAGTTGGGGACGGTGGCGATGACGACGCTCGCGGTGCAGTTGATCTGCTTGAGCAACTCGTCGTCCACCAGAACGCAACCATCCTCGGTTGCCATCAGGTTGGCGCGCCCTCCGGCAGCCAGCCGGATTTCCAGTGCGCCGCAACCCATCTCCGAGGCCACCAGCATCACGGCCTGGTCCTCGCCGACCTCGCCGTCCTCCAGTTCGGTAACCCAGACCCGGCACATCCCCTCGGTTTCCAGCAGGCGGACATCGTCCTCGCTGAGCACGTGCCCCTTCGCCAGAAGCTTCTTCCCGCCCTGACGGAATATCGTGCAGCAGAGGATGCGGCCCGTGGAGTCCTTGATGTCGACGGTCTGTGCCTTCATGGCGCTCCTTCCGGCTGGCCTGCCGACGGCGTGTGACTATTGAATTATACAAACAGATCTCGGAAATTCAGCCCATTTTATGTGAATTCGAGCCTATGTATTTTGCGGGCATCTTAGCGCGCCCGCTGGGGGGAGCGGAGAGCCAGGAACTGCCAAGGATTCAGCGAGGTTTCCGAGGGGAGGGCAGAAGAACAGGCTCCTCGGGCAGTACTTGAAGCGAATTGGCGCTTCCGCGAATGAGGGGATGATCCACCCGCGTTTGTCCCGTTCCGAGCTGCTTGATGACAGCGATTTCATCGCAGCACTGGAACTTGGGGCACCGCAGGCAGTCCTTCCACGCCTTCAGCGGCAGTTCCCCGCGCTCGATCTCCGCGAACCCCAGTTTGGCGAAGAAGTTCGGGATGTAGGTGAACGCGAAAACCGCCTCAAGTCCAAAGGCTTGCGCCTCCTCCTCGAGGGATTCCATGAGCCTCCGCCCGGCGCCGCTGCCCTGGAATTCCGGGTCCACCGCCAGGGATCGGATCTCACCCATGGTGGGAGTGTAGAAGTGCAGCGCGGCGCAGCCGGCGAGCCGGTCCGCACCGTGGATCACACTGAAATCACGGAGGTTCTCCGAGATCTCGAACTCTGTACGCGGTAACATGATCCCGCGCGCCGCGTAGCCGTTGATCAGCCGAAGGAGTTGGGCGATGTCACCCATCGCCGCCTTCCGGACAGCCAGATCCGGCTCGCCAGATGCGGGTGGAGAAACCCTGGTACTAGTGAGAGTTCTAGCCATTCGTCGCCCCGTGCTCCAGCAAACGGCTGCCCACCGCCTCGCCGGCCAGTACACGCTGGACTATATCGGGTTCTCCGCCGGAGGCAATTACGATTTCCCGTACCCCTTTTCGCACTGCATCTATCGCCGCATTCAGCTTCGCCTGCATGCCCCCCGTAGCGACGCCGATCCGGATCAAGTGTTCCCCCTCGGCGGCGCTCAACAGGGGCAGCAGTTGCCTGTCCGCTCCGAGCACGCCCGGGACGTCGGTCAGGAACACCAGCCGTTCCACGCCATAGGCGCCCGCGCAGGCCGAGGCCATCTGGTCCGCGTTGACGTTGTAGATCCGGCCCTGCCGGTCTCCCGCCACGCAGGCCACCACCGGCACGTAGCCGCGGCTGGTCAGCAATTCGAGCAGCTCCGGGTTTACCCGCACCACCCGGCCCACCGCGCCGAGATCCGGGCTCATGGTCTCGGCCTCGGTCAGACATGCATCCACGCCCGACAGCCCCACCGCACGCGCGCCGGCCGCGATGAACGCCGCCACCAGTTCCTGGTTCACGCTCCCGGCCAGCACCTTCAGCACGGCGTCGAGGGTTTCCGGCGTAGTGACTCGCAGCCCGTTCACGAAGCGGCTCTCGACGCCCCGCTCGGCCAGGAACCGGGTCATCTGCTTTCCGCCCCCGTGCACCACGACCATCTGGATTCCGGCGCCGGCCACCGCAGCCAGCTCCGCCGCCAAGCGCCGGCGCGAGGGCTCCGCGTCCAGAAGCGTGCCACCTATTTTCACCAGTAACTTCACAGCAACCCCTCGGTTTCCGCGTAGCCCAGCACCAGGTTCATGTTCTGGATGGCCTGCCCGGCGGCTCCCTTCACCAGATTGTCGATCGCGCTCACCACCACCGCCCGGCCCGTGGCCGCGTCGAGCTTCACGCCAATGTCGCAGCGGTTGGTGCGCTCCACCGCGTGCAGGTCCGGCACGTGGCCGGCATCCCAGATGCGCACGAAGGGTTCTCCCGCGTATCGCTTCGCGTACACTTCCGTCAGGTCCTCGGGCCGTTTCACGGAGGTGCGGAAGTAGATGGTTTCGAGAATGCCGCGAGCCACTGGCAGCAGGTGCGCGGTGAAGCTGAACTCGCCTTCTTCGAGGCCGCTCGTGAGCAGCACCTCGGGCACATGGCGGTGATCCAGAATGGAATACGCGGAGAAGTTTTCGGTCACCTCGCAAAAGCTGGTCTTGAGGCTCGGCTTCCTTCCGGCTCCGCTGACGCCGGACTTGGCGTCGCAGACGATTCCCGCCTGGCGGTCGATCACACCGGCTTCTACCAGCGGCTTGATGGCGAGGTTCGCCGCGGTCGGGTAGCAGCCCGGGTTCGCCACCAGGCGCGCACCCTTGATGCTCTCGCGGCAGAATTCCGGAAGACCGTAAGCCGCCTCGGCCAGCAGCGCGGGCTGGGTCTGCTCTTCCTTGTACCAGCGCCGGTAGTTCTCGGGCGTCCGCAAGCGGAAGGCGCCGCTCAGATCGACCACCTTCGAACCCGCATCGAGCATCCAGGGCGCCAGCTCCATCGAGACGTCCGCCGGCGTGGCCAGGAACACTCCCGCCAAGCCCGCGGCAAGGACCGCTTCCGGCGTGCAAGAGATGCAAGCCAGGCCGTCGCGGCGCGCCGCGTGGTCCTCGACGTCTTTGCGGTGCTCGATCAGCACCGGCTCCAGATGCGCGTGCCGGGCCAGAATGCGCACCAGCTCGGCCCCGCTGTAGCCCCGGAATCCGACAATGCCTACCTTCTGCCTCATTGGTTAATTATTCACCTGAATGAATAAATATACCACAAAGCGGCGGTGGTGGGTCAGCTTCCGGCTTTGCCGTCACTTGGGCGCGGCCGCGCTAGGGGAATGTTCCGGATGCTATGAGTTTTGAACCGGTGCCGGAAGCCCCGCAAATCGGGCACACCCGCGAGTCGATAGAGAAGGACGACTTGCATTGTAGTCGCATTGCGACTACAATGATACGTGAAAAACCAGCTTCAAGGGAGGATCGCCATGCGTACTGCCGACACCTACGTTCGCGCTCGCATCGATAGCGCCACCAAGGAACGCGCCGCTGATGCTCTGGCAGCCATGGGACTGTCCATTTCGGATGCTATCCGCCTGCTGATGTTGCGGGTTGTCGATGAGCGCCGCCTACCCTTCGAGGTCAAGGCGCCAAACGCGACAACCCGCAAGGCGATTGCCGAGCTTGAGGCGGGGAAAGGCGAGCGCTTCACCAGTACCGATGCACTGATGGCGGACTTGAATGCGGACGATTGAACGGTCATCGGCATTCAAGCGTGATTATCGGCGCGCGAAGGCAACGCCGCGCCACAGCAAAGACGTGGATTCGCTTGTGTCAGCCGTCGTGGCGCTGCTGCTGTCCGATCAAGTCCTACCAGAGAATAACCGTGACCACGCCTTGAGCGGTGATTGGGCGGGCTACCGCGAATGCCACATAAAGCCCGACTTGCTACTGATCTACCGCAAGCCCGGCGCCGGAGCCCTGCGTCTGGCGCGGCTCGGCTCACATAGCGAGCTATTCGGCTGAGCCGCAGCACATCCTTTAAGCCCCGCAATTGCCAGGCGTCTGTTTCCCTGGCAGGCGCGGTTCCGGTCGGATGGTCGCCAAGTCGGAAACTGACCCGCTACCAGGCGCGGACTGCGGGGGAGAGGTCCTTCTACTCGGCGAGCGACTTCTCGGCCAGTTCGCCGATGATTGGCAGAGAGACGACCTGTTCCTGGCTGGTCTTTACAATCATGAAGATCCACAGGGCGAAGATCGCCAGCTCCAGAAGGCCTGCCAGGTGGAAGTGCGGTCCGCGTTCGAAAAAATTGAGTGGCGCGAACACCCATTTCACGATCAGTCCGGCCACGAACAGGTAGAGCCCCTGGAAGGCGTGGAACCGGACCGTCCGGTTGCCGCGGAAGGTGTTGGAGGCGAGCACGACAATGGCGGCAATCCAGCCGACCCAGGGGATGTAGCACAGGATGGACGCGGTGCGCGGGCTGAACCCGGCGGCGAGATCCTTCCCGACCGGAGTCCCGCGCTGGCGCCCTCCGCACTTGGCGCAGTACTGGTCGGCGTCCCCGACCTGGCATCCGCACTGGCAACAGAACGGCATCTTTTAACCTTCAACTATAACCTACGAAAGACGCAGCCGCTCTGTTCCGCCGGAAGAGAATCATGGTATTCTCAGGGTGTCCGCGCCCGCCTGTTGTCCGGAGTACCCTCATGCGACTCGCCACACTCGTTCTAGCCTTGGTTCTCCCGATCCTCGCCGTAGCGGCAACGGCCAGACGTTTTTCCTATGCCGGCAACGACCCTGCCGGCTGGACCCGCTTTGCGATCGAGTCTCCGCCGCCCAGCGCGGCGGCGTCCGCTTACACCACATACATCGGCGACGGCGACGACTACCAGGTGGCCAGCCTCGCCACCGATGCTTCGGGAAACACCTATGTCGCCGGGAGCCGGCTGATCAACCCTCCTTCCAACGGATTGATCGGCGTTCGAGTCCCGGAGGTATTCCTCACCAAGCTGGATGCCGCCGGCAACCTCGTTTTCACCGCCACCCTCAGCGGCAAGGGAAGCGATTTCGCGACTGCGGTGGCCGTCGACCAGGCGGGGAACATCTACTTGGCCGGAAGCACGACGTCGCTGAACTTCCCTCTGCGCAACGCGCTCAACCCGCGGCCCAGTGCCGGTTTTCTCGTCAAGCTCAGTTCCGACGGCAGCCGCTTGGTCTACTCCACGTACTTCTGGGATGCCCCCTCCGCCATCGCGGTCGACCAGGACCAGAACGTGTACCTGACTGGCTCCACGGCGAACCCCAGCTTCCCTCACACCGACGGGATGCCCGCCGGTCGCGTGTCGGCGCAAGGTCCTCCGATGTACACCGGGGCTTTCATCACCAAGATCTCCGCGGCGGGCGATCGGGTTCTCTACTCGGGCGTGCTGGCCGGTTCAACTCTCACCTGCTTCAGTGGCAGCAGTTGCTTCCTGGCCACCCGCTCCACCGCAGGTGTCTCGATCGCGGTCGATTCGGCCGGAAGCGCCTATGTAGCCGGCTACACCAATACGACCGACTTGCCCGCCAGCCCGACCGCGTTTCGCACGACGGGCGTGGGCGGGTTTGTAACCAAGGTGAACGCATCGGGTTCGGGGCTGGCCTACCTTACCTATCTGGGGCCGGAGGTAATACGCCCCGATGCGCCTGGCAATAACTTGACCGGGCTGGCGCTGGACACCGCCGGAAACGTCGTTCTGGTGGGCAGTACCGCCGATCCGGCCTTTCCAGTCACGCCTGGCGCTTACCAGACCACTTTCCCCCCCGGTTCCGGCGGGGCCGCTTTCGTCGCCAAGCTCGGCGCCGACGGCTCCAGCCTGGTCTGGGCGACTTTCCTGGGAAGGGCTCTCGACATCTCTCAAAGGGTGGCGCTGGATTCCATGGGCAACGTCTGGGTCGCCGGTACCACTTCCTCGCCGGACTTTCCCAACGCCAACGGCTGGTCACAAGGCAGCGATTTCGTGGCCCAACTGCATGCGTCCGGCTCCGCGCTGTTGTACTCGGCCCGGTTTCCTGCCAACACCGTCGCGCAGGCGATGGCCCTCGATCCTTCCGGCCTGGTGCATCTCGCCGGCAAGGCGGGACTCATCTCCACGCTCGCGCCAAGTCAACCGTTCTCCACGCGGGTCTATGGAATGACGAATCTTGCGGGCGGCGTTCCAGCCGGTCTGGTGGCCCCAGGCGAAGTCATCTCCATCGTGGGACCGCACATCGGACCCTTGGCGCCCGTTTCCGCCTCCGCGGACAGCTCCGGCCTGCTTCCCAAATTGCTGGCCGGCGTCCAGGTTCTCTTCGACGGCTATGCCGCCCCGCTGCTCTACGTTTCCGACACGCAGGTCAGCGCTGTCGTGCCTTTCGCCCTCAGCGGGCAGACCTCGGCCCGGTTGCGGCTCTCCTTGAATGGCGTCGCGGCTCCCGATTTCCCCGTGCAAGTGGTCCCGACGATGCCCGAGATCTTCAAGAACGCTTCTGGTTACGCGGCGGCGGTCAATGACGATGGGTCGCTCAACTCGGCCGATCATCCCGCCAAACCGGGTTCCGTCGTCGCCATCTGGGCCACCGGCACTGGCGCCATCGCGGCCCGGGACGGAGAGATTGCGACCTCCGCCCACGACTACTACTGCTGTTCGATCCAGGCGTCTTACGGTGGTAGCGTCGACATCCTGTATGCCGGGGCCGCGCCCTCGCTGGTGGCCGGCATCGCGCAGATCAATTTCCGCATCCGCGCCTCGAGCGGGTCCGGGATCCTCGTCGTCCAGATCGTGGCGGGCGATCGAATCAGCGACTACGCCTACGTCTACGTGCCGCAAAGCTTTTTCTAGTCCAAGGACGAGCAATAGGCCGCGGCCGCCACTTCGTAGTTCGTACTTCCTATAATGGGATAGCTCCCATGCGCAAACGCCTGCTGTACGGCTCGGCGGTCGTGGTGCTGATTCTGTCGGCGGCGCTGGTGTTGTGGCAGGGCTCGTTCACCTTCGGCGGCTACGCGCCGGTGAGCCCCGAGCAGACCTTCCTCTACTGGGCCGTTTCCACGCTGGTGTTCCTGGGGACCATCACGCTGGGATTCATGCTGTTCCGCACCGGCGTCCGGCTGTACATCGAGCGGCGGAGCAACCGCGAAGGCTCGCGCATCAAGACCAAGCTGGTGACCGGGGCTCTGGCGCTGAGCTTCATGCCGGTCTTCTTCCTGGTGCTGTGGAGCGTCTCGGTGCTGAACTACAACCTGGCGAAATGGTTCAGCGCGCCGGCAGAAGAGGCGCGGGACGACCTGGGGAAGATCGTCGAGATACTGGGGCGGGAATCGAACGACAAGGCCGCCAGCCAGGCGGCGTGGCTGGCGGGATTGCCGGAAACGGCGGCCCTGGCCTCGGGAGGCAGCGGGTCTCTCGACCGGTTCTGCGCCGAGCGCGCCATCCCCGCGGCGGTTCTGGTGCGAGCGGACAACGTGGTCGTCAAGCTGTGCGGGGCCGGGAAGGCTATCGCGGAGGGAATGCGGGCGCCCGTCGAAGCCGACGGCAAACTTGCCGGCGCCGTGATGGTGGCGCCCGTGCTGCGTAGCGACATCGCCCAGCAGCAGAAACGGATCGAAGAGTCCATCCGCAAGTACGATCGGCTGACGGTCGACCGGCGGGGGTTCCGCAACTTCTACCTGCTGCTGCTGGCGCTGATCACGCTGTTCATCCTGTTCTTCGCCACCTGGATCGCTCTGTTTCTCTCCAAGCAGATCTCCAACCCTATCACCGCGCTGCTGGAGGCCGCCGGGGAGGTGCGCCGCGGCAACCTGAATTACCGCGTGCAGGTGAACGCGACCGACGAGCTGGCCACTCTAGTGCGCGCGTTCAACGAGATGACGCACGCGCTGGAGGCCAATAGCCGCGAGCTGGAGCGGCGGCGGCGGTTTACGGAAGCCATTCTGGAGAGCATCCCCACCGGCGTCATCTCGATTTCCTCGGACGGCAGCATCCTCCGTGTGAACCGCGCGCTGCACCAGCTTTTCCCGGAGGCCAAGGTGGCGGAGGCGTCGCGCCTGGAGGATCTGTTCACGCGCGAAGATACCACCGACATCAAGTACATGATGAAGCGAGCCCGGCGCACCGGAGTGGCGGCTCGGCAGCTCGAGATGAAGAGCCAGCGGGGCACGCTGCACCTGTCGGTGACCGTGGCGGCTCTGGAGGAGCGATTGACCTCGGGATTCGTGGTCGTGCTGGAGGACAGTTCCGATCTGCTGCGCGTCCAGAGGATGGCCGCCTGGCAGGAAGTGGCCCGCCGCGTCGCCCACGAGATCAAGAACCCGCTCACCCCCATCGCGCTGTGTGGGGAGCGCATAGCGCGGCAGCTCGACCGCCTGGCGCTGCCGCCCGAGTCGGAGCGCATTCTGCGGGAATGCACGGCCACCATCGGCGCCGAAGTGGAGTCGGTAAAGACGCTGGTCAACGAATTCTCGCAGTTCGCCGGGTTTCCCACCGCGCAGCGGGCGCCCGCGGACCTGAACGAGGTGGTGGAGGCGGCCCTGGCAGTATTCACGGGAAGGCTGGATGGCATCGAGATCCACAAGCAACTCGCCGTCAACCTGCCGGCCGTCAACATCGACCGGGAGCAGTTCAAGCGGGTCGTGGTCAACCTGGTCGACAACGCCGCCGAATCGATGCAGGATTCCTTGCTGAAGGGCCTCTACGTCACCACCCAGGCCAGCGGCCCGGAGACCATCGAACTGACTGTCGCCGACACCGGTTGCGGCATTTCGCCGGAGGAGAAGGACCGGCTGTTCCTGCCCTATTTCTCCACCAAAGGCCGTGGCACCGGCCTGGGACTGGCGATTGTCAGCCGCATTCTTACCGAGCACAACGCGACCATCCGGGTGGAGGACAACCAGCCGCAGGGGGCGCGCTTTATCGTCGAGATGCCCTCCATTGTGGCGGCCGAGGAGACGGCCCCGGCTCCCGAACGGAAAGGAGTGGTGGCATGAAGCGCGTGCGCATCCTGGTGGTCGACGACGAGCCCGGCATCCGCCAGTCGCTCTGCGGCGTGCTGGAGGACGAGGGGCATCAGGCCTCCGCGGTGGCGAGCGGCGAAGCGTGCCTCGATGAGTTGGCGCGGCAGAGCTACGACCTGGTGCTGCTGGACGTCTGGCTGCCCGGCATCGACGGGCTGGAGGCGCTGGCGCGCATCCAGGAGATCCCGTTCGCCGACCGCCCCCTGGTGGTCATGATCTCCGGCCACGGCACCATCGAGACCGCGGTCCGCTCCACCAAGCTCGGCGCATTCGATTTTCTGGAGAAGCCGCTGACCATCCCCAAGGTCTCGATCGTGGTGAAGAATGCCACCGAGCACCGCAGGCTGGAACTGGAGAACCAGCGGCTGAAAGACTCCACCCAGTCCAAGTACAGCATCGTCGGCGAAAGCGTGCCCATGAAAGCGCTCCGTCAGCAGTTGCGGCTGATGGCCGGCACCAACGGCCGGGTGCTCATATACGGCGAAAGCGGGACCGGCAAGGAGC